>JAILBC010000006.1 GCA_024681295.1 Bacteroidales bacterium
GGCAGGCAATTCCTTAAGAAGCTCAGGAAGCAACTTCGGGTCGGAGTAATTGGGGTTGAAGCCCCGTGTAGCCACACGATGAGTAACCGTCCCCTTATCCAGGACGATCCAATCGGTTTTGGTGGAGCCGGCGTCGACGAGTAACGTAGCCATATTATTGCTTGACGATTAAGACCTTGACGGGCATCAAGCCGGAGCTGTGGATGTCGATAAGGCGTTGGAGGCGTAGTTGGATGGATTCGAGGTCGAGGCCAGGGTTGACTTCCGAGACGAAAGCGACCAAGGTACGTGAACCCTCATCGTTAGCCACTTCGACACGGTTCACACTACCGATGTCGTAGCGATACAGTTCTTTGACGCAGAATGACTTCAGATCGGAACGGGTCACGATTTTATCGTTGGTTAGCGCATAGTAATGCGAAAGCATCTTGCGCTCATCGTCGTTGGTCACCTCGTCGCGGCCGCCGCTGGAACGGGTGAGCAGGCGAGTCTGGCCCAGGTCAAAGTCGCTCGGGACGGCCATCACATGAGCTCCGACTTCAATATCATTGCCTTTGGCTCCGTCAGTATAAAGGGCGGTCAGCGGAATGGAGACCTCCACCTTGGCATCTTCCTTCAGCAATGCATAGACTCCAGTCTTGGGCGTTCCATTCTTCTTTACCGCTGCAATGATATCCTTGAGCAGTACCTTCAGTTTGCGCATCTTGTCGCCGTCTTGCAGCGACGGGATAGCTTGGTAAGCGTAAAAGTCGGTGGAATTCTTCTTTTGCAAGGTGTCAGCCAACTTCAGCAATTCGCTAAGGCCGAAGCGTTCGCAGCCGTAACGACGAAGAATGAACTTGTCGGCCTCTTCCACGGTGTCGTACTCCCCTACCAAATTCATGAAGAAGTCGCCATCATCGGCAATCTTCACGGTAGGCTCCGAAGGCGTCAGCGCAAACTGTCTCTTGTTGACATTAACCACAGGGAAAGCGTTGATGCAGATGTTGTTGACATCGATGTTCTTGCTCTTCAGCCCTTCAAAATCAAGGGTGAGTTCCACGGTGCCTTGACTCAAGATGATGGGTGTATAGGGATCGGCCATATAATACGGTACGCCGGTCTCCGCCCAGAGGTCGAACCATTGCTCGTTGGTACCGAAGGCCAGTGACTTGTTGTAGATGAGGTTCCAGAACGAGAAATCGGTATTCATCGGGAAGCGGTCATACTCCCAGGGACTGATCAAGGGGACTTCCTTGTCGCCATAGTGCATGGTCACATCGTCGAACTCCAGGTTTCTAAAGAGGAATCCCACACCGCCCAGCACGGTACGCTCATCGCTCACCTCGAGGGTCAAATTGCATCTGCCGTCAAACATCTGGGTGAACGAGGTGACTGTTGCGCCAATGATGTTCGATTCGAACAAAGGACAGAAGTTGATATTGTTGCTGCTATGGAAAGTCTCTTTCATTACAGTAAAAACAGAATCCTCCCCAACCAGACAGCGTGCTGGGTTGCCTGGAGCTTTGGCAGTGCACATCATGGCGACCGAAGGGGTGGCCTTGAGCAGATGGTAGGGCAGCATTTGTTCCTCGAGCTCGCTTACCATGCCTGTACGGAAGCGCTCGATATCGTTTTCAATCTGGTATTCCTGATAGGCCAATGCCGTGATCAGCAGCGACACCAGCGGGTCTTTGTCCATCCCGTACAAAGGCGAATTGGGGTTATCTTTCTCCCATTGGCCTTCCCGGGCCCAGAGTGCGAAAACTTTATTACGCAACTCAACGATTCTGTTTTTGATATCGTCGTTATTCATGGCTTACCAGATTTTTATTTTTCTGAGAAAGTTATAAGGGGTCTCGTAACCGTCATCGATAACACCTGCAACGGAGATTAAAAGCACGGTACCGCGGAGGAGGAAGTCCATGCCAACTTGCACGTTTTTCAGACGTTGCTCATATTGTACAATGGTATCTCTGAGATGCTCTGCAAAGGTATTCGTATTGATGCTGGACCCCGCTATTTTGTATTTGCGCATAGGATCCTCAATAGATTCTATGAGATCCTTCCTCCTTTTACGCTGTGTTTGAAGGAAAGTGCCAGTTTCGGGACTGTAGATTTCAAAGCGATAGTCCTCCAGTGAAAAACCGAAGTCTTCGTCAGCTTTGAAGCTATCCTTGGCCGAAGTGATCAGCAGATCGAGGAATGCATCGATCGAACGCTTCATGCCATCCTGTTTAAGGACGACATTGGTCTTTTTCATTATGATGGGTCGCTTGACGTACATAGCGGTTCAATTAAAGGATGGGGCACTCGGGTTCAGGTTCGGGTTCAGGTTCAGGTTCAGGCTCGGGCTCAGGCTCGGGTTCAGGCTCGGGTTCAGGCTCGGGCTCTTGTTTTACAACTTGTTGATATTCAATAATTTCTATAGTTGGTAGTATCTCGTAGGCCTTGATGAGAAAGCCACAGACCTGCGTTAGGAACAACTGGATGTCATAAGGATTATAGGCTGCAATCTGAATCGGTTCTTCCGCAATAACGTATGAAAGCATGCGGACAAAACGGCGGCAGAGTGTCACAAACGTGCTTGGCTTCTGGTACTTATCAACGCACTCCATCTCTTCGGCCAGCATCCGCATCATGTCGTGGTTGCGGAGAAAACTGAACTTTTCATAGCTAGTAATTTGACGTACCAACTGAAGCATGGCCTTGATCATCTCACCGAGGATGTTTGAGTCAGCAATGGTCATGACTGGAACAATATAGTCGTCTTGCAGTTTCCAGTCGCCGTTTTCACGGATGACCTTGGCGATGGGTATGGTGCCAGGCAGTGCTTTGAGGCTCCGCAGGCCGAATTCAACTTCATTGGCAACGAAAGGCACCTCGTCAATTTCATATTCCCGTTCCTTGTCGGAGGGACAAACGGCAAGATAGCAACTATCGGTCTGGCCTGAGAGAGAGAGTTGCTGTTCAAATCCACCTTTGACGTCCACAAGGCCACCATCTTGCAGCAAGGCATGGCATTCCACCTCCCCGATGCTAAGCGTTTCACCTTCCATACTCACCCCTGCTTTGAAAGCCATCCCAGAAATCAACCCGAACTGTTGCGAGGCCTGCACTTTGCGCAGCAGTTGACGGTATTCGGCCAGTTGGCTCTCTAAATGGATGAAGGTCTCTGGGAGAAGCTCCATCCCGGTGTTCCATTTGATTCTGATGTCCTTGTTCATAGTTCAGGTTGTTTACGGGGTTTGTTGCCAAGGGTGGCGTTATAGTCGAGTAATAGTTTATTGGGACCTTCCATGCGGTCATCGCGCTCGAAATCGCGCACTTTAAAGTCACATTGCAGTTCGAAAGGAACGAACCATTCCTCCACGAAATGGAAGAAAGACTCCATCTCATCGAGGTAGCTCAAAAAGGCTTTACGATCCAAGTTAGAGCGGTTGACAATGAAGCGCACACGGTTTTCAGTGAGCTTATAATCGGTCTTATAGCCCAGAATGAGTGTGATGTATTTGCACAAGAAACGGTAGTCGCCTCTAAGATGAGCAGCCTGAGGCAGCATAATCGCCATCTGGCGAATATATGGGTTGTGTTCCTCGGAGAAGTCTTCCCCAGTGAATGTTTGGAGCAATAGCTCGTTTTTCCCGGCCAAGGTCCTGTTAAGCTTGTGTTCAAGAGCGAGCGAATGGTTGAAATATGACGAATCGAATGGCAACAGGGCTGTCTTGATGCGTTCTACCCGATTCCTAAGCACATTGTCGGTCCACTCAAAATCCTTGGCTTCGACGCCTAAAAGCTCTTCACCAGTGAAAAACAGTCTGTTAGGCAGGATCTCATAAAGGCCATCGCGCGAAAGTTCCACACAGGCCTCCTCTGGACTGCAAGAACGGAGGTCTTCGGCGTAGTCTCTGGAGAAGATACCTTTTGTCCGCACCACCCATTCTTTCTGCGAGGGATGGGTCACCGACAACCATGTTTCCGCTTTGATTCCGTTGCGTTCCATCAGATTCTATCCTTTTCTATATAAGTGAATATTGTTTTTCCAATACGGAACGAATTGCCGTGCTTTAGTCTGATGACCTGGTTGGTACTTAGCACCTTGTAATAAGGCACGTCATTTTCGATGTAGACTTCGGCAATGACACCGTCGAGTCCCTCGGTATTGTCCCAGTCCATGTCGATATAGCAACGGTCGGAACGTCCTATGGTGACCACCCGGTAGCCTCCGGTACGGTTCATCCACTTGTAGATGGCCACATCGCGGCTCTTGAGGTTGCCTTCGATATGGAGGAAGTAGCATTTTGAAACGTGTTCGTGAAGGGCGATGCAGGCATAGAGTCCGCCAGCAAACACCATAACGCCGATGAGACAAAGCAGACTGGCCAACAGGCCGATGTAATGGAATTCGAAGTTGCTGCCATCGAAACTGAACATGTAGAGGATGACGAATCCGAGCATGGCAAACAGAAAACCGCATAATATGGCACGTTTCACCGGCACGGCAGTGCGGTAGGCAATCACGAAGCCTACACCGGCACCCATCAGCAGCCAAGGAACGATATCGACAAGGAAGTTGTTGTAGTCTTTCCCCGTAGCCAGCGCAATCCAACCGCCAATAAAGAAAGCGATAAATCCAATCAGGAAACCACAAATAGCACGAAGTAGGATGATGCCCACCCGACCGGGGGTCTTCTTGCGGCGCTCCACAAACCAAGAGGCGACCAAGGTAACGATGAAACCGACGATGGAGCCAAAAAACAGCATGTCGTGGATCTTTTCGACGAAGGCATTGCCCGATGTGTCAAGACCAACCTTTTCGGAGAGCATCACCATATCACTAATCAGGTCATAGAACAGGTGATTGTGGGTGGTAAGACGGAACACCAACCAGCTGACGAGGCCAGCAAACAAACCTGCCATGAGCCACTTCAGGAAATGCGGTGCATTGCGGGGATCCCAACGATGGTCCTCGTTGTAAAAATAGTTGCCGTTGTCGCATTCCTTGCCGAACTCGGGACACTGGTGGCCGTTCTCCTTCCAGCAGTCATAGTGCATGGTATGCTCGCAGCGTGTCACAATCTCGTCGCCAGGTTGGAAAGCCTCCTTGCAGTAGTAGCACTTCTGCCCCACGTAGTCGCTCGCCTTGGTAGGCAACGGGTTGGCGCGCTCGAAGCGTTTCACATAACATCTTCTGAATCTCTTGTATTTGATTCGTGGGAAGGTAATACGGAACAGGAGATACAACAGTCCCAACAAGATCAGCGCGATGAGAAGGCATTGCCCGATGGTCATAAGTTGCTGATGGAGGCTGTCGTGGACTCGTACAGGGTCGATCAACGAGCCTTTGGTGAAAGAACGTGAGCCAAAAGCGTCAATATCGTCCTGTTGCAAGTAGGCATAGAGGGTAATCTTCTGGCCATCGTAGAGTTTTTCGGAAAGATTGGTAATGACCATGCGGTAGTCCATAGCCTTCGGATCGGGATGCATAATCAAATCCTCCTTCAGACTCTGGAAGTCGTATTCCGGATAGAAATGGTCACCGTCCTTCGACACGTATTGCACCTCGCTACGGAAGTCGTCTTTGATGAAGTTGTCACCGAAAAACACGTATTTCACTTGCGTCTTACCACGCAGTTCCTCTTCCGAGATCAGGGTCATCTTGATGCGGAAGAAGTCCTCTCCTCCGATGTAGGTGCCGTCGTCATTCTTGTAGACGCCGTTGGTCAGCACAAGGATGACTTTTTTAGTGTCGTTTTTCAGGTTGGCATTGTAGTCCACCTCAGGATAGAAGTCGTGATTGTCGCTTTTGGAGCATTCCTCCATCACGGATGCCAGTGCCTTATAGAGGAACTTTCCGTTGGTGGAGGGTATGTTGAAGCAGGTGTCGAGCCATTGGGTCAACTGATAGAAATCACGTATCTCTGCGGTCGGGGTACGTGGCTCATCCATGGCGGCAATGTAGAAATGGGCCTTGGGAAAGCCTTGGAAAATCTCGGTGATGGCTTGGCGTTGGGCTTGCAGCTGTTCGGGGGTGACAGAACGGTCGGCCAGCACGATGAGCGAGTAGTTGTCCGCAGCGTAATCGGGATCGTAGTTGCGGATGTCGAGAACATCGACCAACGTAGTGCCTGAGTTGTTGCCATTATAGCCAGTCTCGGAAATGCTGACGGACTCTTTCTTGACAGTGCCGAGGTTGAGTTTATGGCCGTTGTCCACCACCTTGAAGTCGACAAACACGGTGTCGAGTCCAGGCTGGTAACGGGGATAGTCGAGCACAATCTCTTGGGCATGTAGCAGCGGGGCAAGGAACAGCAGCAACAAGATGGTGAGCACTGGGGCGTCGTCGTTGCCCATGAGTTTGTTCATCTGCTGTTGGGCTTGTTTCGACATCTTCTTGGCTTTCACCTTGGTGCGCAGGGTATTGATGACGAGGAAAAGAGCAAGGGCCACCATGACGATACGGAAGGCGGATTCATAGAGCTTGTCCATGGAACGGCATTCAAGTTCTTCGATTTCCTCGTTATATTGCTCGATGTTTTGCCAAAGTTGTTGCATTGTCGGGTCTTCCATCAGGCTCTTCTGAGCTTCGCTGTCGGACGAGGCTTTCAGGTAGGCTCGGGTGGCTTTTTTCTTGACGATGGCCAGCGAGTCGGGCTGTTTGTTTTCGGCGAACCCCTCCCCTTGTTCTTTCAGTTGTCCGAGTTGTACGATGGTCTGCTGGAATCGGTCCATCAGGTTGTCGTAGTCGTGTTGCCGTTCGTGATCGTCCTGAAGGCTCTCGATACGTTTCTGGATGGTGTAGTAGGTGTGGTTGCAGAGGTCGTAGGTATCGTAAAGCGGGCTATCTTTGGCGACGATGGCGGCAAACGATTTCAGGCGGTTGCCGGCTTCCTGGAACTCGTAATCGTAGTTGGCGATGTCGTCGTAGGTCTGGATACTGTTGTTGAGGCTGTTGAGGTCGCTCAGCAGGGTGTTGAGGTTGATCTCCAGGGAATTGTCTTCTTCTTCCTGAGGGAAGGCCAGGAATGGGAGGAACAGCAATATCAATAGAATGATTCTTTTCATTTTAATCTTGTTTTATCCGGCGATGGGGTCAGGAACGACGTCGAGGGTGTCACCGTTTTGGATGGCGTAGTCCGACATGCGCATATGAGTCTTGCCGATGCGGGGTTGCAGGATGATGCATTGTCCGGTGGCCTCGTCCATTTTCCCGAAGTAGTATTCTGTCGGGGTGAAGTCGATCATCTCGGGCAGGTTGAAGAAGCGTTTGCCTTCTTTGTCGGCTGCGTTTTTAAGGCTATTCATCAGTTGTTCCATCTCGTAGTTGGGATCGGAGATCTTGAACTTGATGGATTTGTTGCGATAGCGAATATGAACGTAAAAGTCTTCCATGGTTATATTGTATTTATCTTTTATATATGTCCAGAATTCACAAAGTCGATCACCCCACCCCACATGCACATCAGTTTACTGGTGTTGGTGAGTGTTGGGAAGTTTTGGGTGAGCACAAGGGGATCGCCAGGCACCCAAGGGGCTGTGGTAACGGGCATGCAAGGCATCGGCGTGAGTACACCGTAGGCTGCCGAGGTGGCTGAAGCGACGGTAGGATTGGCCAATGACCGGCACATGCCGAAACTGGGGATATTGACCATAGGTTTAAAGTCCATGATATTGGCAATGAACTTCCCTTGTATGGATGAGAGGCGTGGAGTGACCACGAGGGGTGCCGGGGTCATCCCCATGCTACATTTCATTGTAGCGCCCATACAAACTTTAGTTGCGTCGGTTGGCATATCCTTCTTTTTTTGAGGTTATAGGTTGTTGTTGAATCAAGGCAATTTCCACACACCGGCAAGGGATCCGTCGGGAGAAGTAAGGTCAATCTTCGTTGATCTCAACGAAATGGACGAGGGTGAGGTGAGTTCCAGCTTAGCCGCTCGTTCCGAAATGGAGTTTTTACCGTCAAGGGTCAGATCGGCACCTTTTACCGTGGTGCCGGCATCACCATCGACGGTAACATTGGTGGCTTTCAGGTCGGCTTTGCTGCCTCCCTGGAGATCCAAACCTGTGCTGGCTTTGATCAGTGCCGACTGGCTGGCTTTGATCTCTGTTTTCTGGTCGGTTTCCGAAGCAATGGATTGAGCTTTGAGTTTAACGGCTTTGTCAGCCTTGATGGAAATCTCTTCTTTGTATTCTTCGGTATTGGTGCCTTTGACCACGATGTTTTGCTTCTTCTGGACCTCCAGCGAGTTGGAGTCAACATTGACGGTTTGGTCGCCTTTGATCACGATGTTTTGCTTCTTCTGGACCTCCAGCGAGTTGGAGTCAACATTGACGGTTTGGTCGCCTTTGACCACAATGTCTTGCTTGCCTTGCACCACCAACGAGTTGTCTTTCACATCGACGAATTGTCCGCCTTTAGCTTTCATGACGTTCTTCCCTTCGATGAGATAGGTAATGTTGCCAGTGGCGTTGACACGGATGTTGGCAGCGTTCATGATGATGTCGCCTGCGCCCGCGTCGAGCATAATGTCGCCGCCGTTGCTTCGCACCATAATACGGAGCTTACCCACTTTGTATTCCGCATTTTCCTTCACATCTTTGCCTGCTTCGACACTCTCATCAGCGCTCTTGGCTTTGTAATCCTCCTTTTGATCACCGTTCGGTTTTTGAATTGTATCGGTAGAAAGGACAATATCATAATTAGGACCGTCTTTCTTTTCGTTGCCATAGATGCGAATGAATCCATTGCCTTCCTTGGTGTCATGGAACTCGATGGTATGGCCTTTCTTGGTACGGAAGGCTTTTACTTCGTTCATTTCGTTCATTTTATGGTCGCCACCCACTTCGCACCACGTATCTTCGGGCAGTTGTTTCAATTGGGCATTTTCGGAGTCATGGAAGAGTGTTCCTATAACGAAAGGCTTCTCCATATTTTCATGTTCGAAGCCTACCATCACCTCCTCACCTATCTCAGGCAGAATGTAGCACCCTTTCTTGTTGCCACCGTAAGGCTGGGCGATGCGAATCCAAGGAATGGCTTTCTTTTCATCAGCATTAGCGGGGTCAGCCTGCCAAGCGAATTGCACCTGTACCCTTCCCATTTTCATAGGATCAACGTTGTCGATGACCATGGCACGTTGGGCACTTGATTTGGGATAAGCGTTCACATCCATGTAGGGTGCAAAGATGTCTTCGTCCGAAGCACCTTCTTTGGGAAGCAATACTGCTGTGACTTCGTTTGAAGGCGAGCCATTGCAGTCCCAGGTAAGGACTTCCGAGGTTACCAGCATCACTCCGTTGGCGTTTATTTTCACAAACGAGCCAAGATCGACATCAAACAAATAACAAACAAATTTGCAAAAAGCCATATTTGACGAGTAGCTGCCAAGAATAGCTTTGTGGTAGCCGGTCAGAAAATTCGATATGGAGGTGTTCGCATCACGAACAGGTATGCCATCAGGATAATCGAGAAAGAACTCGTAGTCGTCGTTTTGTTTGAGAGGTTCCGAACCACTTTTTGCTTTCTCAAACAGTTTCTCAGCGTTAACCTCGAATCCTGTCAAGGAGGTGGTCAAATCCTCGTTAGACTCATAGTCGTGGTAAATGAGTCTCACATTAGGGTCGCTTGCCAGAAGTTCATAACTGGCACCGGAGAAATGAGGGGAATTGATTTCCTTTGGTTGCGGCGGCTTTTGCAATTTTCCAAAGACAAGCTGATCCTGATTATTGAAATAAAAGAAAGCCCCAAACCGTTTGGCCAGACGAACAAGGAAATCGTAGTCGCTTTCGTTATGCTGAACGATGAGGGGGAATATTTTTTGGTTAAAAACGCCATGGATTACAACTTGTTTTCTGAGATTGCCGCAAACGGTCTCGACGATGTCCTTTAGTGTTTTCCCTATAAAGCACCGGCTTTTGGGAGGACCTTGAAGTTTGGCATCATCAGAATAGGCGACACATGTGATGTTCAATCCTTTCATGGAGACTTTTCCAATGGTGCCTCTGTATCTCAAGGTGGAAGTTTTCGCTCCGTCAAGCGTTGTCACCAAAGTAAAAATGACAGGCTCCCCTATCAAGTCTCTGACAACATCGTAAGTTTCATCATTTTTAGAGATTTTGTCGCGTCGGAGGGTAAAAGTGAATTCGCTGGGTTTCAGGAACTCCTTGGTCAGCGAGCAATCCGTAATAGTATAGAAAAAAATGCTGTTTTCGTAGGCAGAAGCAGGCATAGCGACCTTGTCCGTTTTTTTAACGATAAGATGATTGTTGCCTATTTGAAATACGTCAAACTCACACGATGCCATAACAAGAATCTCCTATTCTTTTAATACAACGTAAACTTTGGTGGATCACTATCGAAGACGTTAGAAGCGAGTTGCTCACCTGTGACAGTCACTTCCTTGGGCTTGATGCCGATTTCAAGGGTCCAGGGATAGGATGAATTCAACTCATTTTGGTCTTTTGAGTCGGCTGAAAAAAGTTCCCGAAGGCTGATGCAATACGCGTTGGTGAAAGTGATGCACCTTGCACACTCAAAATTCCTTTTTACCGCTGCTTGTCCGGCTCCTTTAAGAGAGGTAACGGTACGTTTCTTCAGTGCGTCGGCCTTTTGATAGGCGGGGGCATAAGATTGATCCGCCAAGTTCGATGCCTGCTTTTTTTCCTTAGCCAATTTGGCTTTCTTGAATTTTTTCACTTCTACACGGTAGTATTTTTTCTCCATATCTTCTTTTACCGCCGTTTTATAATCATCCTCTGTAGCGTTTTCCTTAACATTGAGACCGTTTTCTTTTGCGTACTGTTTCAACTGTTCAAGAGTCATATTCTTAGTTTCATCCTCGGGCTCAGGTATATCATAATCTTTGGCAGCAGCCTTCAATTCACTAAGAGACTTCTTGTCAACTGAATCATCAATTTCCTCGAACTTGGTCTTTGTATCACCATCGGCCTTTTTAGTATTCAAATCATCCCATGTACGAAGCATATCCCTAATGTCATCGTCGGTGTCCTTGTCGGTAATGACGATGCCTCGTTCCTTGGCTTTGGCAACCAAGTCTTTGTGCGGAGTTTCGTCGTACAAGTCGAGGTCGCGGGTGTCATAATCGGAGGCATCGTCCATGGCTGTACCCATAGCTCCTCCTGCCATGTCACTTAACAAGTCCGTAACCTCTTCACTATCAAGCAAAGGGTCGATTCCAGTAGCGTCCTGGATAGACGAAGATAGAATGCCAGAAGAGTCGAATATTTTGATTTCACCATCTTTAAGTGCATCGGCATCTGCTATCCACTTGTGAAAGACAGCCTTGGACTCTTTAGCCGCGCGAATGGTAACCTTTATGACCGAAATGGACGCTTTTCCCGAAGGACGGCCAGTCTTGTCACACGTTCGTTCGATGACATAATCAAGTTTCAAAACTGTGTAGACATCCAGGAAAGTCTTTGAAAAGGCTGCCGCCATACCACTAGCGTTAGGCTCACTGATTTGTAATGTTGCTGAAATCGCCATAACTCTTATCTTTTGTCTTTTAACTCTTAACTCTTAACTCTTAATTAATTTCTTCGCCATCTCATAGTTCTTCAATGACCCGCTGTCGACCTTCTTGCGGCAGGCGGGGGTAAGCGCATTGAGCTTGGCATCGGTCTCCTTCACCAGTCCGTCGAAGGCGAGCTTCTTGGCTTGCTTCACCGCCGGGTCGGTGGCAGAGATCCAGTCGTTGGCATAGGTGTTCATCTTCACCACCGCAGCCTTCAGGTCGTCGTTCACCTTCTTCACATTGCAGTCGTCAGCCGCAGCACCCGCCGGAGGTGTACCTCCTCCAACGCCAGCACCACCACCTGCTCCTCCTCCAGAGGCTCCACCACCGCCACCATCCTGAGGAATCTCGTAGTTGGTAATTCTGTCGAATAGGGCTCTCAAGGTGTCAAGTTGCACCTCAACTTCATCGCATTTTGTATTCTCAAAACGCTTTAAGTCAACTTGTGTAAGTTCACTGACCAACAATGATTTAACCTTATCTGCACACAGGCTCTGAGCCTGCTTCAGCGATGCTTCGCCCTTCCCAAACACCTTCTGGTATTCCTTCAGTTGGGTCAGCATCTCGGCACGGGAGGCACAATAGTCAATCTTGACATCGAAGTCGATGCTGACGTCTTTGCCGACAAACGACAATTCATATTTGCCACCCTTGTTGAGAAGCAACAAAGGGTTCTTCAAAGTAAGGGTGACGGTCTCTATTCCGGGAGTGACTTGCAGGTTCATCGTCAGGGTCGAGCGCCCATCCAAAGGCAGGATCTGCTTCTGGATGTTGGCCTTCACCCCTTCCTTGGTCTGCACGCTCATCTTATCCGACAGCTGGGCGCCTACAACCTGCACCACTGGGTCGGTGTTCCTTTCACCGAGGCTCATAAACTTCATCTGCTCCTTGACGAACGACGAGTAGCTGAGTTTGCCATCGTTCTGCTTGAAGTACTTGTCAAGCTTGCCGTAGAGCGTGGGCTCCTGGAGCAGCCACAGGGCGTTGCTCTCCGCCGTGTCATCACCGGTGATGGTCAGTCGAAGGATGCCTTTCTCTTGGTCGAAGTCCGACTTCACCTGCAAGGTAACTGATGCCACCTTGTCATTGGGACCTTCGATAATGATGCTCTTTTGAGCCAAGGCCCAGACCGGAAGCAACATCAATATAAAAACAACTATCTTTTTCATAATTCTCTACTCCTAACTCCTCACTCCTAACTCCTAACTAACAACTGCTAAATAGTCTACCATTAATGGAAGTATGTTGACGCTACGGGCTTCGATGAGTTTCTTGAGTCGGTCAATAAGCATCGGCACATCCTCGCGGTTCTTCACAAAGTCGTTTTTCAGATGGATGGTGACGTGTTGGGTAGCCCAGCCCTCTCTCCTCTCGACCACAGAGATCACGTCGAGCAGGGCGTCACTGAGGCCGTTCTGGGCGAAGAAACGCTGGCAGAAGGCTTTTAAGTCGGCGCGAGTGACGATACGGTCGGCTGTGCGCATGTAATACTTGGCCAGCATGTTCTTCTCATCCTTGTCGATGACCTCGTCCTGACCACCGAAGGTCTTCAGCAACAGGCGGGTCTCCTTGGGGTCGAAGCATTTGGGCGGGGTGACCTCGCTGAAGATGTCAATGTCGTTCGAGTAGGCACCGTCGGTGAACAAACCAGTGACCTTAATGGCGATATCAGAAGCGACAATTCCGTGTTTCAGCATGGCGTAGATGCCGGTTTCCGGGACTTTGCTGCTGGTGATCACCTCAATGATGTCCTTCAGCACGATGTCGAGACGACGCAACTTATCCGTGTTCTGCAATTTGTGGATCTTCTGGAATGCGTAGAAATCCGATTCGTAGCGGCGGTGCAAGTCCATGGCTAGGCTGACCAGCTCATCGAGGTTGAAGCGTTCGTTGCCGAAGCGCCTAATGGTGATCTTGTCAAGGTCGTCGAGGTTCGAGTCGGGGCTCATCACCAGGTTCATGAAGAAATCGGGATGGTTGTTCTCCATGGTTCCGGCTTTGACCATGCGTACGATGCCGTCGTCGTCTTCGTCGTAACCGGGCTCCACGGCCAGTTTCACGATAGGCTCGGCACTGGTAAGCATGAAGTCTTTCTTGATGATGTTGAGTACCGGCACGCAGTTGAAGGTCAGGTTTTCCATGGCGAAGTCAAAGGGCTTCGACATGCCAGTGAACTCGAACACGAAGTTGATGACATCGGAGTCGAGGGGCCGGCGGAAGGTGGGCGCCACCATGTAGTAGTTGACATTGAGCATGGCCCAGAGGTCTTGCCATTTGGTCTCGCCCTCGTAGAGCAGTGACTTGTTATAGACCACGTTGGCGTCGCTGAACCAGGGGTTGGTGGGGAAACGGTCGAACTCCCACGGTTTGATGAGCGGCAGCTTCTCGTTGTTCCAATACACGTTCAGGTCGGTGTATTTCAGTCCGCTGACCATGAAGCCGAAATATGAGAGGTTTGAATCCTGGTCGGACACATTGATGTTGACGTTCCATTTGTCGGCGGCAATCTTGGTGACGCCGATGGGATTCATGTTGATGATTTTGGTCCTGAACAGGGGCTGGAACGGGAAATATTCCTTCAGACGGAGTGACTCCTGCTTTACCAGGAAGGTGGTGCTGTCGTCGCAGAACACCTCGCTACGGTCGTCGGGATTTTTGGCGGTTTTCACGAAGGTGAAGGCGGGCACGGCCTGGGTGAGTTGATACGGGAGGATGGCGCTCTGGAAATCGCTGATCAGGTTTTTCTCCACATCCTGCACCTCTTTTTTCAGACCATTGGTCTGGTACACAAAGGCGGTGATCAAGATACGGAGCAGCGGGTCTTTCTCAAAGCCATAGAAAGGCGAGTTGGGGTTGTTTCCGTCCCATTTGCCTTCGCGTTTCCAGGCATCCAGCACCTTCTGCATCAAGGTGTCAACCTGCATCTGAATATCATATTCTTCTTGTGTCATATTGTTTCAATTTACCAAACTTCGATATTAAACTCATTATAATAGATGGTGTTGGCGACGTTATTGATCACCCCGGTGACGATGACGTGGATCAGACGCCCGTTCTTCTGGAAATCCATGGTGACTGCCACGTCTCTCAAGCGGCGTTCATAACGCTCGATGCACGACTTCAGTTCACGTGCGAAGGTATCGGTGCGCTTGCTGTTGCCAATAAGACGCTTGGCATACAAGGGATCACGGATCTCGCTCAGCATGGTGTTTTCCGTCTTATCCTTGGGCGGCTGTTTCCGTTCCAGGAACTGTCCCGTCTCGGAACTGAACCCCTCATAACGGAAATCCTCCAGGCAGAATCCCAGCTCCTCGTCGGCAATACTGTCGTACTTGTTCGACGAAATCAAGAACCTAAGGAAGTTGTCGATGGACTCCTTGATGTGGCTGTCGTCAAGGTCGACAATGGGATACCGGAATTTCAATGGGTTTCGAATCAGCATAGCCTTTCAGTTTTTCGGTTAGATTTCAGGCATCCATTCGTTAACCGGCTCGGGTTCTGGCTCCGGTTCGGGTTCAGGCTCTTTCACCACCTCCACCACTTTGGGCTTCAGGTCGTTCATGGCCACGCTGATGTCGCCCAAGAAGGCCTTGAAAGCGTTCAGGAAAGGCTCCACGTCCATGATGATGGGCGGATTCAGCTCGGTCTTATGTTGGTAGACGGAATAACTCAATGCGGTGACGATTCTCATGCAGAGCAGCATCAAGTCGCGCAATGAGTTGTCCACCATAAAGTTGCTCAGTTGTTCCAGCAGGATCATCACCAGCACACGGTCGTCCAGCAGGTCGGCGTGTTCGTGTTCGACAATCTTCTGGATTTCTAGCTTCAGCTCTTCCAGTTTCTCCATCAGGGCTACGGAGGAGCGGGCGGTCATGACAGGCATGATATAGTGGTCGTATAGGGCCCAGTTCTCGCCATTGCGGACCAGTTTGAGCAAAGGAATGGCATTGCGGATTTCTTGAAGGGGCTTGATGTCGAGTTTCACCTCGTTGGCGACGATGGGCACACCTCCCCTATCAAAACTGTGGACGTTGTCGCCTAGTTCCACCGTAAGGTACAACTCTGTCACGTCCCTATCAGGAATGTTCAGATTCGTGTTGGTAGTCGACTCAATAACGGCCACCTGTCCCGATGGCAACAGCACATCGCAATCAATCTGCTTGATCTGCAAGGTGTCGTTGAAAATCTCGGGAGTGATGGAGAACTTGGTACGGGGAATAATGCCAAAGTTCTTGGCGGCAATCATCTTGCGGACCATCATGCGGTATTCGGCGATGCTGTTTTCCATCTCGATGAAGGTCTGCGGCGTGATTTCCATGCCCGACCGCCAGTCAATCCTAATGTCTGTATTCATTTTATATAGATTATATTTTTATATTTGTGTATTATAATCAAGAACTAAAGCTCTTTCCTCTGAAAGGATGAACCGCTGCTCGAAGTCTTTCACGCGGTAGTCGCACTCGGTCTCCATGGGCATGAACCAAAACTGCACAAAGTCGAACAAGGGCTTCAGCTCATTCATGAAAGCTGCGTATTCCTTACTATCGAGATTCAGCTTGTTGACAATGAAGAGCACCTTATCGGGACTGAGGATGCGGTATTCGACTTTGCATGCCAGGATTTCCGAAAGGATCTTGGTGATCAAGTCGATGTCGGCCCTGATGTCGGCCACATGCGTCAGCAAGGGCGCCAACATGCGCACGTAAGGATTCTTCTCAGCATCAATGTCGTAATCGAACAGCGTTTTGAGGAGAATTTTTGTCTTGTTATCAAGGATGTGGGTGACATTGTTGTTCAACCGCATCGATAGGTTGAAGAAGTACGAGTCATAAGGCTCGAAATAAGCCTTGATGTTCTTCTCTTCCTCATAAACTTCGCTAAGCTTGAAGGCCAGGTCGCGACTGCTCAAGAAGCGCAGTTCCATCTCGTCGAAAAACAACTTCTCGGGAAGGAGGTCATAGATGCCGTTACGCGACAGCTCTATGGTGCGCATATCGGGATGGCATTCACGCAGGTCACCTGAGTAGTTGCGCGAGAAGAAACTGCCGTACTGGGCGTCCCACTCCTTCACGTCGGGATAGTAGGTCGAAAGCAGTACTTCAGCCTTCAGTTCCTGTTTCTCTTGCTCGTTTTCAATATCGTTAAGCGACATAATGCTTTATTTTACAATGATTGGATAGCGTTCCTCGTCACCGCTGAGTTCCAGATGGTAGACGCCGTGCTCGGTAGTCACCTCGATGACGTCAAAGTGCGGGATGCCGATTTCCTTGAGGGTCAGGCGCTGGTACGGGAAGCTCTCGTCGATGTTCTCGTAGGCGTTCTGGTTGAGGTCGGAGCGTGAGCGGGTGTATAGGTCGTAGTTGGAATCGATATAGTCGGAGATCTTCGACTCGGGCAGCATGGGTGTGAAGCGCTGGTTGTCGTTTTTCGAGACGATGATGTCGACGAACTTGTCGTTGCGGAGGTTGATCTCCACCTGTTTCACGTTGAGCATGTCCTTGATCAGCGTGAAGGCATCGGAGAGACGCGTATCGGCGCTCAGCGAGGGCACCTTCATCACGTCGTCCCAGCACTCATGCGACGGGCAGTCCTCGAAGTAGGCCTGAGAGTCGTACACGGAAACATGATTGTGCATGCCTTCATAGTGGAACCATTTGCCGGTCAGTGTGGAGAACACGCCCGACTGCACTTCATCCTTGTGAAGGAGTTTCATAGCTTCCTGCACTTCCACGGCACCGATGATGGAGGCAATGACGGGTGTGGTGGGGATACGGCCCACGTTGACGTTGCGGTGAGCCACACCAGCGCAGGACAGCTGTTGGAAGATGTTCTGCTTGGCATTCTCGGTGAGGCCGCACTCGTAGCAGTTCTCCCCTGGCTTGAAGATACGCACATTGCCAGTGAGGTTCTCCATGCCGCCTTCCACCCACGGGATGTTGGCGCGCATGCAGAGCCTGTTGAGCTGGAGACGGGCCAAACGGCTGTCAAGACAGCCGATCACCACGTCCATCTTGCGGTAGAGGCCCAGTCCCACATCGGTATTGAGCTTGCCGAGAATATATTGCACATTGATGTTAGGGTTAATCTCACGGAGTTTGCGCGCCGCCACCTCGGCTTTGTAGTAGCCTTTGTCGGCGTCGGCCTCTCTGAAGAGTACCGAACGGGTTAGATTGGTATATTCGATGGTATCGAAATCGACAATATAAATGTTGCCTACACCAAACAAGGCGAGGTTCTTCAACACCTCGTTGCCCAAGGCGCCGGCACCGACCACCATTACTTTGGCGTTCTTCACCACGTCCATCTTGTACCACGAGAGGAGGTCGAATACTTCTTTACCCCATTCTTTGATTTCGATTGTTTCCATTTCTTCCATGACGAAGTCTTATTTTAATGAGTAAACCATTCCGAGTTCGAATGAAGGCACCACGGCCTGACTGCCAGCGTTAGTTTTAGTAAGGGCCATGAAGGGAACATCAACGCCCACGCCAGCGTTAAGCAGCAGCTTTCCGCTTAAGGGCAGATAACCGCCCAGCATGGCGTTGCCCCAAAGGACAAAGCCGTTGGCTTCAGGCTGGTTGTCGGCGGTATAGTATTCCAGATCGCTGCCAAAGCCCAGCTCGACGATATTCTCGAGGGTGACGTCCCATTGGGGATAATAGCCTTTCAAGGTATATTTGCCACTGCCTTGGAACTTGTCGGCAATCTTGATGGAAGGGGTCACCCCCAACTTGACATAAAGGCCCATCTGTCCTTTGGCTGGTTCGCCGAAGCAAACACGCACGGGGATATCGAGATAAGTCAATGACTGGCTTTCCTGAAGGGCTCCGAAAGTATACATCGCCTGAAAGCTGTCGCCATTGGCGTCGATACCGTTCTCAACAAGTTCTCCGGGTGCACGGGAGGCCGACAGCTTAAGGTTGCGGATCCCTACGCCTGCCTCTAAGGTAAGCATGATAGAATGCGAAAGGCGTGCCGTGCCGAAATACACCTCGGCCTTCTTCATCCAGTTGACGTCGCGGGCCCAGTTCTCCTCCACTTCCTTGGCGAAAGCGGGACCAACGCCCAACTGAACCCCAATCACTGGTGAGGGTTTGGGATATCCCACTGGACGAGAACCGCAGTTGGCCAAGTCGTTCTCGAGCCTTTTCACCTGCTTCTCACAGTCGGCGATGGTCTTGTTCAGTTTGCGGATGTTGGCGTCTTTGGAGACGATGCTGTCGCGCAGACGTTGCATTTCCTTATCGCCGCTGTTGCCCACATTGGCCATTCGGTCTTGAAGATCGGCGTTGACAGCTATGAGGGAATCGTTGCTCAGTTCACTGTTGACCAACTGTTCCTGAAGTTTGTCGAGCGCCTTGCTCAGCTCATTGATTTCGTTGTTCAGCCGCTTGATTTCATTGTTGTTATTCCCTGAAGAGCCCGCGGGCTTCTCCAGTGCCTCAAGCCGTTTGTTGGCCACGTCCAGTTTGCCTTGGAGTTCCTTCACCTTGGCATTCAGCTCGTCCACCACTTGGTATTTCACCGACTCCACATAATCCTCCACATTGCCTTTGTAATACTCCACCTTGATGGTCTTGCCATCTTTGGTCTTACCGCGGACAGTGGTAAGCTGCGACTGCGCCCAAGTTGCGGTGGCCATGGCGGTCAACACGAGCATGAGAAGTATCTTTTTCATAGTGTTCGGTGTTTATTTGTCTTTTTCGATGTAGGTGAACTTGGTGTTGCCAATAGTGAAGTGGTTGCCGTGGGTAAGCAGGAACGATTCGCCGGCCTTGAGGGCGCGGTTGTCTCTGCCGTAGACGGTGCCGTCGGTCAATGCCATGCAGTACGGGTGGTCGTTGTCAATATAAAGCTCCACCTGCTTCTCGCGGATCTGGTCGCTGTCGTCCCAGTTCATCTGGATGACGCAGTTGGGCGAGCTACCGATGGTGACGTGGTTGGACCCACCGGCCACATTCATCCACTTGTAGATGGCGATGTCGCGTTCTTTGGTGGGACCTTCGATATGGAGATAGTAGTTCTCAGAGGTGTAGTGCACCACGGCGATGGACGCGCCAAGACCTGCGGCGTAGATCATTAAGGCCAGGGCTCCCACCAACGGAGAGGCGCCAAGGCCATAGATGGCCACAAAACTGAGCACCGCGGAGACCAAGCCACCGAGGAAGGCTTCTTTGAATCCGATGTCGGACTTGATGCAGATCAGCGGGGTGATGCCAATGCCAAAGAAGAGCCACGGAACCCAGTCGATCCACCAGCAGTTGCTGAACTTACCCAAAGCGATAATGACGATGGCGCCAAGCAAGAAAGCCAAACAGCCAATGACGGCATTACCCAACGACCTGACCAACATCATCAAAATAGTCTTCACGGTCTTTTTCCTGAACTCGATCAGATAGCTGAAGAGGAAGGTAATCACGAAGCCCATGATGAGACCGCAGAACAACAAAGGCGAGAACTTCATCAGGTAAGCTCTCATGATATCTGCGCTCACATCACCTTGCAACAGGTTGATGATAGGTTTCAGCAGGAAGCCCAAGAAGCCTCTACTTGGGATGAGTTTGAAGAGGATCCACGAAATCAAACCGCCGGCCAAGCCATAGAGGAGCCATGAAGTGAAATAGGGGGAATTGCGCTCATCAGCCAGGTGTTTCCTATCATAGAAGTAGATACCTTCCTTGCAGCTGTTGAGGCCGTATTCGGGGCAGCGGTCGTGGTTCTCTTCCCAGCACTCCCAGTGAACAGTGTGCTTGCACTTGGTGACGATGAGGTCGCCTTCCTGGAAGTTGTCCTTGCAGTAGTAGCACTGTTCCAGCACCACGTTATCGCCTTCCGACTGCACGTCGGACGGCTTGAACTTCTTCACATATTTTTTCTTGAAGAGCTTATATTTCAGCCACGGCACCAAGAACTGCATGATGGCGTAAACCACAGCGATGACGCCAATACCCAGCAACAGGCCGTAAAGGATATCAAGGTATCTATTACGGAATTTGATTCCGCCAGTTTCAGTGGGGGTCAGCGTCAAGGGGGTCAAGGCTGAGCCTAGGGAGTATTCCTTGATGCCATGGGCATTTGCCTTCTCGATATCGAGATTCAGTTCCACGGGCTGGCCGTTGTAGGTCACCTTCTCTCCCACCGAGTAAAACATGCGGTAGTCCATGGCGATGGAGTCGATGGCTCCGAGCAGCACGCTCTTGACGGAATCGACGGCGAACTTCGAGTAGAAGCGGCCTTCGGGTGTGCTTCTGGAGATGAAGGCCAATTCGCCCAGAGTCTCGGTGTCGGTCTCTTCGCCGAAGTAGATGCAATAGATGGCCTTCAGTTGATCAGGAATGGTCAGATAGCCATCGGAGTGAAGGAGGAATTTGTCGCGGAAGAAGTTCTCGTCTTCAGAGTTGTCGACTCTGCCCGACAGGACAAAAAGAATCTTATCGGATATCGTGTCATTGGACAGTTCCTCGTTATGCGGCATGATGGTATCGAAGTCGTAGAAGTAATAACAATCCTCGACCGGCACATTGCCAATCTCTTGAATCTTGGAGATGATGGAGCCATACAGGTATTTTTTTGCGTCACCGGTACGTTCCGCCACATCGTCACTACGGACAAAGGCTTCGATGTCGTTGCGTCCCCTGACGCGATGGGTCATGGTGACACCGGTTTGACTGTTACCCATCATCGAGATATAGACTTTCACATATTCGGGCAGGGCTTCGACGAAAGAGACCAGGCTGCCCAACAAGGTCTTATATTCATTATCGTCAAGCTCACTGCCTTGGTCGGCCAGGATGACGATGGTGAGATTGTTGGAGACCAGTTTCTTATTACTGATGTTGATCAAGCTATCGATACGCATGGTCACGGTATCACCGCTAATCAGCTCATAGCAGACGCAGTCTTCTGCTTTAAGGCCGTAATAAGGCACTTTCTTGCCATCCTGCATCAATTTGAAGTCAATGTGACGTGGTCTTCCCTCCATGGTTCCAAATTCAACGTCCACTTGGGCGAAGGATTGCCCGAGGAACGCGACCATCAATAAAAATGAAAATACTAAACGTTTCATAATATGTTAAACTCTTTTTCTTCTAATCCATTCTTTCATTTGCGCCAAAGCGCTCTCTCCAACGGTCTCGAAAGTGCCGTTGGAGTTTCTCACCCAGATAAACATCCGGTCGTTAGAGGTGCAGTTCACGAAGAACTTGCTCCCAGTGAGATCATTAGCGTATTTTGTCAATTGTGTTGAATCAAGTCCATCAGCAAAAATCAGACAACCCAGCTTTTCTTCGTTGTCGTAAGGCAGACAGTTGCTGAGTTGCAGGTAACGACCCACCGCGTCGCCGAAGAAATAACCCACGACACCTTGCGGACAGGAATAGAGCGCAGTGTCCATCTGGTTAATGGCGTGCGGAGCGAAGCCGATATAGTCGATAGTATCTCCGCTGAGGGTGATATTAAAGCAGTCGGGATTGGTTCCGAACTTCTCCCCTTCTTCATTTTCTTCCACCTTGGGAGTGCGGCTCAGTTCCCGTCCATTGCGATAAATCTCTTCAAACGAGAACCAGCGTTTCACGTCTTCCCTATTGTTCATGGTACCGTCGGACTTGGCGGTGAAGAATCCTGTATTCAGTTCAGGCGTGTTGGTGTCGATGACGATGGCCAGCAGTCGGTTCTTCTGATCCGGATAGGTCAGTTGCTTCTGCACAATGAGGTCGTGGTTCGACAGGAAGAGGCCCAAGCCAGGGTGCGAGTGCATCCAGCAGGTGAGCAGATAGTCACGATTGGTCTTTTGGGCCAAGTTGTCAATCACCGAAGCCATATTGATGCTAATCTTTTTACCGAAATGCAGGCTGTATTCGCCGAAGTCGGCGTCGTCGCCTGGCTCTACCATATACTCAAGGCTGATGTCGTAGCGGCCGCGCTTGTCGTTCACCAAATCCCAGCAGCCCACAATAAAGCAACCAGTTTCATTGGTGCGTCCTCCGACCTCGAGCGAATTACTGAAGAACTCGTATAGTTTTTTGACCAGCTTAGTACTGAGGTACACTTGGTTGACGCAAGTGTCGGCAAACACGGTGTGCATATCGAACGAGAGGTATTCATCGGGGTGTTCCAGCACATGGGCCAGGCCGCGTTCATATTTCACCGACTCGTCCTTGATGATGGAGATTACGCTCGGGTCGTATTTCACATGGGTCGGTTCACCTTTCTTGTTTTTCTTTCTTCGATGAATAAAGATGACAGCCATCAACGCCACCAGAACGACACCGAGAATGATGTAAAGCGGCAAGCTTGAGTCTTTCTCGACGGGTTCCGTCGAAGTTTGGGTTTTCGGAGCGGGACGCATCTCCACCTGGATGGTGATGGGGTTACCGTTGAAAACACCGGGGACACTCACCTGTTCATCGGTGCTCAGTCCGACAGGTTTGAACACATAAGGCTCGTTTTGGGCCATGAACATGCAGCTCTCGCGTCCGCCCCATTCGAAACTGTTGCGGATGGCTTCGTTGCCGATGTCGTTACGTTGGAACTCAAGTCGTCCCGATGGTACCATCACACTCAATTTGCTTCCGTCAAACACCATAGTAGGTTCCTGTGCCACAGCTCCTAGAGCAAGGAACAGGATGGCGGAGCATAGGATTACTATTTTGTGTCTCATGGCAATCATATTGAGGGCAAGTCTTCTTCTTTTTTCTTGGGCTTCTTAGGCTCCTTGGGGGGTCTGGTCAGTTTGGCGGCTTTGATTTTGGAGGATATCATGGTGACAATCAGCACCACGGCGGCCAAGATACCCACAATCTCGAGGATCATGGTAAGGTCGATGGGATTTTGGAGGATCTCCATAGCATCGATGCGCGCATAGGTATCTTTGATTTGTTTCCAAATCTTTGCGAGGTCCTCGTCCTCATCGATGAAATCGCGGTTGGCGCCGTAATCCACTGTAGCCTCATCCACATAGCATTCCTGGGCTTGTTTCTTGATGAGGTTGAGCGAGTCGAGCGACTTTTTCGTTTTGTTTTCGACACAGCGGTTGCCGGCTTCTTCCAACTCGGTCAAGGTCTCCAGATAGCTGTTGAACTTCGTGTTCAGTTTTTCGAAGCGTTCTTGTCTGGCTTGTTCAGCTTTGAGTTCCTCGATACGTTTCCCAAGTTGCTGATAGAGGTCGGTATAGTTTTCATACACGCCGAACAGTTTCTTGTCGTAGCGGAAGATCTCGGTGTATTCGTTATAGCACGACTCCACCAGCTTGAGTTGGTTTTTGTAACGGTTCTCGAGTCGCTCGGCATCCTCGGCGGTGACGATCTGGCTGTCGAGTTTGACCAGGTCTTTGTAGTAGGAGGTCATCTCTTCGGTAACCATCTGCGCGATGTCGTCCTGCGCTTTAGCCGGAATAATGAGGGCCATGAAGCCCAGGAGGAAGCAAATACTGAGTATTTTCTTCATGATTCAGTTTATTTGACGAGTTTCTTCACAAATTCGTAGTTCTTGAGCAGTTTGGCATCGAGCTTGCCTTTGCAGCCGGCGGGCAAGTTGTTCAACTTGTCGTCGAAGCTCTTCACGGCAGCGTCGAAAGCGGCTTTCTTCTCGGCTTTGGAGGCAGCGTCGGGAGCCAGTGACCAGTCGTTGACCAGGTTGTTGAGTTTGGTAGTGGTCGACTTGATCTCGTTGTTGAGGGCGGTCACGTCGCATTTTGGGGTAGCAGGATCGACGGAACCGCCATAACCTGATCCACCGGATTTCACGCCCATGTTCTGGATACGCTCGATGCACTCCGTCAGGTTCTCGTAGCTGTCCTGGATCTGGTCGCAGCCCATCTGTTCGAAACGGTCGAGGTCGATTTCATTGTACATGCTGAGGATGAAGTCCTTGTAAGCTTTCTGGGTGGTGGGGCTCTTCTTCAGTTCGATGAGCTTGTTTTCAGCCACTTGAAACATGGCTTCGTACTCTTGGATGGTTTGGATGTTCTGTTCGGCATCCTTGCAGCGGCCCAGTTCAATGTTGAGGACCACATCGTTAGCTACATAAGCCAAAGTGCCCTTTCTTCCTGAGCGGTTCAATGGGATGGGGTTGCGGAGGGTGACGGACACTTTTCTGGCCTTGTTGTTGACTTTGAAGGCGAGGTCGAGTTCCATTTTTCCATCAAGTGGCACCATCTGGTGGTCCAGTTCTTTCTTCACCTTTTTGGGCGACTTTAGGTCGTAGACCCCAGTGAAGCTCATGCCTTGAGGAAGGATGGAGGCTGTCAGGGTGCGGCTGGAGAGGTTCAGGAAGTTTTCCTGATCGGTGAAGGTCTGCATCTTCTTCATCTTCACGCCACGTTGTTTCATGTAGCTGGCCATCTCACTCACTTTGACATCATGTTGAGGCAGCCAGATCTTGTCGAATTCGCATTCCGTATTGCCCTTGCTCATGCGGAGCAGCAGGGTCTCGGTCTCCTGGTCGAATTCGAACCTGACGTTCATGACCGCGGCGGGCACGCGCTCGTTGTAGCCTGGGATGGTGACCTTGAGGTCGACGGGTTCCTGATGTACGGCTTTCACTTTATACTGGGCGGAAAGCATCGCCGGGAAAAGCATAAATGCAATTAATATAAGTGATAACTTTTTCATAATATATTTATTCTTAATTCTGTCTTCTTAATTCTGACTTCTCAATTGCTCAATCCACCCTTGTGGCTCGGCTTGTTCGAGGATCCATTCGGCCACTTTGTTGTCCTCTGGGAAGGGCGGGATATTGAGTGCATGGTATTTCTCATATTTGAGATACAGCATCACGCGGTCGATATACCAAGCTAGGTCGGTGAAGGTGCCGCAGGCTGGGGTGTTGAGGCACACGCGTCCGGCGAAGTCGCCGTAGAAGCGGATGTTGGGGTGCCAGGGGTGCGGTATGTCCTTCCCTTCTGCGTCTTTGCAGATGAACTTGAACTCCAGCTTGCTGTCGACGGCAGGATAGTTGTTCGGGATGGTGATGTTCATGCGGAACTCATCGGCGGTGATGGGTTTGCAGAGGCCGTTCTCGTCGGGTTCTTCCACGTTGCAGAACGACTTCACTTTGAACACGACCTCATACTGGGTAGGCAGGTTCTCCGTGTTACGCCGGGTGATGGTGTAGCTGATGACCGGGTCGTCGTGGAAACGCTGGTCGATAGCCGACCATTCGTGCATCAGGCGGCGGTTGCGGCCCACGTAGCGGTTCTGTTTGTATTGGTCAATCTCTCTAGTTTGTTCCATATCCAATCGTTTTTAGGCTTAGCCCGCGATGGGGTCGGAGATGATTTCGAGGGTGTCGCCTGGTTTCACGTTGTAGTCCAGCAGCGTCTTGGGGGATTTGCCGATTTTGGGCTGCAAGATGATGTCGCGTCCGGTGGCTTCGTCCTTCTTGCCGAAGAAGTACTCAGTGGGCACGTAGTCGATCATCTCGGGCAGGTCGAAGATACGGGTACCTGTGGCGTCGACGGCCTTGCGGAGGTTGTTCATCAAAATTTCGAGTTCGGTGCTGGGATCAGTTACTTTGAACTTGATCGTCTTGTTTTTGTACCTGAGGAATAAAAAGAAGTCTTCCATAATGTGTTGATTTTTATTTAACTATTAATTTCTCGATATATTCGTTTTGATGGTCATTCAGTTTGATGAGGTAGATGCCCTGGGCCAGGTTGAGGTTCAGGGTGGTGGTTCCGTTGATGGTTTGTTGGTGGAGCAGTCTCCCATCGAGGGTATAGACGCTCATGGTGGCTTCGCCGTTGTTATTGACGATCAGCACGCTCTCGCCTGTCTGCACGGGGTTGGGGCTCAGGCTGATGTTCGGGTCTTTGACGACATATTCGTTGGTAAAGGCACCACCGAAGAGGTTGCCTTGGGCGTCAGCATTCAGGCTGAGGTACACCTTGTAGGCACCAGCGTCCAGTCCGCCTTGTTGGTAGTAATATTGGCCGGTGGCGCCGTTGATGGCCTGGCCGTCCTTGTACCATTGGTACTTGTAGTTTTCCTTGGGGTTGGGATAGATCAAGATATAGTCCCTGCCGTTGTCTTTCTTGGCCACGATTTGTTGCACGTCGTTGTTGTTAATGTAGGATACCACGTTGACCGTCACTTTCACTTCGGCGCTACAGCCTGTTTCCTCGTTCACAGCGTTCAAGGTGACGGTTTGTTGTCCGGCGGTGACCCAGTTCACTTTGAGGGTCCTCCCCGACTCGGTCACTGTGGAAGCTTGGTCGCTCACCGTCCAGGTGAGGGTGGCGTTGCCCACGTTGCCGACGGTGTAGGTACCAGACTGTTGGGTGCACAGATAGAGGTCGCCTGTCAGTTCAGGTTCAATGACGCTGACGGTGATGCTGACCACGTTGCTGTAGGAAATGCCACCCTCGTTGGAAGCCCAGAAGCGGAGTTTCCAGCCGTTGTAGGAGGCATCAAGCGTTTGGTTCGTATAAGCAATAGCGCTTTGGAAATATTCATCCGGGCAAATCTCCCAGCCTTGGCGTTCGGCGTTGGTTACTGTAGGAGCTGTAAGAGTAAGGGCTTCCCCAGCGCAGATCGTCTGTGGGGTTATCTGGCCGTTGATAACGGGGGGTAACATGTTAAAGGTAGCGGTGACGAACACATTGAATTGGGGCATGACAAAGACGTTGTCATTGAGGGTGACCGTCTGGCTCTCGTCGCCTTTCTTGTACACCCAAAGGGTTGACAGCTCATAGTATTGGTCGGGAGTGGCAGTGACGGTTACCTCGGTGCCAGGTCGCGCCTCGCCGGAGGGTGAAGTGGTAACGGTGCCGTGAGTGATTCCAGCATCCACGGTGATGGTACAGGTGTTGGGGTAATACTTCACAGTTTCAGTGAGGTCATGGTCGGGCATGGTGCCTTCAACTATCGGTTTATCAGGGGTATAGTCTGCGATGGCGGGCGACTCAACGCTATAGTATCGGCCAGCTCCCAGTGTCTGTACAGAGTCGGGCGCGGCAGTTGAAAGGTCGCTGGCATAGAGATATTTGATGGTCAGCCTGTGCTCGGCTCTTTTGTTGTTTTGCTGGGCCTGCGTTGTAACTGTGAGAAGCAGGAGTAAGGCGAATATCAGGTATTTTTTCATTTTATACTATGCTTTTATTTAAGTTTTATCAAATACAGCAATTCTCTGCCGTTGAGGGCATCGAGGTCAAGGTTGAGGATAGCCACGAGGGCGTCTTTCAGGTGGATCTTTCCAGTGCGGTCACGTCTCAGGCCCCATCCCAGTGCGGCTTGAATCTTCGTGTTGAATTTGGCAGTTGTGTCTTGGTCCTCGATAACGTCTTTTTTCAACAGGTTGTCGAGGAAGCTCCACGATCTTGTTTCATGGAAATACTTTTTGAGGTTTTCTTTAAGATCGCGGTAGAATTTTTCGTCGTACTCATCCCCTATCTCTGCGTACACATTCGCATGGACTAGGTTGCGTCCCACCACAAGGTGTTCATATTTTTTGCGTATGGCTTTTTGGATTTCGTTGCGTATGACGCTTTGCTCATAGAAGCCCAGTCCAAAATCGTTCTTCATCCGTATCGCAGGGAGATGCGGGAAGTAGTCGTAGAACATGTTCTTCGTATTAAAAATAGGGTTCATGTCGCTCTATCTTGTTAAAGCGACAAAGATAAGAAAAATAAATAAAATAAAAAATAAAAAAAAGGCAAAAAAATAGTTATTCCCAAATCCAAGCTCCGTCTTCCTTGGTATAGTCCTCGCTACGAGCAATTTCCACATAGTCTCGGAAAACAATGTATTGGGTATACCAAAGTGTACGAACCGGAAGGTTTTCACCAGTCATGGCTATTTCATAGCGGTTATTCCTTGTGTCGATGCGCAACAACAGGTCGGCCTTGGCATCGGGAAACTTCTTGAAAAATCCCTCGAAAACTGATGTGACGACTGCTTCATCCAGCCAAAAATGTGCTAAACAACCCGCCTCATCTTCATGCCATTTCACGGTAATACGACAGGGTTTCCCAAATTTGTGATAACGCATCAAGTCATTGTTGTCTGAATAGTCGAAGGTCGCGTCGAGGCGCTTGACTTCCACCCCATCCACCTCGATGGTTTCGTAATAGGGGTCTGTGTGGTCAAACCGTTGCCATTGCTTTCCGTCGAAGAATTCTTCTAAGGGAACCATTCTATAGGGGTACTGCCGCATATTGCACTGGAGTTTATGGAACGGTAACAAAGTGTCGACAAACTCCTCCATCTCAGGTTCTGGGGTATGCATTTTCAGCTCTTGTTCCGTCATAGTGGTTTCTTCAGCTATCAGCCAATGAAGTAAAACGGATTTTTCGTTGCTGCACAGCCAAACGGCCACACCACCATACGGGCCAACTCCAATGAGATATTGCCGGAAAGGATCTTTGGGAAATTCCGATGCTTGCTTTTTCCACAGCGCTTCAGTCCTTTCCTGGTCCAAGGAGGTTGAAAACTCAAAGCATTTGCCCTCATTGGCGGTGACCCATCTCAATTCCAAGCGTGTGGGAAGCGGATAGGTCTCCGGAGATTGGACCACCAGCGGACTTGGACATCCCCAGTCAAAAGAATCGCAAGTGGTGATATCCAATGTATGGCTTTCATCGTCGTCGTAGAACAACGAGAATTTCTTGAAGTAGACTTCATAGAAGTCGAACCGCGACAATACGGTGATATAGTTAAATTGTTCCATTGTTATTAATTAGCTTGGACTTGAGGATCCTCCAGAGCCTGGCCGACGTCTATGTTATCACTCAGTTCCTTCATGTTCACATTTTTAGTCAATTCTTCATAGGGATGCACCCAGTCGTGGTTGAAATAGACAAAACCATTGTAAATCGCCCAACCGTGTTTGCCAGTGTTCAACAACGCATAACCGGTAGCAGCCACTCCAATCTTAGTTACACTGAAGGATTGATTCACTTTCTTTAAGTCAGCCATGGCTTTGTTGAACTCAACAATATCACCATATCCCAAAAACTTGGCGGCACCATCAAAGAAGCCGTTGAACGTTGTTTTGGTTCCCTTGGAAGCCAGGTCTGTCGCTTTGTTCATATTCTGACAAGGGCGTTTGAATACGTTGTAATTGGAAAACAGGTGATGCGACTGTTCGTTGATTTCCTTGATGAGCTCACCTTGGGTTCTCGCAGCGACCATCGCATCGGACTTAACGCCTTCGGCTGCCATCTTTTTGATGACAACATCAGCTTCCCTATTGATCATGTTCGCTTCAGCGACACTCAACTGCTTTGCATTCTCCTTGACCGTTCTAAGGGTTGTGTCGAGTTGGCTTTGGGTTTGTCCAAGTGCCTTGGCTGCTTCTGGTGATGGCATATTCTCGTTCAACATCACCAACGCATTCTTCCAATCCTTCAAATCCGCTGCCTTTTGTGCGGATTGTTCCACTGTGATCACAGCAGCATTATGGAACTGTCTGGCTTCTTTTGCTGCGGTCTCAGCGTTTGTCACAGCTGTTAGCGCAACTCGTTCCGCAGCCTTTGTTGCAGCTACGGTTTCTTCAGACAGTGTTGCGGTTTTGGCAAGACGTGCCACCTGAGGCAATTTTCTAAACAACGGAATCAATCCGACAGACACCACATCGAGTCCAATGGATATCAAATGGTTTTTCGAATTTTCATTCCATTTGAAATCATCTATCACGCCCCATTTGACAACTTCAATTCCAGCATCAACTACGGCCGCCCCAATGGCGAGCCCAAGGGCCAGACCGGCAAAGGGTGCGGCAAAAGGAGCCGCTATCAAACAAACCACGGCAAGTCCGATTTGGATTCCCGTAAGGACTCTATCCCAGAAAAGATCGTCTATGGCATCTTCGAGTTTTTTAGAGGCATCTTTCAGCTTATCGATTTCTTTTCTTCTCCTGTTATTGTCCTCGTTGATTTTCTTGACCTCGCCATCCAATTCTTCTTCAGTCATCATTTTCCCCTCGAATTCTATCTTCTGTTTGGCTTGATTCCTTTTTTCATCATCGATATTACCATAATCCTGGGTATACCGCTCTTCCCAGAACTGGTCCTGATCCATTTCGACACCGCTTGTTATTTCAAGGTCTGTTTCCGATGATTCCCTGTTGTTTCGCCTTTGAAGGGCAAGTTTCTTTTTCCTGATCTCCTTCAATCTACCCTGTCTGTCATTATCCCTTTTCCTCTTGAGTGCCTTTTCCTGGTTCGCTATTTCCTTGTCTAAGTCTGCCTTCTTTTTCTTTAGACCTTCTTCGGAGTTTTCTTCCCTCAAAATTTGTTGTTCCTCCCGATTCGCTTTCGATAGCAAACCATACAAATTATTGAGATGGCGTGGATACCCTTCAAACATTACGGCAGGATAATCCATGCGAATATACACACTCATCTCTCCTTCGTAGGCTGTCTTCACCAAGCCGCCTTTACTTTTCCAATCATTCAGCGCCTCTTCGTATTTCTTATAGCTAGACGTATTTTTTCTACCAAAATCGCTATCTTTCCAAAATCTTTGCATTCGGTAGGTAGGCTCCTTCAAAACCTCGATGAGATTCTTGATCTGCTTGACTCGCTTCGCTCTTTTCCCCTTAGGCGTCAACACCTTCAGTTCAAGATTGGACAATCGTTGTGTACTGCAATAGACCAGGTCTACATTCCATTTGATTTTTCGTTTGTTAAACCAGGCATCGTTTTGCATTACGATTGGATTACTGAATACTTTTTGAAGGTATTCCTCAGTGAGATCATCCTCTACCACTTTTATTCCAAAAACCCTCAAAAAAGAAAACAGGAGGCATTCCACAGGATTGACGGCACTGATGCATAATTTGACTGTTCCTCCCTTAGAGTAGCCTTTTTTCTCCAACCTATATAAAAAATCCCTTAATTCTCTTAATGCAAAAACAAGCTTATCATTGATGAGTAAAAACTCAGATTTTCGATTTCCTTCTGCTACATTTCTATCGTATTCTCCACTAGCCTGAAACAACTCATCGCCGAGTGCGTCTGAGCAATCCACAAAAATCTTTTTATCGGCTTGGCTAGTGTTGGGAGTATAGTTCTTGGGAGCATGTTCCCATAACACCTCATTTTGCATTTTCACAACACTAACTTCTGTCCCCTCACTATCAACCTCAGTTTTTTCAACTCCACATTCTTTTAGCTTTGTCAAACTGACCGAGGAAAACACAATAAACACAGTTCCATCCCAAGGTTCAATGGAGGATTGGTTTTCGGCTTGCTGTTTTGGTGCTTGAGAGCTTAATCCTTGAGCACCGGTTCCGGATCCGCACATGGCATGTTGTTTTGGTTCGTGATTTAGTTATCTTTAGGATCGGCCTTTATTTTCTTACGATATTTTCCATTCACCTTGCCTCTTTCTACGTTGCGTTTGTCCTCAGCTGCCGAGAAGGCGGCTTCAGACTTCTTTTCGGCGAGGGCGGCTTTTTCAGGTTCGCCTTTGCGTTTATAATCCTCAGCGGTCTTCTTAAACGCCTCACCCATCTTCTGCTCGTTGCCTCCCGCCTGATCTGCTGTGGAGAGATCGGCTTTGTATTGCTGTTGGTCGCTTGGCGACAGCTGTGCCGTTTCTTCTTCGGTCAATGGGGCTTGGTCGCCAGTGGGCTGCTTCAAAGGATCTCCCAAAGGAGGTGCCGTATTGGGTGGCGGGATGGGAATCTGTCCGTCATTGGAAAAAGAAATCTGCCCCGCCCACATGCACATGTTACGGCATTGGTTGGTCAGGGCCGGCATGCCTTCGACCATCTTGTCGGGCTTGCCCGGCATCCATGGCGTGGTCACCACCGGGACACAAGGTGCCGGCGTGAAAACGCCCAAGGCGGCTGCCGTGGCCGAGATGACCGCAGGATTGGAGGGCGACGAGCACATGCCGAAGGAACCGATGCAGGTAATGGGTGCAAAATCGCTGATGTTCAGCAGCGGCTTGTTCGATAACATCGTCATCCTGCCGGGACTGGCCATCAATGGGCAGGGGTTGGTCCCAAAAGTGCATTGGATCATCGCCGATGAGGTAACGTAGCTTTCTGCCATAATTATTGCTTCTCAAAAAGGTGGTCAATCAGTTTTTGTTGTAAACGGATGATGGTGTCCGTGTCGTTGCGTTCCAAGGCTTCCATCATGGTCGGAGCGTCTTCGGTCAGCACCAAGTCGGTTCCAGCCAGATTGAGCGTATGATCGATGCTGGCCATCACTTCGCGGTCACCTCTGTGGGCAAACCGCTCCAACATCACCAGTGAACCCTGGGTAGGCGAATAGGCGTCAAGGGCTTCCGAATAGGCCTTGGCCTGACGCTCGGCAAAGCCGTCAAGATAACCTGTCACTGCCTTGATCGCCTGTGTTCCAAGGTTCAATAGATGGCGCGACTCTCCTTGCTTAATCCGCTCTTCCAGCCCACCCAAAGCCGTCTCCAATTCCGAATCGTAAGATTGAATCATCATGGAAGTGTTTTTCGAAAACAGCATCAATTTACTGTCTTCCAAGGTTTGGAACTTGAGCGTCTCGTCGGTTTCAAGATAATAATCCGCCAATGCCTTGCTGGCCCTGGCCACATTCAACAGATGGATAAAGTGGCTGGTAATGACATTTACACTCTTGGGGTAGTTGCTTGCCTCACAAAGCGACATCATCTGTTGGAAACGGTCGAAATGAACGGCAATCTTTTCGGCGCTCTCCTTTTGATGAAGGGCAAACTCTTCCACTTCTTCCCGTTTTAAAGGATCCTTTGGGGGCTCCGAATGCGTGTCCTGAACCGTTTCCAAAGGTTCGAGGTCGGCATCGGTTTCAACAAGAGCGATGTCTGTCTCGACAGGCACAACAGGCGTTTCTGGTACTACAGGCGGTTGCTCCTCTTTAGGCTCCGGTTCATGAACAACCGATGCCTTGTTGCTGTCGGTTGATTTTGCCGTACCACTGGACCCGCCGAACTGCGATCCCCAGTCAAAGATCGAATCGTCATCGTCCCAATCGTTGATTGAACCCATGGCTTTATTAGTTTTCTTTGATGGATAGTGCTTTCAGGTCGATGCTTGAAGTTGCGTTGATCTTGATGCCGTTCATGGCCTTGATGTCGCAATTGTTGGCAAACAACTTGAGGTCTTTTTCAGCCTTTTGCGTAATCTCGTCACAAGACATGAAGTACTTCTTCTTCACCAGGTGGTTCTCGTTGTCATTGACTTGGGTAGAGAGTTTGCCCTTAATCGTGGCAAACGCATCACCGCCTACATCCTTGTTGAAGTTTTTCTTGACCGTGTAGAAACCGTTCTTTTGGCCTACAACCGACAAATCACCGCCGCTTTCAACGTACATATCCTCTCCAGACTGGTATGTGGCCATTTTCGTTGTGTAATGCGAATAGCCCCCACCCTCTCGAGTCGACTTGTTGTTACCTGTCCACTCGGAAAAGTCATTGTTGATAAAGACCTTGCCATTGTTATCAGCCTTGAGATAAAAATCGTTCCCGGCATCCATAGAAATGTCATTGCCGGCCTCCATGATGATATCGTTGTCGGCATGCAGTTCAATATTCCCTTTCGAGACCAGCTTGATCAGTTTCTGGTCAGTATCGAAGAGGATGTCATAGGCATGAGTCTTGGCATCGTAGATATGTATCCTTCCGCCTTTTTTGTATTCTTCCTGACCATCTTTGAGGTCGCCTTCCCTGTCGATAATCTCGATAGTATGGCCACTACGGCTCCGGAAACCCTTCACCCTGTTTTTCTCGAAGCGGGTCCACTCCGAGTTCATCTCGCCATAGGGTTTGAAATAACGGGAACCCATCACGTAGGGGCGTTCCACATTATTGTGTTCAAAGCCCACCAGGACCATGTCGCCAATCTCGGGAACGGCCATCGAACCGTGATCGCGGCCTTGATAGGGAGAGACCACCCAAATCCAGGGTGTCAGGTTATAGGTATCCTTCAGATAATCCCAGTCCTTATAGTTATCGGAATTCAGAATAAACCCGTAATCCACCTGCCAACCTAAGGCAACCCTTACACGTCCAAGATTCTCGGGGTCTCGATTGTCAATCACACTGCCGTATTGAGGACCGCTCTTAGGATAAGCATCGATATCGCCATAAATTAAGAAACCGTCTTTGTCGCGTTCCAGATAAGGCGGCACTTTGGCTTCCTTGGGGATGGCCTTGAATCTGTTTTTTACATCCAGGTTGTTTTCCTTCTTGTCCCAATAATAGCTTAGTTCGATAACCTTCAGAGGTTTATGGGCAACTGTCTCTTCTTTTTCAGCACCAGTTTTTGCGTCATCTTCAATGACAATCACAGATCCCAACTTCAGGTCAACGCGATCGGCTTTCCCTCTACAAATCAAAGAATCGGACAAGACATAGCGATCCAGATTGTAATGCTGATAACTGTACCATCTTCTGTTTTCAACGCTATCCTCCATTTCCTCTACGTTTTCGTCAAAAAGCGGTTGTGCGCCCAGTTCTACCAATGAATTGGCATAGTCGCCAAAATAGTCGGAAGCCGTTTCGTAGGCCGACAATGCCATCTCATTCTGGTAATCGTCCTCATCCACTTTGCAGGTATAAACTTTAGCATTCTGATTACCATCACCTTTTTTCTGGACGCCCACGCCTCTCTTTACACCACGGAAGGTGTCAAATTTAGTGTACACGATACCGTTGTGGTCATTCATGTTCATTTCGTAGAAGTATTCCGCTAAATCAGACCCTGTGTGCAAGTGTATCTCGGGCAGTTCCTTCATGGCTCCGAAGTGGAATTTGCGGTCTTCGTAGTACATGAACTCGGCGTAGCGTTTGGCGAGTCGCTTCAGGAAGTCGTAAGGGCTTTCGTTGTACTGCACCGTATAGGGCATGCGCTCGCAATTGGAACTATCGTTTGAAAGGTTTATTTCGGTTTCCAGACAATTATTTTGTGTGTCGTATTTTCCCTCTTTCTTGTTAAAATGTGTCATATGCTCGAAGGCATTGAAAGAGGTGACTGCCGCAACGACGCCCAGAAGACCGGTGTCAATATAGGTGTTGTTGGCAGGATGGTGTTTCATCTTGGCGTCGGGGCTATAGGCAGTGCATTTGAACTTCACTGCGCCGCCGTTTTCACGAAACACTTGTATGTTTTGTATATAGCCGTAAAAGAAGTCCTCTACCTCATATTCCTTCAGTTCTTCTCCTTCGTGGCGTCGAGCCTGGAGTTTGACTTCCACCATGGCGGCCAGAAGTTTCTTACGCAACTCAAAGGTAATGTCAGAGGGCTCGACGGCCAATGATTCCTTACGGAGGATGAACTCGAATTTATTGGGTACAAGCAGCCCCTTGGTCAGTCTGAATTTGTCGCACACATACCCTGGTGCTACTTCGTCGAACACCTCGTTGCTGGTAAGTGTAATTTTGATGATGGGATCGCCAGTTAATTGAGCGGCCATGGCTTAATGGTTAAAATGATGATTAGTATTTACTGTAATATGGGTCGCTGACAATCTGTTCCGCAACATCCTGTTTCCGATCTGCTTGCCAATTCATATCAAACTTGTTCGTGATATTGTTCTGAATGTCTCTTTGCGGCTTTTCGAGGGTGAGTTTCCTCTTACGGAAGTCATAGCCAATGTTGGTATCGTCGAGTTTTTCCCCATCAACGAACCCCATTTTGGCTGGTTGAATCGTAAGACGGGTGGTCATCATGACACTGTTATGGTTGTTGAAGTATTCATAAAGACCGACGCACTTGGCATTCTCAAACCACACATGTCGGTATGCAGGGTGATGTGAGTTGACATTGGTTACCAGTCTTATGATACCATTCAAAAAATGAAATTCATCCATCATCCACTCATAGAGCGGACGACCTTTGGCGGGAGTGACAATGGTGACCACTATTTGGCTGGCGTTTAGTCCATATTCTGGAAGTCCATTGTTAGGATTCACCTTCTGATTCATTGAATACTCACATTCGACGACGGAAAACTGAGTGTCTACTCCCTCTATTGCCATTACTGCTTTCAGTGCCATGATAAAAATCTTTTATTAAATTAATGTGTTTTTAAAAAAGAGTGGCGGGCGGAAACCCGCCACTCCAGGTAGGTTTAACCGGCTTATGCCCAGTCGTTGGTGTAAGTGACGGAGCCGTTCTTGATTTCACGGCAGGAGAGCACGATCTCCTCGTAGTGACCCATCTTGTCTTCCCACATCTCCACGAAGTTGATGCAGTAACCATCGGTGAACTCGACCTTCTTCATCAGATTGCCTGACTTGGTCTCGTTGAATTCGATGGCGCCGTTCTTGGCGAGGTTCGGGGAAATCATCCAGTTCAGCAGATCCGGATTACCATCGTTCAGAGCCTTCACGCGGATGGTGATTTGACCGCCACGCGGGATACCTGACATCTGGCCTTCGGTATCGACTGCTTGGTTAAAGGAATAGGTGACCATCATGACTTCGCGCTCGGTGAAGCCGTCAACTTTTAATGTTACAGGTGTTTTTGCCATTTTGTTAGTTATTTAATAGGTTAATAATAGTTTTCCGTTTTCCGTTTTCCACTTTCCACTTACTCGACCGTGGTCTCAGCGCCCATGTAGTCCTTGTTGTCGGCCTCAAGCTTAATGACGAAGTTCTTGGCGGCGAAGAAAGGAGTGATGGAGATGTCGACGGTGACGATCTTGGTCTTGGGATCCTGTTTGGGCTCGCCCAGGCTGTACTTCGAATAGAAGTTCTGGTAGCCCTGGTAGTGGTTGAGGAACTCCTGGATCTTGTCCTTCAGTTTTCTGGGTGAGGTATAGGGATCCCAGTTTTCGAGGGCAATCTCGTGGACGAAGTTCATGAGCACTTTCTTGACCCAGTCGAACACGCGGACGATGGGGTATTCCATCATGGCGTCGAGGTCGCCGTTGTAGAGGGTGTTGTTGTTGAATGCCATGACACGGCCTTCGGAGAACACCATCGGGACGACGTGGTCGTCCATCAGGGAGGCGATTTCTGACTTAAGGAGATCGAGTTTCACACCCTTCACATCGGCGACGGTGCCGTATTTCTTACCGGCGCGGCCTTGTGAGATGGGGCTCGACTCGTCGTAGATCATACCAGCCAGTGCACCGGCGGGTGAGATGTAGAAAGCTTCGTCGTACTGTTCGTTGTAGCTGAGTTGCTCTTTGGGACGACCCACGAGCCAGTTGCAGGCCATGACGACGTTCTGGAGGGCGGCGTCGCTGTCGACGAATCCCTTGGTCACTTCCTTCAGGTCCTCGAGGCTGTTCTCATCGTCGATGGAGGTGTCGGTCACGAGGAGGGTTCTGTACTTGTGAGCCATCTTAGCCCAACGGAGCAGGTCGGTTCTGTCTTTGAACACGCCACCAGGGATGACGATGATGCTGTAGCTGTCCTTCAGGCTGAGGCGGTCGAAGGCGTGCTTCAGCAGGTCGTCGACCTGTGAGCCGAAGCTGGAGTCGCTGTCGGTGATGGCTTCTTTGGCGCAGTTGATGATCTTGATCTTTTCCACCTTCTCGGTGCCGGCGTTCTTGAAGAAGGCGTCGAGGGCGCGGTAGGAGCGCTCGAGGTCTCTGGTGGCGTCGAGGGCGTCGGTGATACCCTGGCTTAGCACTTGGAGGTGTTTGGCTTCCTGTTGCTTGCAACGCTCCACCATGTCAGTAGCGGAGACGGCATCGCTGTTGAGGAGGTCAAGCCAAGCCTGGAGTTCCATGGCGAGGGCTTTGCGCTTGCCAGCCTTACGGCTGTCCTTCAGGAAAGCGTCCTTGATGGCTTTCTTGGTGGGGTTCATGTCTTCAGCGGCGGGGATGACTCCCTTGATGGCTGCGAAACCGCCAAACTGTCTCAGAAGTTGGGTAACGTCTTTTGCAGCCTGTGCTGCAGGTTGTGGCTGCTGTTGGCCCTGGCCTTCAGCGGCTTTCTGTAATTGAGGATCTGCCATATACTATCTTCTTTTATTCTGTATTCTAAATAATTATTCGTTTTCTTCCAGTTCGCTCAGCAAAGCGGCCAGATAATCTTTGAACTCTTCCTTGCTCTTGGGGTCCTTGAGGATGTCGCGCAGTTTCTTGTTCTGCTCGATTTGCTTTCTCACTCTGGCAACGCTGTCCATACGGCCTTTGGTGCCGGCCAGGAACTCGCTGTTGGCCACGAGGTTGCCCTTGCCGCCGTCGGCTTCGAAGTCTCTGATCTCGTTGAAGTGCAGGGTCTCGGTGACGGTGCCGCCTTCCTCGTCGGTGAAGGCTACTTCGACCTCGGGTTTGAAGTGGTCAAACACATCGGCGATGGTCTGAGCATCCTCAAAGAGCTCGGGATCCTCGCTCTGGACGTCGGTGGTGTACTGGTCGATGAACAAGGTTTTGTTGGTGTCCAATGCACTAACATTACTCCCTGATTCTTCATCAGTGGCTTTTGAAATGAAATTTTTCTCTTCCATACTTTTTAAATTTGAATTAATAGAAATATTTAGTTTAGTTTAACACATATTCGGTTTTGTTTCCATTGACATAGAACGCCACCTTGCCTTCTTCCATCTTCACCTCGACGGTGTCCCCCGATTTGAGCTTGCCGGAGATGATCAGCTTGGACAACGGACGGCGCAGCTCCTTGCGGATGGTGCCGATGATGGGACGGGCACCGAACTGTGGGCTGAAGTCCATCATGGCGATGGCCTGCTTGGTCTCGTCGTCGATCTTGAAGTTGATGTTCTGTTCGGTGAGCAACTTTACGAGGCCCTTCAGGTGGATGCTGAAGATGCGGGTGACGGTGGCAGGCGTGATCGGCGAGAACGGCACAATCTCGGTGAGACGGCCCAAGAACTCGGGACGGAAGTAGTCCTGCATGATGGTCATCAGGTCGCTGTTCTTCGGGATGTTGCCCTGCTCGAACGAGTCAACGATGAACTTGCTGCCGATGTTGGAGGTGAACAGGATCAAGGCGTTGGAGAAGTCGCCCACGCGGCCCAGACGGTCGTGAAGCTTACCTTCGTCGAGGATCTGGAGGAACAAGTCGAACACCGACTTGTGGGCCTTCTCGATCTCGTCGAACAGCACTACGGAATAGGGTTTTTGGCGGATCTTGTTGACCAGCAGACCACCCTCTTCGTAACCAACGTATCCTGGAGGCGCTCCGTACAGCAAAGCGACGGAGTGTTCTTCTTTGAATTCCGACATATCAAAACGAATCAACGAAGACTCATCTTGGAACAAAAACTCTGCCAAAGCCTTCGAGAGCTCGGTCTTTCCTGTTCCAGTGGGTCCGAGGAAGAAGAACGAGCCCATGGGCTGTCCCTTCTTGTTCAGGCCTGAACGCGACTCGAACACGGAGTCGAGGATGATCTTGATGGCGTGGTCTTGACCGACGACTCTCTTCTTGAGGATCTCCTCGGCGTTGACCAGGCGCTCTCTTTCTTTCGACTGGACCTTACCCAACGGGATACCCGTCTGCTTGGCCACCACGGCGAAGAGGTCGGAGGCCAGCACCTCGTCGCGTTTCTCACCAGTGAGGCTCTTCAGCTTGGCGATGATGCCGTCAAGGTACTCGAAGCGTTTTTCTTTGCTCTCGATCTTGAGGAAGTCGGTGTCGTCATCCAACTGTGCAATGAGCAGCACGCTCACTTTGTTCATGATCTCGTAGTGCAGCCAGTTGAGCTCGGTCATGAGTTTCTTCTCTTCCAGTCCTTCGGGGTTGGCCTTCAGGTTGTTGAGTTTCTCTTCGATGCTGGCGACATCGTTGGCCGACACGTCGTTCATGGTCTTGATGAGGGCCATGGTGCGGTCGATGAGGTCGAACACCGAGTCGGGCATGGCCTTCTCGGTCATGTAACGCTTGGCGAGGCGGATGGCTTCGGTGATGACGTCGTCCTTGATGCTGAGGTTATGATATTTCTCGAAGGTGCTCACGGCGCCTTTCACGATGCGGAAGCAGGTGTCCATGTCGGGTTCGTCGATCTGGAGCTTCTCAAACTTGCGGACCATTTCCTTGTCGGTCTCGATGTTCTTGGTGAAGCCGTCGACAGTAGAGGTGCAGATGACCAGCAGGCCGCCGCGGTTGAGTTCCTGCTTGAGGAGGTCGCCGGTGCCATGAAGGGCGCCCATCTTGTCCATCATCTTGTCGAGTCCCTCAATGACGAGGATAGCGTTGCCGAGGCCTTTGAGTTCGCTGACGACGCTCTTGAAGCGATCTTCAATCTCCATGTTGTTGACGGCGCCTGAAGCCAGGGCGGCCAGGTCGAGTTCATACACGATGGAGCCGAGCAGGAAGTTCGGCACATTGCCGCTAAGCAGGCGGGTGACGAAGCCGTTGACGAGGGCGGTCTTGCCCACGCCCGACTCACCGATGATCAGGAGGTTCGACTTGGTCTTACGGCCGAGGATCTCGAAGAACGAGGCAATCTCGCGTTCGAAGCCCACCACAGGGTTGGTCTTACCAGAGGCCACCAGCTCGTTCTTGTTGATGCAGTACTTGCCAAGGGTCTTCTTGGCATTCTGCGAGAGTTGCACAGTGGGTTGCACGGCGCCGCCCTCTCCCACTGCCGGACCACCGAGGGCGTTGAGCACCTCGTCAGGGCTCAGCGGAAGATTCTTGATCTGGTTGAAGTTGAAGCCCACGCCCGGGGTGGCCAAAGCGGCCAGCAGGCAGTAGTTGTCGGGCATTTCCAGACCCAGCTTGGCGCGAATGTCATCAGCCATATCGAACACAGCGATCGACTCATCGGTAAGCGGCAGGTCACTGCTGGGGCGTGAGGCCTTGGGCGTCATGGTGATCTCAGTATCGGCCCATTCCATCAAATAATAGTAATCTTTGTCCAAAGTACCTTCGATGAAAGGCACCAGACCCATGTCCTTGTGGAGCACGGCCTTGAACAAATGGCATGGATACACCGCATCGTTGGCATTCGTAACGGCGTAATTCATAGCCAGTTTCAACAAATCCTCGTATGAGGCTAGAAAGGTTTTTTTCATCACGTATTATTTAGTTCGTACTATGTAATATGTTCTTTACAAGTGCAAATATACATTTTTTTTTTAGATTTGCAGCCGATTTCAGAAACAATACAATAAAAAAATTATTTGAAATGAGAAAATGGCGCATTGAAGACTCCGAGGACCTTTACAACGTAAAAGGCTGGGGCGGCAATTATTTTTCAATCAACGAGAAAGGCCACATGACCGTGACGCCCAAGGAAGGCTGTGCCTCGGTCGATCTCCCGGAACTTGTCGACGAGTTGGCGCTCAGGGACGTGTCAGCTCCCATGCTGGTGCGTTTTCCCGACATCCTCGACGACCGTATCAACAAGATCGACTCCTGCTTCAAGGAGGCGGCCAAGGAATATGAGTTCCACGGCCAGAATTTCGTGGTGATGCCCATCAAGGTGAACCAGATGCGCCCCGTGGTCGAAGAGATTGTCAGCCATGGCAAGAAATGCAACATCGGCCTGGAGGCTGGCTCCAAACCCGAGCTTCATGCCATCATCGCCCTCGGCACCGACTCCGACTCACTCATCATCTGCAACGGCTACAAGGACGAGGAATTCATCGAGTTGGCCTTGCTTGCCCAAAAGATGGGCCGTAAGATCATCATCGTCATCGAGAAACTTAATGAACTGAAGATCACAGCCAAGATCGCCAAGCGTTTGAAGGTCACCCCGAACCTCGGTGTACGCATCAAGTTGGCCAGCTCCGGTGCCGGCAAATGGGAAGAGTCAGGCGGCGACGGCAGCAAGTTCGGCCTTACCTCCTCAGAACTGCTCGAAGCCCTCGACTTCCTCGAGGAGCACGATATGATGAACTGCCTGAAGCTGGTGCACTATCACATCGGCAGCCAGGTCAGCAAAATCAAGAAGATCAACGTGGCCCTGCGTGAAGCGGCCCAATTCTACGTGCAGCTCTACAAGATGGCCTATCATATCGAATACGTCGACATGGGCGGCGGACTGGGCATCGACTACGACGGCACCAGCTCCAGCAGTGCCAGCTCGGTCAACTACAGCATCCAAGAGTATGCCAACAATGCCATCTACACCATTGTCGACGCCTGCGACAAGAACGAACTCCCCCACCCCAACGTCATCTGCGAATCGGGCCGCGCCCTCACGGCACACCACTCCGTGCTTATTTTCGAAGTGCTTGAAAAGACTTCACTCCCCGAATGGGACGACAACGAAGAGCCTGAAGAAGATGACCACGAACTCATCAAGGAACTCTACGATTCATGGGACGAGCTCACCAAGAACTCTTCTTTGGAAATCTGGCACGATGCCCAGGAGATTCGCGAGGAGGCCCTCAACTTGTTCAGCCTCGGACTACTCGACCTCAAATCGCGCGCTAAGATAGAAAGGCTCTACTGGAGCATCGCCCGCGAGGTGAATCATATCGCCAACAGCCTGAAGCGGGTGCCCGAGGACTTTACCTCACTGCCGAAGTTGCTCGCCGACAAGTATTTCTGCAACTTCTCACTGTTCCAGTCGCTGCCTGACTTGTGGGCCATCGACCAGCTCTTCCCCATCATCCCGATTCAACGTCTGGATGAGAACCCGACCCATCTGGCCACTTTGCAGGACATCACCTGCGACAGTGACGGTAAGATCACCAACTTCGTGGCCAAGTCGACGCAACACACCATCCCGCTGCATTCGTTCAGCGACAAGGAACACTACTATATCGGAGTGTTCCTGGTCGGTGCCTATCAGGAGATTCTGGGCGACCTTCACAACCTGTTCGGCGACACCAACGCGGTGCACGTCTCTGTGGATGAGAAAGGCTATTACATCGATCAGGTCATCGACGGCGAGACCGTGGCCGATGTGCTCGAATACGTCCAGTACAGCCCCAAGAAACTGGTTCGCACCGTGGAGACCTGGGTCACCAAGTGTGTGAAGGAAGGAAAGATTACCGTGGAAGAGGGCAAGGAGTTCCTGTCCAATTACAGGTCGGGACTATACGGTTACACTTACTTAGAAAACTGATCCGACCTACGTCATTGCGAGCCTAACGTAGTGCCGCACTTAGCGTCATTGCGAGGAGCTCCTCGCAATGACGATTGAGTCAATCGGGCTTGGAGTCGAAATTACCAATTACTGGGACGATGTTGTCGGTAGCTTTTATAGAAGTAGTATCAACGGTCGTCTCTTCGATACCGCAGGCCTTCAGTATTTTTGCTTTCAGTTCATTGTTCTGCATCCAGCCGGTGAACTGCTCGGCACCAGGACCGTAGGCATACACCATGACGGGGAGGCAGGTATGGCTGCCAGTAGAATAGTTGAACGAGATATTAGTATAAGCTCCTTGCTTATCAATCATGGTGAGACCACCCGTCTCATGGTCGGCAGTGACCACCACCAGAGTGTTCCCGTCGGCTTTGGCATAATCCAGTGCGATCTGCACAGCGTTGCTGAAGTCGACGGTCTCGTTAACCATCCAGGCAGAGTCGGCTGCATGGCAGGCAAAGTCAATCTGTGATCCTTCCACCATGAGGAAGAAACCATCCTCATCTTGCTCCAAGGTCTTTAAAGCGGTCTTCACGCCTTCCGGTAGGAATTCACCACGCTCAGGATACTTCGGCATATGGCTCCGATGGGCCAATACAGCGTATTTCATGCAAGAGGTGTCAATGTCCGCCAGCGTATCGTAGACCTTCCAGCCGAGTTCATTCTTCATCCGTTCGATGAGGTTGATGCTGTCCTTGCGTTGGTCGAAGTGCTTGCGGCCGCCACTAATCATCACGTTGAGCTTGTCCGATTCAGCCATCTGAATAGCGATATCCTCGTACATGCTGCGTTTCGGCACTTTGGCAAAGAAATCGGCCGGAGTGGCGTGACCCGCGTAGCAGGTCACCACGATGCCAGTACTTTTGCCGTGTTCAGCAAGAACATCAAGTACAGTGGGCATCGCCACGGTATCGGAATCCATGCCTACCATGCCGTTTTTGGTCTTCTGGTCGCAGGCCAAAGCAGTGCCGCCAGCGGCCGAGTCGGTGATGGTATTGCTCTTGGAACGGGTATCAACGATGCCAGTATAAGGGAATTGGCAAAATGCCAAGTCCTCGCCTGTAGCCAACATGGTGGCAAACACTTGGGGTAGCGCCATGCCGTCACCGATCATGTAGATCACGTTCTTCGCTTTCGGGGGTTCCTGCTTCTGCTCTTTTTGCGCGCAACTTTCGAAGCCTAAGAATAAGAATGTTGATAAGAGCAGTAAGCATGTGATGGATTTTTTCATATTACTAACGGATTGGCAGATTATTTTCTTTTGATTACTTTCTTTGCAGCTTCCACGATGTCGGGGGTGTCGAGGTGATAGGCTCTGAGGAGTTCATCGGGAGTGCCGCTTTGTCCGAACACATCGTTGACGGCCACCATCTCAATGGGTGCCGGGTTGTTGAGTGCCAGCACTTGGGCGATGCTGTCGCCGAGTCCGCCGTTGCGCTGATGTTCCTCTGCGGTGACCACACAACGTGTCTTGGCAACAGACTTCAACACGGCTTCCACGTCAAGAGGCTTGATGGTGTGGATGTTGATCAACTCAGCCTCGATGCCTTGTTCCTTTAGGATCTGCACGGCTTCGATGGCTTTCCATACCAGATGGCCGCAGGCGAAGATGGTGACATCCTTGCCTTCTTGAATCATCTGGGCCTTCCCTATCTCAAACTTTTGGTCTACCGGGGTGAAGTTCGGCACTTTAGGTCTGCCGAAACGCAGATACACTGGGCCCTCGTATTCGGCCGCAGCGATGGTGGCATTCATGGTTTGGTTGTAGTCGCAAGGCACGATGACGGTCATGTTGGGCAGCATTTTCATCAGCCCGATGTCCTCGAGGATTTGGTGGGTGGCACCGTCCTCACCTAAGGTGACACCAGCGTGAGAAGCAGCTATTTTAACATTTTTGTTTGAGTAAGCGACACATTGTCGAATTTGGTCGTACACTCTTCCTGTGGCAAAAGCAGCGAAGGTTCCAGTGAAAGGAATAAAACCGCTGAGGGCCATACCGGCGGCCATGTTGGTCATATTGGCCTCGGCGATGCCGGTCTGGAAAAAGCGTTCCGGGAACTCCTTGGCGAAGTCGCCCATTTTGAGGGATCCGGTGAGGTCGGCGCAGAAGGCGACGACTTTGGGGTTGCGGCGGCCAGCCTCAAGCAAGCCTGCGCCAAACCCTGATCTAGTATCTTTTTTTTCTGTTTCGTTCATGTTTTTTCGTTTGTTTCCGCCTCGCTCCGCTCGGCGGGGATGATGGAGGGAGGTTTTTTCATCCCCAGGTTGCGCTCACTCCGTTCGCTTACCTGGGGTTATTGGGATGGCACCTCTTCGAGGTGCTCCACCTAGCTAATAATCACCTGAGGTGCTCCATTTCGCTAATAATCACCCAGTGTCTCTTCTAATTGTGAAAGCGCATTGGCGGCTTGTTCATCGTTAGGTGGGGTCCCGTGCCATTTGTGGGTGCCCATCATGAAGTCGACACCCATGCCCATCTCGGTGTGGGCCAGCAGCAGTTGGGGTTGCCCCTGCCCTGCCCCTTGGCGGGCTTGTTTCAAAGCAGCGACCACTTGTTCCATATCGTTGCCGTTGAGTTCGATGACCTTCCAGCCGAAGGCCTCGTATTTGGCGCGCATGTCGCCAAGGTTCAGCACGGCATCAGTGGGACCGTCAATCTGTTTCTTGTTGTAGTCGAGGATGCCCACGAGGTTATCAATCTTTTTGGCACCAGCATAAAGAGCGGCTTCCCAGATCTGACCTTCATCCTGCTCGCCGTCGCCCATCAGCACGAACACCAGATGAGGATCGTTGTTGAGGCGTTTGGCTTGAGCAGCGCCGACTGCTACGGAAAGGCCTTGTCCCAAGGAACCAGAGGCGATACGCACGCCCGGCAGTCCCTCAGCGGTGGTGGGATGGCCTTGGAGCCTAGTACCTAGTCTCCGGAAGGTAGTCAACTCGCTCACGGGGAAATAACCTCTACGGGCGAGGATGCTGTAGAACATTGGGCTGATGTGCCCGTTGGAGAGGAAAAACATGTCCTCGCCGTTGCCGTCCATGCGGAACTTGGCAGGGTCGATTTGCATCTGGTCGAAATAGAGGGCGGTGACCAAATCGGTGGCGCCCAGCGAGCCGCCCGGGTGTCCCGATTGGCATCCGTAAACCATACGGATGATGTCGCGGCGCACCTGCGATGCTACTCTTTTTAATTCGTTGATTTCCATAGTATTTTAATGATTAATTATACCCTAAAAAGCATCGCAAAGATAATCTTATTTTAAGAATAAAACAAAAAAAGGAGCGTTGCGCTCCTTTTTTCTCATTCGTTATAGCCTTTGGTTAGTCTTTCAAGAACTTCATTGTCTTTTCTCCAATTTTGACAACGTACATGCCTTTGGCAAGGGCACTCACATTGAGATGGCCGTTGTAGTGTTCTTGAAGCACCATGCGTCCTGTATTGTCGTAAACATTGACGAGTTCGTCGTCCACTCCTTCGAGGAATAAGGTATGGACTACCGGGTTGGGCCATGCAACGAGTCTTGCTGAGGAATGCTCGCCAACTCCCATGGTAGGATCCACCTCAAAATCGATGGTAAAGACTCTTAATGTTCCATCGGAAAGAAGGATGTTGAATGTGGCATCATTGATAGAGGTGTCACCATTGAAGAGGACCGTGGCGTCGGGGCTGATGTAACAGCCATCGGCTGGCTTGACAGAAGCGCCCATGTAATAATATCCCTCATCATTGAAAACAGCATCCGGGGTCATGTAATTATTGTTATAATACCAAGTCACCTCATCAACGGTATAGGGAGCACCAGCAGGAACCGTGAGGCTGTAATCGGGATGCTCGCCCCAGAAGGGAGTCGTGAAGCCCGTTATATTAATGCTATTTACAATGTTGACTTGATGACCGTACACAAAAACATCATCCAGCTCCAAATACCTTTGATGTTCACTGTTGTAATGACGAAAAGCAATGTATTTCGTGTTTTCCGGCAGTGTAGCAGAATGAAAACTAAAGCCGATATCACTTGCAATGCCAGAGCAAACCACTTCTGTAAAATCCTCGACTTGGTCACCCGTAGAAGAAGCCAAAACCTCGTAATAATCTTCAGAATCAAAATCCGTCCAAATCTTGAACTCGATTCTGGTGGCACCTGGAAGCCAAGGTGTAATTAAATAGTTGTCAGGATTAGAGACCATCGAACTTGAAAAGGCAGTATGATTCCCCTCATATTCCGAAATATACCAATTATATCCATCGCCATCGGCATCGATGAGGGTCCATTGGTCCAACGATCCATCTTCAAAACCATCTGAAAAAAGAACTACTTCTTCTTGAGCAGTCAAAATCGCTGTGCTTCCCAGAAGAAGCATAGCTAATAAAAGGAATCTTCTCATAAATAAAATTTTAGGTAAAATAATTTCTGTTTAAATTGCAAAGATAATAAAGAAAAACTCAAAAAAGACAAAAAACCGCCAATTGCTTGACGGATTCCTGTTTTTTAATGAAACGGTTTTTCAAACACCTTGGGGAACGGGGTCTCAAACTCATGTGCCTTGCCCGTGGTGGGGTGAATGAAGCAAAGACGGTAGGCGTGGAGGCAGAGACGACCCAATGAATTGTCGTGGCTACCGTATTTCTCGTCGCCCACGATGGGGTGGCCAAGATCTTGGGCGTGGACGCGGATCTGGTTCTTTCGGCCCGTATCAAGATGGAAGTCCACCAGAGAGTAGTTCTTATTGCTCACCAGAACCTCGTAATTCGTGATGGCAAGTTTGCCACCATTGTCGGTGGGACTGGAGTAGGTGACGAACATTTTGTTGTCCTTGAGCCACGACTTCACGGTACCTTGGCGGGGTTCCACCCTACCCTCGCACACGGCCACGTAACGACGGTCGTAGACCTTCTCCTTCCAGTTCTCTTCGAACGACATGGCAATTTTCTTGTCCTTGGCAAAAAGCATCAATCCCGAGGTGTCGCGGTCGAGCCGGTGGATGGTATGGGCACGGCAACGTTGCTGTGAAACGGTGAAGTACTGGTTGAGGATGCTTTGTGCAGTTTCCTGCTCTTTTCCTGGGCTGTTGGTGAGCAGTCCCTCCTTCTTATCGATGACAACCAGCCATTTGTCCTCGTAGACAATCTTGAGCCATTTGTTGTGAAAGCGTTCCTTGGCGGTAGGTTTACCGACCTCGACGGTCATGCCGGGCTGCAGTTCGAAGTCGAACTGGCTGACGCGTTCCCCATCAACGCTGACGTTGCCGTTGGCGAGCATGTGCTTCACTTTGGTGCGGCTGATGCCGTCCATGGTTTTCAGGAGAAACTCCATGAGTCTCGAAGGCTCTTTGACAGTGGTTTTCATAGGCGTATAAAAACAAAAATCGCAACCTGTGGCCAGATTGCGGTTTTGATGTGCCCCGAACAGGAGTCGAACCTGCACTCCTCTCGAAATACGCACCTGAAACGTACGCGTCTACCAATTCCGCCATCGGGGCTAAGGAGTCTGATTTATCGATGGTGCCCAGGACAAGAGTCGAACTTGCATGCCGTAATCGGCACTACCCCCTCAAAGTAGCGTGTCTACCAATTTCACCACCTGGGCTTGATAACGGCTGCAAAATTACTACTTTTTTTGAAACCTGCAAGCGTTTTTTTAACTTTTTTTAAATAAAAAAAGCGCGGCTTTGGGACCGCGCTTTTTATCGTGAACAGAAACGGGTTTATTTCACCTTTTCGACGATAGCCTTGAAGGTCTCGGGGTTGTTCAGGGCGAGGTCGGCAAGGACCTTGCGGTTGATTTCGATACCGGCCTTGTTCAGCTTGTCCATGAACACGCTGTACGACATGTCGTATGTGCGCACGGCAGCGTTGATACGGACGATCCAGAGGGCTCTGAATTCGCGTTTCTTGTTTCTTCTGTCGCGGTAAGCGTAGGTTTGTCCTTTTTCGTAGGAGTTTTTCGCCACAGTCCAGACGTTCTTTCTGGTTCTGAACTGACCTTTGGTTTTCTTGAGGATTTTCTTGCGCCTGGCTCTCGAGGCCACGGCATTGACTGATCTTGTCATGTTTTGTGATTTTTTCGTTCAGCGCCCCGCCCCATTGCGGGATCTTTTCTGCTGGAACAAAGTTAAACAATTGGTTTACTTGAGAAGCATTTGTTTGACGACCTTTTCGTCTGCAGTCTCAACGATGGCAGTGTGGTCAAGGTTACGTTTTCTCTTCTGGCTCTTCTTGGTCAGGATGTGGCCATGATAAGCATGCTTTCTCTTGATTCTGCCGGTGCCTGTGAGCTCGAAACGTTTCTTGGCGCCGGACTTTGTCTTCATTTTTGGCATTTTACAATTATGATTTAAAGTTTAAAATGAGTTTCTTTACTTTTTGGTGCTTTTCGGAGCGATCATCATCATCATTCGCTTCCCTTCCAGTTTAGGCATCATCTCCACCTTACCGAACTCTTCCAGTTCCTGTGCGAAGCGCAGCAACATGATCTCGCCCTGGTCTTTGTAGACGATGGAGCGGCCTCTGAAGAGCACTTCCACTTTCACCTTGTTGCCGTCCTGGAGGAAACGTCTGGCGTGGTTCAGCTTGAACTCGAAGTCATGGTCATCGGTCTGGGGTCCTAGACGGATTTCTTTGACCACCATCTTGCTGGCGTTCGATTTGATTTCCTTCTGCTTTTTCTTCTGGTCAAAGATGAACTTCTTGTAGTCCATGGCCTTGCAGACCGGGGGGTTGGCGTCGGGTGAAATCTCGACCAGGTCGACTCCCATGCTCTCGGCGATACGGAGTGCCTCTTTCACGGGATAGATGTTGGTTTCGATACCTTCGCCGACCAGTCTCACCATCGGAGCCTTAATCTCTTCGTTGATCCGATGCTGGTCTTCGCCTTTCTTGTTACGCGGCGAGTTGTTTCCTCTGTTGGGGAGCTGTGCTATTGTTTTAATCTCCTATACTTTAGTTAAACACCTTATTTATTATGGCATCATCTGATGCTTTGTTCTTCTTTTACTTTTTCGTTAATCATCTTGGCGAAGCCTTCGAGCGGCATCGAACCCATGTCCACCTGGCCGTGAGCTCTGACGGAGACAGCCTCTTCGGCTTCTTCCTTCTCACCCACGATGACCATGAAGGGATATTTCTTCATTTCGGCGTCACGGATCTTACGACCGATCTTCTCGTTGCGTTCGTCAATGAGGCTGCGAATATCGCACTTTTTCAGATACGATTGCACTTTTTGTGCAAAATTCATGTATTTTTCACTCACCGGGAGGATAATCACCTGGTCGGGAGCCAGCCACAACGGGAACTCACCAGCGCAGTGCTCGAGCAGCACAGCCACGAAACGCTCCATCGAGCCGAAGGGGGCGCGGTGCACCATCACAGGACGGTGTTTCTCGTTGTCGGCGCCGATATAACTCAGGTCGAAACGTTCCGGCAGGTTGTAGTCCACCTGGATGGTACCCAACTGCCACTTGCGGCCCAGGGCGTCCTTCACCATAAAGTCGAGCTTGGGACCGTAGAAAGCGGCTTCGCCGTATTCCACGTGAGCTGGAAGGCCTTTTTCGTCGCAGGCCTCCTGAATGGCAGCCTCGGCTTTGGCCCAGTTCTCGTCGGTACCCACGTACTTTTCATGGTCGTTAGGATCACGCAGCGAAATTTGTGCTTCGAAGTTCTGGAAGTTCAGGGCCTTGAAGATGATCTCGATGATTTCCATCACGCGGATGAACTCTTCCTTCACCTGGTCGGGACGGCAGAAAATATGGGCGTCATCTTGGGTGAACGAACGCACACGGGTGAGTCCATGGAGCTCGCCACTTTGCTCGTAACGGTACACGGTACCGAACTCAGCGCAGCGGAAAGGCAGGTCTTTATAAGAACGCGGTTTGTTCTTAAAGATCATGCAGTGATGCGGGCAGTTCATGGGTTTCAGCAGGTACTCCTCCCCTTCTTCGGGTGTGGTGATCGGGCGGAAGCTGTCGGCGCCGTAGTGATCCCAGTGACCGGAGGTGACGTAGAGCTGCTTGCCGCCGATATGTGGGGTGATCACTTGTTCATAGCCATATTCTTTCTGAATCTTGGTCAGGTAGTCCTGCAAGCGGAGACGGAGCTCGGTGCCTTTGGGCAACCAGATTGGAAGGCCCTTGCCCACCATGTCGCTGAACATAAAGAGTTCCAACTCGCGGCCCAGCTTGCGGTGGTCGCGTTTCTTGGCTTCCTCGAGCAGCACGAGGTATTCCTCGAGTTCCTTCTGCTTCGGGAAGGTGATGCCGTACACGCGGGTGAGTTGTTTGCGTTTCTCGTCGCCACGCCAGTAAGCACCTGCCAGGGAGGTCAGCTTCACGGCTTTGATGAAGCTCGTGTTCGGAATATGAGGACCGCGGCAGAGATCGGTGAAGTTGCCATTCTTGTAGTAAGTGATGGTACCGTCTTCTAGGTCGTTGATGAGTTCCACTTTGTAGGGATCGCCCTTCTCGGTGAAATATTTCAAGGCGTCGGCCTTGCTCACTTCCACGCGTTCGAAGGTCTGCTTCTCGCGAGCCAGCTCGAGCATCTTCTTCTCGATGTTGACCAGGTCAGCCTCAGTAAGCGTCATGTCGCCCGTGTCGATGTCATAATAGAAGCCGTTGTCGACCGAAGGACCGATACCGAACTTCACGCCCGGGTACAGAGCTTCGATGGCAGCGGCCATCAAGTGGGCTGAAGAGTGCCACATGGCGGCTTTGCCCTCGGGGTTGTCCCAGGTGAAGAGTTGGATGGTGGCGTCCTCGGTGATGGGGCGCATGGCATCCCACTTCATACCGTTCACACTGGCGGCAAGCACGTTACGGGCCAGACCCTCGCTCAGGCTCTTGGCGATATCGAGCGGAGTCACTCCGGATTCATACTGTCTGACACTCTGGTCAGGGAAGGTTATATTGATCATTTTCTTTACTATTTTAAAAAAGCGTGCAAAATTACGAATTTTATTCATACAAAGTTATATATTTGCAAAAATTTTTCCTCATGAAGAAAACTATCATTCTTTTCCTTCTTATAACCTTGACTGTTAAGGGATTCTCCCAAGTCAATGAAACGAGAGCTCATCAAGTCGCCCAGGCTTTTGCTGAAGCCAACCTTAACGCCAAAGGTGAAATGCTCACCTTGGTCAAGGCCGACAACATCTACGTATACAATGTGGGCGACCACGGCTTCGTCATGGTTTCCGGCAACACCGTGCTGCCTCCCGTGCTGGGTTACTCCCAAAATGAGAACTTTCCGGACCTGAGCGATGCTCCAGAACACTATGTTGCTTGGATTGAGCATTATGGTGAAATGATTGATTATGCCATTGCTGAAGGCTTGACCCCTGAGCCATCGGTAATGGAACAATGGGATGAAGCCCTTGAAGGACGTTTCGCTGCAAGAGGCACCACAACAGTGAACCCGTTGGTAACCACCCACTGGAACCAAGACTGTTATTACAATGAATATTGTCCCGCAACCAGTGGTGGATGGTGGGGCGGCGGTCCATGTGGACACGTATACGCTGGATGTGTAGCCTGTGCTATGGCGCAAGTAATGAAATACTGGAATCATCCCCAAGTGGGTTTCGGATCTCACAGTTACGTTCACAGCACCTATGGAGAACAAAGCGCCAACTTTGCTGCCACCACCTATCAGTGGGACGACATGCCTGAACAGATCTACAGCCACAATGATGCGGTGGCCACCTTAATGTATCACTGCGGCGTCAGTGTCGATATGAACTACAGCGCCAGCGGTAGCGGTGCCCAGTCGAAAGACGTGGAGACCGCCCTCCGTTCCTACTTCGGTTATTGCGGAGCCAAATATCGTGAAAAAAGCAAATACGAAAACGATGTATGGATTTCGATGCTAAAATCAGAGTTGGACCTCTCCCACCCTGTTTATTATTCAGGATCCAATGGCGATAGCGGTCATGCTTTTGTTTGCGACGGTTACGATGCCAACGATTTCTTCCATTTTAACTTTGGATGGAGCGGCTCTTCTGACGAATACTACTCCATCTACGATGTCAACGGCTGGAGCAACGGTCAAGCCGCAGTGATGAACATCGTGCCCATGGACATCCAGGCCGATGCCAATGGCATCATCTACGTCAGTGCCGACGGTACCGGCAACGGGTCGTCATGGGACAATGCCACCTCAAAACTTGAATTTGCCTCCTGCCTTTCTAGCGGCGGCAATACAAAGGTATGGGTGAAAAGCGGTACCTATTACGGAGACGATACCGACCCCGTCAATGCTTTTGTTATCACTGCATCAAATAAAGTATATGGAGGCTTCAGCGGCAATGAAGGCCCCGATTTCGACCTCAACGACAGAGATCTTATTAATAACGCCACCATACTCGACGGACAAGGTGCCAAACGGGTGCTATTCCAAGATAACTTCTTCAGTTCTGGCAGCCGTGCCGTGTGGGATGGCTTTGTCATCCAAAATGGTATGGCTGGATCGGGTGCGGGCGTGTATCTCAACGACTACACCACTATCTCCAACTGTGTCATCCGCGACAACGTCTGTAATGGCTTCGGCGGCGGTGTTTACATCAATGCCTCTGTCGGCGTTAGCCAAAGTCAGCTCCTCAACTGCGAGATCGTTGGCAACACTGCGGCACTGGGTGGTGGCGTGTGCGACCGCAACAGTTCGGTGATTACCAACTGCCGTGTCAGCAACAATACGGCGAACAACGGCGGTGGCATCTACCTGTACAACACCGATAAGCCCGTGCTGCGTGGATGCATCGTTAGCAACAATACGGCGAATAAAGGTGGTGGTCTCTATGCCCGTGGCATGTGCCAGCTAGCCAACTGCAACATCGTGATGAACCGGGCAAACGAGACCAGCGGCGGTATGTATATCGAAAATCGTTACAGCAAATACACCAACTGCATCTTCTGGGGCAATGAGGCCAATGGCGTTCCCAACCAAATGGAAGGAACTGCCACCTTTGAATACTGCGCTGTTCAGGGCGGCGTTTTGGGAGAGGGCAACATCGACATCCCCTCGGTCAACGAGGGCGAAGAGCCAGGAGTGTTCGTCCGCTTCGCAAATCCAGCAGCTGGCACAGGCGTTGATTTCACTGAGGCTGACTGGAACGTTGAACCAAGGAGCATCTGCCTCAACGCCGGCAAACCTGGAACAGTTGGTTATGCCTTCGACATTGTGGGCAACCCTCGTTTGCAACACGGCTGTGTCGACATCGGTGCCTACGAACTAAACGCCTCGCTCACCTTGATCAATGATGAATTGCCTGCTGGCGGCACCTATTTATTTAATGGGCGCATCCTCACCGATTGGGGCTACTACACCACCGTCTACCCCATGGCAGACTGCGACAGCGTGGTGGGTCTGACCCTTGAGGAACACTGGGGGCTTGACCAATTCGACGACGCAGAAACGCAAAGCATCGAGTCTCTACAAGTGTATGATTTGTCCGGGCGTCGCATTGCCAATGACCTTGAACACGTAGCGCCTGGGGTGTACATCCTCCGGTGGTTTGATGGGAAAGCCATCAGGACCAAGAAAACCGTGGTGAGGTAAAGACATAAAAAAACCTGTATCAGCAAACTGATACAGGTTTTTTAAAAATCAAGAATAATTACTTATTCTACCTCGACAGGTTCGTCAGCAGGAACTTCCTCGTCGTCCAACCATGAGGAGTAGTCGTCTTGGCAATCCAAAGCGGCTTTCTTGTCTTCCATGGCTTTGGTGACTTTTTCACCGAGTTCTTCGAGTTCTTTGTTCTCGGCTTCGTCGAGTTTGTCAATGCCATCCACGCCCAGCAGGCCGAGGACACCAAAAGCGGCCATGTCAACATCGTCGCAAGTCGTGGCTTTGTTGACTTCTTCCAGAATGTTGTCATAGACCTTCTTGGCTTCGTTGAAGGCCTTTGAATGACCGTTGTTGCTGCCACCGCAGGAGGCAAAAGCAATCATGATAACGCCCATGATCACAGCAAGTAATGTTTTCTTCATAGTGTTTAAATAATTTTAGGTTAAAAGAATTGTCTATTACGCAAAATATGGTGCAAAGTTAAACATTTTTTATTTACAACAAAAAATTTCATTGATTAGTTATTAACAAATTCTGTTGATTTCTTTCTTTTGAAAAAATAGGGTTTTTATGATACAAGGAGCATTTTAAATGGTATATTTGCCTCGAAAACGAATTCTAACATTATTCACATTAATCAATTCACTATGAAAAAGTTATTTACTTTCTTTCTGGCAATGATTGCCTCCATCACATTGATGGCACAAGTGACGACTTCGAGCATGAGTGGTAAAATTGTTGACGATAGGGGCCCACTTCCGGGTGCTACCGTCATCGCCACTCACATCCCTTCCGGTACTGCCTATGGCACTACTACCAACAGCGAAGGCCGCTACAGCATGCAAGGCATGAGAGTCGGTGGTCCTTACAGAATTGAGGTCCGTTTCGTCGGCTACACCCCTGCAAAGAAGGAGAACGTCTCCTTGAAGTTGGGTGAAACCTATCGTGCAGACTTCCAGCTTACGGGCGAGTCGTTCGGACTTGACGAGGTGGTTATCTCCGGTGAGGCTGACAAACCCATCAGCAACGCCAACTCCACCACCATCAGTTCAGAGATGATCACCACGTTGCCCACCATCAACCGCAGCATCACCGATGTGGTCAAGGTGTCGCCCTATGCCAACGGCATGAGCTTCGCCGGTAGCGACGGTCGTTCCACCAACTTCACCGTTGATGGCGCCAACTTCAACAACAACTTCGGTTTGAGCAGCAACCTCCCTGGTGGCGGCACTCCTATTTCAGTGGATGCCCTTGATCAAGTTCAAGTCGTGGTTGCTCCTTTCGACGTGCGTCAGTCCAACTTCGTCGGTGGCGGCATCAACGCCATTACCAAGTCGGGTACCAACCAGTTCCATGGTTCGGCTTACACCTATTACAACAACCAAACCATGCGTGGTAACATGCTGCTGGGTAACGACCTCGGTGTCCGTCCTGAAGAAAGCATCTGGACCTATGGTGCTACCGTGGGTGGCCCCATCGTGAAGGATAAGTTGTTCTTCTTCTTGAATGCTGAGAGAACCGAAGAGCCTTCAGAGGTTATCAAATACCGTCCTGGTAACGCAGACGCTGCCGTTCTTGACCAGATTTACGAAAAGTTGGTCAACGACTACCACTACAACCCGGGTTCCTACACCAACTATCCTGGCGGTAACAACAACCTGAAACTGTTGGCCCGTATCGACTGGAATATCAATGACAACAATAAATTGATGTTCCGTTTCAACAAGACCGCCAACACCCAGTGGAACGCCCCGAACGGCAACTCCTGCGACGACAACTACCGTAACAAGGCTTACAACCGTTCCAGCGAGATTTCCTTCCCATTCTCGAACAACATGTACTCCATGCGCAACGATGTGACCTCCTTCGCCACTGAATTGAACAGCCGCTTCTCCACCCAGGTGAGCAACCAGTTCATCTTCACCTATACCGACATCAACGACCAGCGTGGTTCCAATTCAGACCTCTTCCCGCACATCGACATCATGAGCGGTTATGAAGACTTCCAGGCCACAGGTAACTTCATTCCTTTCACCAGCTTCGGTTATGAGCTCTTCACCTACAACAACGGTGTGAAGAACAAGGTGTTCAATGCTACCGACAACGTGACCTATTACACTGGCAACCACAAGATCACTGCCGGTCTCAACTGGGAACGCCAAACCGCTTCCAACTCCTACATGCGTAATGGTACTGGTTACTATCGTTTCGCCAGCGTTGAGGACTTCCTGACTGGTGCTCTGCCTTTGAGTTTTGCTCTCACCGTAGGTAACAACGGCGAAGAGAATCCTCGCGGCGAGGTCACCTACAACCAATTCGGTGTCTATGCCCAGGACGACTGGAACATCTTGGACAACTTCAAGCTGAACTTCGGTGTCCGCGCTGACGGTTTGTTCTTCGACGACTCACAGCTGATGACCAACAACGCCATCCTTGAATACAACATGGGCGGCAATGTCGTCAACACTGGCAAGTGGCCCACCAACCGCGTTCAGGTTTCACCTCGCGTCGGCTTCACCTGGGATGCCACTGAAGATTTCACTGTCCGTGGCGGTACTGGTCTCTTCCAAGGCCGTCTGCCTCTGGTATTCTTCACCAACATGCCTCAAAATGCTGGTATGATCCAATCCAGCTTCAACAAGAACGGATTCAGCAGCCAGATTGTCTTTGACTCCATCACTGGCTACAGCGTCAGCTATAGCGATGCCACCTTGGCCAACCTGCAAGCCCTGCAGAACCCCAATGGCACCTACATCACCGATGTCGACCAAATGGTCAACGTCCTTGGTCTCAACACCACCGTCACTCCTGAAGACGGCCAGCTCACTGGCGACATCAACGGTGTCGACCCCAACTTCAGAATGCCTCAGATCTGGAAATCCATGATCGGTTTCGACTGGAACGTCCCCGTTTCATTCCCCTTGACCTTCACTGCAGAAGGTATGTTCAACAAGACCATCTGGGGTGTCCGCCTGGTGGACTGGAACCTCAAGTATGACGTAATTGCCAATGCCGGTGACGAAGTTCGCTTCGATGGTCCCGACAACCGTGTCAACTACCGTCTCCTCGACGATTACACCTATGGCACCCACACTGCTTACGTGCTGACCAACTCGAAAGAAGGCTACGGCTACACCATCAACGCTGCTGTTAGCGCCACCCCGTGCAAGAACTTCGACATCTATGCCGCTTACACCCACACTGAAAGCAAGGAGATTTCCGGCATGCCCGGCAGCGCCGCTTCATCAGCCTACTCCAACCTTTACAGCGTCGACGGTCCCACCTTCGTTGGTATCCAGCGCAGCCAGTATGTCATTCCTGACAAGGTCACCGCTTCTGTCGGTTACATGTTCCCGAGCCTCTTCGATGGCGACGGTGTCAGAATCAACCTGTTCTACACCACCTTCTCAGCTGGTGCCTATAGCTATGTTTACTCCAACGATATGAACGGCGACGGAATGAGCGCCGACCTCATGTACATTCCTAATGATGTCAATGAGCTCCGTTGGGCCAGCGAAGAAGACATGAACGCCTTCAAGACCTTCATGGACAACGACCCGTACCTGAGCACTCACAAAGGCCAGTATGCCGAGGCTTACGCCGGCCGCTCACCTTGGGCTCACCTCCTCGATGCTCGTATTGCCAAGACCTTCAAGAAGACCATTGGCAAGACCACTCACTGCTTCGAGCTCAGCGCCAACTTTGACAATGTTCTCAACATGATCAACTCCAACTGGGGCCTCTACAAGTATAGCTGCTACGGCTACACCGATGCTATCGCTCCTCTGAAAGTGACCTTCGATGGTAACACTCCTGTGTACTCGATGAACAAAATCAAAGTCGACGGTCAGGAAATCTATCCCACCAACACCTATACCAAGTACAACGAGACCAACTTTGACCAATGCTGGTCACTGATGCTCGGTCTGAAGTATAGCTTCTAAACCCAACATTCGTAGAGACGTGCTGCGTCTCTACAGAAAAAGCGCCTCTTCGGAGGCGCTTTTTTTGTTATATGATGATATAGGCTACAAAGCTATCATCCGCCAAGGCGGATGACAGTGAGCGCTGCCATCGCTTCGACGATGACCACTGCCCGGGGCAGGGCACAGACATCGTGACGGTCGCCACGACCGATGGTGGGTATGGGCTTGAAAGCCACGTTGAAGAAGACCTCCTCTCCATTGGTGATGCCACCTTGGATGCCGCCGGAATGATTGGTAAGGAATTCAACTGAACCACTCTCATCATCAGTCATCTGGTCATTTGCCTCGGAGCCTCTCATAGAAGCCATGGCAAAGCCATCGCCATACTCGAAGCCTTTTACTGCAGGGATGGTGAACATGGCTTTGGCAAGACAGGCCTGAAACTTATCGTCCAAGGGCTCGCCCAGCCCTGCCGGCAAGCCTTTGATGCTGCAGTGAACAATGCCACCCACTGAATCGCCTTCGGCGCGACAACGTGTCAATAACGCTTCTATCTTCGAAGCTTCCGTCTCACCGCCGATGCTTTTTACTTCAGCATGAATCTCAATTCCTTTTTGTTTCAGAATTTGTTTGGCAATGGCCCCTGCCACCACGTAGGGCAGCATGGTGCGGGCCGAGGCTCTACCCCCACCCCTCCAGTCGCGGATGCCATACTTCGCCTGATAGGTGTAGTCGGCATGCGAGGAACGGAAAGCATCTTTCAAAGCTTCATAGTCTTCCGAACGGGCATCGGTATTGCGGACGATATAAGCGATAGGCGTGCCAAGGGTGACATCGTCGAGCAACCCCGATAAAAACTCAACCTCATCGGATTCCCTGCGTTGGGATTCCGATGAGGTTTTTCCAGTGGCCCGTCGGACCAATTCGTCAGCGATGAATTTTCGGTCGATCTTCAAGCCGGCCGGACAGCCTTCAATAACACCGCCTATTGCGGCTCCATGAGATTCGCCAAAAGTGGTCAGCTTAATCATTAATGATCTTGAGTTTCGCTTCCAGCACCTTCAGGTCGTTCTTCGCCTTGTTGATCTTCTTCTCGTATTCAGCCCTCATCAATTCTGAGTTCTTGCTGTTGGAGAAGAAGCCGATGTTGTTTTCGAGAACAGCGATTTCGTCACGGAGTTTCTGAATACGGGTGGCCAGCGTGTTACGCTCTTTGCGAAACTTCTCGCCGCCTTCCGGGTCCTCGCGCATGACTTCCATCATCTCGCGGTATTCATTGGTGGAGATTTCGTTCTGGTTGCTGCGCATCCGGTCGAAGAGGGCATCGACAGCCTGACGATACTCGGCGTTGATGCTGTCCTTGTGTTTCATCGGGACGTGGCCAATCTCTATCCAGCGTTTCTGGAAAGCCTTGATGGCTTCCATGTTTTCATTACGGTTGGGCTTGAGTTCGTAGTTCTTGATTTCCTCGATGAGGGCTTGTTTGGCGGCGAGGTTGGCGGCTTCCTCTTCCTTAAGACCGCCGAAGTGTTCGGCCTTGCGGTTGAAGAAGGTGTCGCAGGCGGCGCGGAAGCGTTTCCAAATCTTGTCGGCGTGACGTTTCGGCACAGGTCCAATAGTCTTCCACTCTTCCTGAATCCGTTTGAACTGCTCGGTGGCTTTCTTCCATTCGGTCGACTCTTGGAGAGCCTCAGCCTCAATGCAGAGGTTGATTTTGCGCTCCAAGTTCTCCGACTGACGGTCTTTCAGGCTGGCAAAGAAGGCTTTCTTCTTGGCGAAGAAGGCGTCCATGGCGCCCTTGAAACGAGCCCAGATTTCCTCATTAGGTTTCTTGGCAGCCGGGCCCACAGTTCTCCACACCTTGAAGAGTTCGCTGAACTCGGTCGATTTCTTTTGCCAGGCGTTGATGGAGGTCAATTCCTCGGCCAGCAACTCCTCGGCTTTCTCGCAGAGGGCGGTCTTGGTGGCGAGGTTGGCGTTCTGCTCCTCTTGGATCTGAGCATAATGCTCGCGACGTATGGCGTTGATCTTGTCGGTGGCTGCTTTGAAGCGTTCCCAGATCTCGTCTTTCTTGTCCTGAGGCACCGGACCGATCTCCTTCCATTCCTCGTGGAGTTTCTGGAGTTCCTTGAAGGCTCTCGACATGGAAGTCTCGTTGAGGAGTTCCTCGGCACGCTCGCAGAGGGCGATCTTGGCGTCGAGATTCTTCTTCATGTCGAGGTCACGGAGTTCGCGGTTGATATTCACCTTATCGAAGAACTTTTCCACCAGGAAATGGTAGGTATTCCAAAGATTGGCGTTTTCGGTGGCAGGCACCTGACCGATGCTCTTCCATTTTTCCTGAAGGGCACGGAAATCATCGTAGGTCTTTTTCAGGGTCTCTTCAGAGGCGATAAGCTGTTTCAGTTCTTCAAGAATGGCTTTTTTCTGCTCCAAGTTCTCCAGCTTCTGGGCGTCCATCAGCTCGTTTTGACGTGCTCTGTTGGACTTGAAGATACCGAAAGCGGCGTTGAAACGTCTCTCAGCGTCATCCATGACGTGTTGGTAACTCTCTCTGTCGCCTCCGCCTTCAATATAAGTTTCCATCTCTTTGTCGAGATCCTCTTTGCTGAGTTTCATAAAACGAACACGGATGGCCGTGACTTGATCCTTGATCTTTGCCACATCAGGTTCTTGTACGATCTCCTCAAGCATGGCAGCCAGTTCTTCCTTCGACTTTCCTTCAACGTCAATGGCAGCAGCCATAGCTTCTTCAACTTCCTCAACCTCTTCGATATCCTCGTTGATTACGATTTCAGGAAGCACCTCATCTTGAGGGATAACCTCGGCAACAAGCGTACTTACTTTGATTCTCACGCTACCGGGAAGAATCGAAGATTGGTTCAATTTCACGATTTTCTTTTTCTCATTGGCATCAATAGCCTTAAGCTCTTTAGTTTCCATTTTAGTTCGTTTTAAGTATTATCAAGACCGAAGTCCCGATATGAGTTCACAAATGCGATGCAAATTTAATAATAAAAAGCAGACTGCAACCCTTTTTCTAAAAAAATTGTTTCGTATCTTTGTACACTCATCAACATTGGTCCAAGACATGCAAAACACCGACATACAGAACGCTTTGGCGATGCTCGCCCGATCCATCGGGATGGAGCCTGTCGACATCAAAGCCATCGCTGAATCAGGGTCGTCAAGAAAATATTACAGAATCGTGACCGAACAAGGATCCGTAATGGGGGCCTACAACGCTAATGTAGAGGAGAACGAAGCCTTTTTCTATCTGACCCAACATTTTGGCAACAAGAACCTTCATGTTCCTAGCCTTTTGGCCATCAATGAAGAGCGCACCTGCTATCTCCAAACGGATCTTGGCGACGAGACACTTTTCGACCATGTGCAACGCGACCTGAGAACGGGCGGATACTCACCTCAGACCATTGAGCTATACAAGAAAACGCTGGATCAACTCGTCAGATTCCAAATCCGGGGCGACATTGGCCTTGACTACAAGAAGACTTATCCTGTGCCTTGTTTCGACAAATCGGCGGTGATGGACGACCTGAACTATTTCAAGTACTATTTTGTAAAACCTCACGCCGAAATCGTCTTCAACGAGGAAAACCTGAAAAAGAATTTTGAAAGCTTCGCCAACTTCGTCTGCCGTGCTTATAATGGCGCCTTCATGTACCGAGACTTCCAGTCGAGAAACGTAATGATTTTTAATGGAGAGCCATATTTTATTGATTATCAAGGCGGTAGACGAGGTCCGTTCCAATATGACGTGATTTCGCTTCTCTATCAGGTGAAAGCACAGATGCCACAAGAGCTTCGCGAAAAATTAGAGGATTATTATGTAACAAGGCTCAAAGAAGAAATCAACCCCAACAAGATTGGGTTCTATGAATTCTATCCTCATTTTGTGTATCTGCGTCTGATGCAGGTGTTGGGTGCCTACGGTTTCCGTGGACTAATCCAAAAAAAGGCACATTTCATTGAGAGTATTCCTTTTGCTCTTAGAGAGTTAAAGATCCTTAATGAAAGCTATCCTTTAAATGAATATTCCGAACTCCAAAGCATCATACATCAGTTATTTGGATTACTGGATCGTTATCCTTCCCCTCCCACCTCTAACCTCCTACCTCTAACCTCTCACCTCACCGTAACTGTAAATAGTTTCTCGTTCAAGAAGGGTTACCCCGACGATTACAGCGGCAACGGAGGCGGCTTCGTGTTCGACTGCCGTGCCTTGCCCAATCCTGGACGCGAGCCGCAGTTCAAGACCAAGACAGGCCGCGACTGGGAGGTGGCAGAGTACCTTGAAGCCAAGCCACAAACGCACGAGTTTCTCAACCATGTGAAAGCCCTGGTCACGCAAAGCATCGACAACTATCTGGAACGGCATTTCAGCAACCTGATGATCTCGTTTGGCTGCACCGGTGGACAACACCGTTCGGTGTACTTCGCCCAGAGCATCGCCGACTGGATTCGAAAGACCTACCCCACCGTCAACGTCAAAATCAACCACATCGAACAGCACATCCATGAATAGAACCGCCATGATTCTCGCCGCTGGACTGGGCACGCGTCTCAAAACGCTTACCCACGACAGGCCCAAAGCCCTCGTCGAAGTGGCTGGAAAGACCCTCCTGGAACGCAATATCGAAAATCTTATTATCAACGGTTTCAGCACCATTGTAATCAACATCCACCACTTCGGGGAGCAAGTCATCCGTTTTTTGGATTCGCACGATTTTGATGCTCGGATTCTTATCTCCGACGAGCGCGGACAGTTGATGGACACAGGAGGCGGCATCGTCCAAGCCTTGCCCTTCTTCCACAACACTGAAGCTGTTCTAGTGCATAATGTGGACATCCTCAGCGACGTTGACCTCCAAGGGCATTACGACCGGTTTTTGCAATCCAAAGACGATGCCTGGCTGCTCACCCAAGACCGACAAACCTCCCGAAAACTGCTTTTTGACAACAACAACCTGCTGGTGGGATGGAGAAACTTAAACGATGGCTCTTTCAAATGGGTCAACGGCATTTTGGAATCTTACAAGGAACTGGCTTTCAGCGGAATGCACATATTCAGGCCATCTCTTTTCAAGGAATTCACCTGGCAACGTTACAGCATTATCGACCTCTATCTGCAACAGGCCAAAGATCACGTTGTCCGCTCGGTTGAAATCGCTCCTTCCTATTGGTTCGACATCGGCAAAGCCGAAGACTTCGACAGAATCAACTCCTCGTTTTTTACTCCTCACTCCTAACTCCTCACTCCTAACTCTATGAACAGTAATTTCATCAACAGTTTAGCCCTACTCATCAAGGAAAAATACGACCTTAAGAAAGATGAACTTACTGTCGTCTTTCCCAATAAACGTGCTGCTTTTTACCTTCGGTCGAAATTCAAGGAGATTTACCATGAGGACATCTGGTTGCCGCAGATGCTCTCCATTGAGGAAGCCATGACCCAATGGAGCGGTGTCCAATTGGTCGATGCAGTGGACATGCTATTCGAGCTCATTGCCATCGACTCGGAGCTATACTCAAAGGGCAAAAGCATCAGCGTGTTCGGAAGCATGGCCACACAAATGGCCAAGGACTTCGACGAGATTGACCAATATGGCGTCGATGCTGAACATCTGTTTTCCTACATCAACGACCTAAAACGGCTTGGGACCTGGGATCTCGAAGGCAGCGTTAGGCCAGGAGAGCAAGATTATTTGGTCTTTTTCGAGAACCTGAAACGCTACTACGACCGGCTACATGAGCGGTTGGATCAGCAAGGCAAAGGGTATTACGGCATGATAACCCGACGTCTTGCGGAACTGTCGTATGATGAATTGGTATCGAAAGTCCGTGATAGGAAGGTACTGTTTGCTGGCTTCAACGCCCTCACCCCAACCGAGCAAAAAATCATTGATAAGCTCTGTAAAAGCGACCATGCAGAGGTGGTGTGGGACTTCGACCATTACTACGTCGATGACGAACACAACGAAGCCGGGCTCTTTGCCCGAAGCTATCTACAGAACGATGTCAAATGGAAGCCCACTAAGCTCTCCAACAGCCTGCTAAGCGAAAAGAAAGAGATTCATCTGGTGGGCGCCAATGGTAATACCATTCAGGCCAAAGCCCTTCAGAGTCTGCTCCAAGAGGAGAAAGATCCCAATGTCGCTGTCATCTTAGCCGACGAGAAGCTGATGATTCCCGTACTAAACGCCATTCCCGACAGTGACCGATACAGCCGTGTGAACGTGTCCATGGGCTACCCACTGAAACAAACCTCACTCGACCATTTTATCACCGAGTTCTTCACCCTTCACCGCAAGGGACGCAAAGTCAGGGAAGATGGCTGGTATCTCTGGCCTATCCTGCGTATTCTGGACTCCGAGCTCCTCCAAGCCGTCTTCAGCAAAGAAGAAATCAGCGAGTTGAACAGATACATCATATCCATAGCAAAACATTCATTCTATATCTACAAACAAGAAATATTTGCCCAGTACTGCCATAGCCAGGACTTGCAGGAGTTCATGAGACTGTTGCTTGTCGACAACAAGGGGAAACGCCTGACTGGTTGGATTGATTCGCTTCGAAGCCTTCTCGTGTTTTTGGCCAACAAGATCCAGCGCTACAAGCAGGACGACGACATGCTTTTCCTACTTAACCAGATCAGCGAAGCAGGCAAGGTCGTCAACCGTCTGAAGGACATCATGGACCGTTATCCAGATTATGTGACCACCCTCGACGAATTGGAAATCCTCTACCGGTTAGTATCATCAAGTACGAGCATCAAGCTCAATGGAAGCTCCACTACCGGCTTGCAGCTCATGGGACTGCTCGAAGCGCGCAACCTCGATTTCAAGACGTTCTACATGATTGGTGTAAACGAGGGCGTCCTGCCCACAGGGAAGTCCTACAACAGCTTCATCCCCTACAACATCCGGAGAGAATGCGGTTTGCCCGACGACCGAGAGAAACAAGCGGTTTACGCCTATCATTTCTACCGACAGTTGCAAGGTACGGAGAAGGTCTATTTCATCTACAACACCAACGGCAACGACAACGGTGGAGAACCCAGCCGTTTCTTGTTGCAACTCAAGCACGAACTGGCAGCTAAAAATCCACAAATTACTATCGTGGAGGAAGTGTTTGCCAACATCACCGAGCCCAGCACCCCTCCCCATGTGCTCTCGATCAACAAAAACGATGATGTCATGGCGCTGGTGATAAGAAAGTTGCAACCGAATTCCGACGACAGGGCTCTGGCTCCCACCTCCCTTTCAGCTTATATCCAGTGTCCTTTCAAGTTCTATCTGAAACACTTACTAAGGATTGAGGACAATGGTGCCCAGGAAGAGACACAGAATAATGTTATCGGCAGTGTGATACACAAGACCTTACAGACGCTATTCAATGATTACTGTGGTACCCTTGTCAGTCCGTCACTGTTTGCTGATGTCATCAACCCCACCGTGACACAAAAAATGGAGGATGCCATTCACGAGTATTTCGAGCAAGGGCTCCCCGATGTAGGTTACAATTATTTGAGCAAACTGAACCTTGACAAGTTGTTGGACAATTTCCTCCGTTATCAGAAGAAGGAACTTTCGAGCCATGAGATCAGCATTATAGGCTTGGAGCGACTTTTAACCACCACCGTGGAGGTGGATGGCATCTCTTGCAAGATCTCCGGCACGGCCGACCGCATCGACTGTTGCGATGGCGTGTTCCGCATCATCGATTATAAGACTGGTGAGATTGACGAACGCGAGTTGAAAGTCCCGGGCAAGGTTGAAACGCTACGCGACATCCCCGAAAAAGCCATGCAGTTGTTGATTTACAAATATTTGTATTTGAAGAACAATCCCCAACCTTCGGAGAACGTCAGTGCTGCCATCTTCGGACTGCGATACCGCCAGGTTTGTTTTGAACTTAAAGTAGAATATGAGCCTTTGAACAAAGACTTCATGGGCACCATGGAAGAGTTCCTCACCATGACCATGCGTTCGCTTTTGGATCGTTCAACGCCCTTCAGTCAGCCCACCGACACCAGAGTCAAGCCCTGCCATTTTTGCAACTTCAAGGCGATTTGTGCGAATACCGAAGCAGGAGCACTACTGGTAGGTGATCGCTAAAGCCACCATTATACTTCGGCCCCACGTAAGTTCGATTCAATTTCAAGCCATGATAAGTGGCGTCTTCCTGAAATAGGAAGTCCTCATGTACTATTCGAGCATCACTTGAAGTACAATATAATGAATCATTGTTTATCAATGACTTACTAACAATTATTTGATCGAATATCATCCATGAATCCTGATACTTCAGGGTGCCTTTAAACCCCAATTCCTCTGGTTTGGCGAAAAGGTTGACAAGTGGGTCTTTCTCTTCGCTTTTCGACGGATGGTTTGCTCCCAGCACTTGGACGATGCATGGAGCATCAGGGGTGTCGTTGAAGTCGCCCATGATGATGATTTTGGCTTCAGGAACGACGTTGAGGATGGAATCGACTTGATGTCTGAGGATGGAAGCGGCGCAGTTGCGGGCATCCACTGTTTCCAGTTCGCCTCTGTATTTTGAGGGCCAGTGGTTCACGAAGCAATGGAGGGTATCATTTCGATAGTCACAGAATTTGGCGTAGAGTATGTCGCGCGAAATCATGTTTTCATTGTTGGGATTGTGATAAGGGATGGGGTTGCTGTATATCAGTTGAAACAGGTCTTTGGAGTATACGATGGCTGGGTCGATGCCACGCCGGTCCGGTCCGTCATAATGCACCCACCTATAGTTATATTGCTTTAACGGTGTCAGTCCGAAGAGGGCGTTCAACACGAAGTCATTTTCCACTTCGCAGACACCCATGACGCCTATAGGTTGTCCGCCGGAGAAGGCAAGGATGGCTTTATAGAGGTTGTTTCTTTTGCGATAAAAACGAGTCGTCGTCCAATGTTGGGCACCGTTTTCGGTGAAGTCGTTATAGGTACGAGTGCTGTCGACAAAGGGATCAAAGAAGTTCTCCATATTCCAGAAAGCCACCAGAACCGAATCTGGAGGCGATGATAAGACCATCATTATCAGCATAATACAGTATTTCATAACAATATTAATTATATACACAAATATATGAATATTTATACAAATCAAAAAATTTTTTAAAAAAATTTGAAACATTTTGTTATTTTTGCCACTTGAGAGTGAACCGTTAAGACAACTAATCCGTTTGAGTCATGGAACAGGATGAGAAAATCAAGGCAGCGGCCCAGGTTTTGGCCGAGGCAAAGAGCATTGTCGCGTTTACTGGCGCAGGCATTTCCGCGGAGAGCGGCATTCCTCCTTTCAGAGGGGAAGGTGGCATCTGGAACAAGTACAATCCAGAGGCGCTCGACATCGAGTACTACTACAGGCACACCAACGAATCGTGGGCTATTATCCGAGAAGTGTTCTACGATTATTTCAACAACCGTGAGGTGAAGCCGAACCCAGGTCACATCGTGTTGGCCAAATGGGAAAAGGAAGGCCGTTTACGCTGTGTCATCACGCAGAACATCGACGACCTTCACACCAAGGCAGGGAACAAAACCGTTCACGAGTTCCATGGCAACATGTCACGCTTCGTATGTAGCAAGTGCGGAGCCAAATATCCAGCCGGCGAGATACAAATAACCACTACTCCACCCCATTGCGAGAAATGCGGTGGTCTCTTAAAACCTGACTTTATCTTCTTTGGCGAAGGCATCCCCCACGAGGCTTACTACGCCTCCTTGGAAGCTGCCGAGAACTGCGATGCCTTCATCATTATCGGCACCTCTGGGCAGGTCAGCCCAGCCAACATGATCCCTGGCATCGCCAAACAACACAAAGCCAAAATCATCGAGATCAACATGGAGCCGTCGACCTACACGAACCACATCACCGACATCTACCTCCAAGGCAAGTCGGGGGATATCCTTCCCAAGATTGATGAGATGATGAATAGTTAGGAGTTAGGAGTTAGGAGTTAGGAGTAATTTTTACCTTTCGGAGATCTAGTAAATTAGTAGGATTGGAGCCCAATCCTTCCACGCGCTTATTCACAAAGCGCAACACCTCATCATAGAATAACACCACCACGGGGGCGTCCAGCATCATCAGGCTGTCCATCTCGGCATAATAGGCCTCACGGATATCTTCATCAGTGCAGGCCATGGCCTTGTCATAAAGACGATTGAACCGGGGGTTGGAGTAATGGGAGTAGTTGGGGCCATCAGGCGAGAAATTGGAAGTCGTGAACAAGGAGAGATAGTTCTCCGCATCAGGGTAGTCGGCTACCCAGGAGGCACGGAAAAACTGAAGACTGCCGTTGGCCCTCATGCTCTTCAGCGTGGCCGGAGGCATCACCTCCATCTTGCACTGCAAGCCAATCTGCTCTGTCTGCGATTGAACAAACTTGCCGATATCGGCATATTCCGCCGTAGTGGAGAGATTCAACGTGTAGCCTTCCAGCCGATAGTCCTTCACCAGCCGCTGGGCACGCTTCAAATCATAATCGTAGCCTATGCTGTCGCGATGGCCAGGCAAACCCACTGGAATCATGCCCCCAGTACCAGGGATGCCGATGCCATTGCGCAGGTAACGCAACATCTTGTCGCGGTCGATGCACAGATTCACCGCCTGGCGCAAGGCACGCGCACGTTCCACACCCAGGGTATCGGCAGGATCGACGTAAAAGCAGATATACTCGGTGTTCAAGTAAGGACCAGTGATGAGTTCTATCTTATCCTCATATTTCTTACGCAATTCACCATCATAGGTCAGCAGTTCGTCTTTGTACCTGGCATCGATGCCTGACATGAAGTCGAACTTGCCCTTGATGAACTCAAGAAACGCCACCTGACGGTCGATGAGGAAGCTGATGGACACCGCGTCGAGATAAGGCAGCCTCTCCCCTTCTTCATCCACCTCGAAGTATTCTGGGTTCCTCCGAAACACAAGCTTCACGCCCTCATTCCAATACTGGAAATGGAACGGCCCCGTGCCCACTGGATGACGACGGAAGTCATCGCCATAGTACTCCACGGCCTCGCGAGGCACGATGGAGGCGTATGTCATCGAGAGGATTCCCAAGAATGGTGGAAACGGCTTGGAAAGCGTGACTTGGAAGGTACTGTCGTCGAGCGCCTGAAAAGCATACGTTCCGTCATCATGAGCTACCGTGGCAAAAATCCACGAGCCAGGCGAGTTTAAGGTCTTGTCGACCACGCGGTTAAACGAGTAGCACACATCTTCGGCATTGACGACACGGCCTTCCGGGATGGATTCGTCTTGATGATATCGCACGTCGCCACGCAAGTGGAAGGTATAAACGGTGCCATCCTCGCTGATGTCCCATGATTTTGCCACCCGTGGCACCACCTCCATCTCCTCATCGAAAGCTACCAAGCTGCTGTAGAGTTGGTTACAAGCCCAGATGTGCGGCAGGTCTTTGGCATAAATCGGGTCGAGCGTCAGGATGCCAGCGGATTCGTTGTATTTGAAGATGGAGAGACCTTCGTTGGGATCGGAATGTTTGACGCAGGAGGTTAGAATAACGATTAGCAGCGCAAATGTCGTTACTCCTCGCAATGACACATCCTTCATACTCCTAACTTCTAAATCCGACCACCTCGGTTCTCAAATTCAACAAATAGCGATTGTAATCCAGGTCATTTTGATCCTGTTCTTTCTCCAAGGCAAGGTTAATCACCTCCAGCATGTTGCTGACATAGTGGAAGTTGAGGCCTTCGATATAGTCTTCTTTGATATCCTTAATGTCTCGTTCGTTGTCGATGGACAGCACAATGTCAGTGACCCCGTTGCGCTTGGCGGCAAGCATCTTCTCTTTGATGCCGCCCACGGGAAGCACACGGCCGCGAAGGGTAATCTCACCTGTCATGGCCAGTTGGCTCTTCACCTTGCGTTGGGTGAAAGCCGAAGTCAAGGCGGCTAGCATGGTGATACCCGCTGAGGGTCCATCCTTGGGCGTAGCGCCTTCCGGCACATGCACGTGGACGTTCCAGGCATCGAACACATCGGGATTGATATCCAATAATGATGCATGGGCCTTGATGAATTCGTAGGCGATGGTCGCCGACTCTTTCATCACCTCGCCGAGGTTGCCCGTCAGCGAGAGACGTCCGCCACCGCGGCTGAGGCTCACCTCGATGGAGAGGATTTCCCCTCCCACCGATGTCCAGGCCAGACCAGTGGCTACGCCAGGCATGGCGTGTTTCACCTCGTCCTCGTCGTGGTGCATGGGCACGCCCAAAACCTTGCGGAGTTCCTTTTGTGTTACCTTCTTCTCCACCGACTCATCCATCACCACATCCTTGGCACGGGCACGCATCACATCGGCAATACGGCGTTCCAGGTTACGGACACCTGCCTCACGGGTATAGTCGTCGATGATTTGCATCACGATATCCTTTGAAAAGGTGATTTGTTTGGCAGTCATGCCGTGTTCCTTGAGTTGCTTGGGGATCAGGTGACGCTTGGCGATTTCGTATTTCTCCTCGCGGAGGTAGCCGCTCAGGTCGATGATCTCCATACGGTCGAGCAAGGCCGGATGTATGGTTGAAAGTGTATTGGCAGTGGCGATGAAGAGGATCTTCGAGAGGTCGTAGTCCAACTCCAAGAAGTTGTCGTAGAAGGTGGAGTTCTGTTCCGGATCGAGGATCTCGAGGAGGGCGGCTTGCGGGTCACCGTTGATGTTGTTGCCGCTCACTTTGTCGATTTCGTCGAGCACGAAGACGGGATTGCCCGACTTCACCTTGCGAAGGTTCTGGATGATACGGCCGGGCATGGCGCCGATATAGGTCTTGCGATGGCCACGGAGTTCCGACTCGTCGCGAAGGCCACCCAACGACATCCTGACGTACTTGCGGTTCAGGGCGCGGGCAATCGACTTGCCCAGCGAGGTCTTACCTACACCAGGAGGGCCTACCAGACAGAGGATGGGCGCCTTCATGTCGTTTTTCAACTTCAACACGGCCAGATGCTCGATGATACGTTCCTTCACTTTGTCGAGTCCAAAATGGTCGGTGTCGAGAACTTTCTGGGCTTTCTTCAGGTCGAAGTTGTCCTTGGTATATTCCATCCACGGTAGGTCGACGAGGTATTGAAGGTAATTGAGCTGGATGCCGTATTCCGCGGCTTGCGGGTTAGTGCGTTCCAGTTTCTTGAGTTCGCGTTCGAACACCTCTTGCACTTCGCTCGGCCATTTCTTCTTTTTGGCTTTGGCCTGAAGCTCGTTGACGTCCTGCTCGTTTGGGGTGCCGCCCAGTTCTTCCTGGATGGTGCGCAGTTGTTGATTGAGGAGAAACTCGCGTTGTTGCTTGTCGAGGTCGGTCCTCACCTTGCTTTGGATCTGTTGTTTCAGTTCGAGCATCTGCTGGGCGTTGGTGAGGATGCCGAGCAGGTTGTTGGCCATATCCACCACATTGGTGCATTCGAGCAATAGTTGTTTCGAGGGCAGGTCGGTCTCCACGTTGCTAGCCACGAAATTAAGCAGGAACACAGGGTCGTCTATATTCTTGATGGCGAAGCCTGCTTCTTCGGGGAGGCGTTGGTTGCGGGAGACCACTTGCGCTGCAAGTTCCTTCACCGATTGTATCAAGGCTTTGAACTTACGGTCGCGGGGGTATTCGATAGAGGCTTCGTAAGCTTGGACAGCGGCAATGAAATAAGGATCCATTTGCTTAATCTCCACAATCTCGAAGCGGCGTTTCCCTTGGATGATGACGGTCATGTTGCCGTCGGGCATCTGGAAGGTCTTGAGGATCTGTGCCACGGTACCCACGGGATAGAGGTCGGCGATGCCGGGGTCTTCTACGCTGGCGTCTTTCTGGGCCACTACGCCGATGGGTTTCCGTTTCTTGTAGCAGTCCTTGACCAATTGGGTCGATTTGTCGCGTCCCACGGTGATGGGGATGACGACGCCCGGGTAGAGCACCGAGTTGCGCAGCGGCAGGATGGGCAGTTCCTCGGGCACGGTCTCGTCGTGCGAGATATGGATATCGTCGATGGTCAGCACAGGGATGAACTCCGAGCTGTTGGAGTCCATGCTGTCGCTCATAAGTAATTCTTCGTCAAATAACTTCATATGACAAACTGTCAGTGAAAATCAAATAAATAATAGTGTTCCCGTATAGGTCAATAATAGTGCCAATGGATTGGACTGACAAAAAAAAGCCCTCGAAGTAAAATCCCCGAGAGCTTTTTTATCGTTACACCTTTTATGTTTTACTTCGATTCTTTCTTCTCGTAAAACTTTTTGTACTTGCTGTTGAACTTATCGACGCGACCAGCGCTGTCAACGAGTTTCATCTTACCTGTATAGAACGGGTGTGAAGTGCTGGAGATTTCAAGTTTCACCAGGGGATATTCCTTACCGTCTTCCCAGACGATGGTTTCCTTGGTGTTGATGGTCGAGCGTGACATGAACATTTGTTCGTTCGACATATCTTTGAAAACGACCAGACGATAGTTCTTGGGGTGAATGTCTTTTTTCATCGCTTGATTTCCTTTTTGTTTTGAGCGTGCAAAAGTACAACTTTTTTTTGAACTGGCAATAGTTTTGAAGATTTTTTTTTCAAAAACTTTTTTCAATCCATCGAACGTACTGGCCGCACGGAATAACCGCTACAACGGGAACCGTACTTCATAGAGCAAAAGTCCAAATTGAAGTTATAGTACGACACGCTGTTTACAACATAGAGTTCACTCGACCAGTAAAGGCCTTCAACGTTATAATAGAAGAGATTGTCGTCATATCGTCCCCCAGCGGCAGGCAAAAAAAGCGTGTTGCCATTCTTGGCTGTGAAAAGAATGCCTTTGGTGCCATTTTGTTTTATCCAGTCCCAGGAGGTGTTCTCGTACAATTCCACCCATTGATCGTAAGTAGGCGTACACCATTCGTTGCCCAGGTTAACGGTAGCGGCATCGTCAGCAGGTTCCAGTCTCGTCAAGTTATCGGCAAAGCCGTTGTATCCGAAATCGGCAGAACTACAATACTTGGTTAATTGTTCACCCTCTCCCTTACAGTACTTGTAGGTTGTCCAGTTGAAAGTCGTTTTGGATGCAGTTTCGCCCCAAGCGAAATAGTCGCCATATCCTTCGGGGGTGTCAGCTCCAAGATTGCAGGTGGCCCATAGCGTTCCGCTGGGTAAGCCGAGGTCGACGTATTTCTCGTTGTTTGGATTGTAAGGAAAGTCTTCTGGCACACACCCTGCGACAAAGAAAAACATCATCATAAATAACAGCGCTGCTATGGCCTTCAAAAATCTTTTCATGACTGATTATTTTATTTAATTCTGACGTGCGGAACACACCGGACGGATGGAAAGGCCTAAGTAACGATCTAGGTTCCCCATACCGCGACCATCATTATCAAAGGCGAAAACCCACGCAGAGATAGGATCGCCTGTATTCAAAGAACTCGCCCAGTAGTGTCCCTCCACTTGGGCATTATAGTGCCTCTCGCCATCGCAGAACCATTCCGTGCCTTCACAATACAGACCTGCAGCTGGTAAGAATATTGAATTGCCATTACTTGCTGTGAACAGGCGTCCCGTTACTTCGTTCAAGGTCGTCCAAGTATTGGTGGTATGCTCATACAACTCAATCCACTCTTCTTTGGTCGGTGTCCGCCAGCCCTCACCCCATTGGACAGTGGCTGCGTCATCATTGGGTTGAAGTACAATCAGGGTATCGGCGAATCCGTTGTATCCATAGTACGAAATATTGCAATACTTGGTAAGATCATCGGTATTTGTTACACTATACCGATAGCCCATCCAATTAAAGGTAGCCATTACAGCGGTCTCGCCCCAAGCGAAAAAGTTGCCGTAATTCTCAGGTGTCCCATAAGCTCCGACGTTACAGGTAGCCCACAAATTGCCGCTTGGCAAGCCGAGATCAACATACTCGTGACCGTTGAGTTCGTTGTTTTCAATGGGTTCGTCTTTAGGTTTACATCCTGCGGCAAAGAACACCGCTGTCATTAGCATTATGGCTGCTAAGGCCTTTGATAATCTTTTCATGGTTGATTGTTTTAGTTTCGCAACGCAAAGGTAACAAAAAAAGAAGGAAGAAAAACAAAAAAAGGTTATCACACCGTTTTAATTATTATCTTTGCAGCACGAAACGAGCGTAAAAACGTATTAACTAGTTATAAATCAAACATTTAATCAATTTATTGTAATGAAACAGGCTTTTAACTTCAACGCAGGCCCCTGCGTTCTGCCTAAGCAGGCTATCGAAAGCACCGTCAAGGCGCTTTATGATTTTGACAACACTGGTATCGGCATCGCCGAGATTTCACACCGCACCCCGGGTTGGGAGCGCATCATGGCTGAGACCCGTCAACTGTGGCGTGACCTCCTCAACATCCCTGAGGAGTACGAAGTCCTCTTCCTCGGTGGTGGCGCCAGCACCCAGTTCTTCACTGTGCCCGCCAACCTGATGAAGACCAAGGCTGCCTACCTCCAGACCGGCGTCTGGGCCAAGAAGGCCGCCAAGGAAGCCAAGTTGTTCGGTAAGGTTGAGATCGTCGCTTCTTCCGAAGAGAAGACCTACACCTATATTCCTAAAGGATACACCATCCCTACCGACGCCGACTATTTCCACATCACTACCAACAACACCATCTATGGTACTGAGATCAAGTACGACATGGACTGCCCCATCATGCTCGTCGCTGACATGAGCTCCGACATCATGAGCCGTCCCGTTGACGTGAAGAAATACGGCCTCATCTACGGTGGCGCCCAGAAGAACGTCGGCCCTGCCGGCGTGACCTTCGTCATCGTGAAGAAGGACATCCTCGGCAACATCGGCGACCGCGCCTACATGAACCCGCTGCCGACCATGGTCGACTTCCGCACCCACGCTGCTGAAGAAGCCAAGAACATCTCCATGTTCAACACTCCTCCGGTACTGCCCATCTTCATGATGCACGAAACCCTCGTGTGGCTGAAGGACACCATCGGTGGCGTCGAGGCCATGAACAAGATCAACACCAAGAAGTCCAACATGCTTTACGAAGAGATCGACCGCAACAGCATGTTCGTCGGTACCGCCGAGAAGGAAGACCGTTCCATCATGAACCACTGCTGGGTCATGGCTCCTGGTTACGAGGACAAGCAAGACGCCTTCATGGCCTTCGCCAAGGAGCGTGGCATGGTCGGCATCAAGGGTCACCGCAGCGTCGGTGGTTTCCGCGCCAGCCTCTACAACGCCTGCCCGATCGAGGCCGTCGAAGCCCTCGTCCAGTGCATGCAAGACTTTGAGAAAGCAAACAAGTAAACGGAAAACTGAAAACGGAAAATCATTTATCATGAAAGTATTAGTAGCAACTGAAAAACCTTTCGCAAAGATTGCTGTTGACGGCATCCGCGAAGTTGTTGAAAAGAACGGTTACGAACTGGCTCTTCTCGAGAAATATACTGATGTCAACGACCTCTACGCCGCTGTGGCCGACGCCGATGCCCTCATCGTGCGTTCCGACAAAGTAACGAAGGAGGTCATCGATCACGCCAAGCAGCTGAAGATCGTCGTCCGTGCCGGTGCCGGTTACGACAACCTCGACCTCGAGGCTTGCACCGCCAAAGGCATTGTGGCCATGAACACTCCTGGCCAGAACAGCAACGCCGTCGCTGAGTTGGTGATGGGCATGCTGGTCTATGCCGTCCGTAACTTCTACAACGGCAAGAGTGGTTCTGAGCTTATGGGCAAGAAACTCGGCCTCCTCGCCTTCGGTAACGTGGGTCGCAACGTCGCCCGTATCGCCAAGGGCTTCGGCATGGATGTCTATGCTTTCGACGAGTTCGTTCCCGCCGAGAAGATCGAAGAAGCCGGTGTACATGCTGTTGCCAACCGCGATGCCCTCTTCGAGACCTGCGACGTCGTTTCACTGCACATCCCGGCCACTGCCGAGACCAAGCAGAGCATCAACTACGCTGTGGTGAACAAGATGCACAAAGGCGGCATCCTGGTCAACACCGCCCGTAAGGAAGTCATCAACGAGGCTGAACTGCTGAAGCTGATGGCCGAGCGCACCGACCTCAAGTACATCACCGACATCATGCCGGATGCTGACGCCGAGTTCAAAGCCTTCGAAGGCCGCTACTTCGCCACGCCTAAGAAGATGGGTGCCCAAACCGAAGAAGCCAACATCAACGCTGGCCTGGCCGCCGCCAACCAGATCGGCGATTTCTTGAAGACCGGCAATCGTCGTTTCCAGGTGAACGAGTAATTATCAAAAGGAAAAGGAGCCGCCGCCAATAAGCAGCGGCTCCTTGATTTCAAATTCAATCGTCATTATGCCAGAAATTAGTAGCTTTTACGGTATTGTCATCTACATGTATTATAAGGAGCATCAGCCTCCTCATTTTCATGTTTGGTATAATGAATACCAATGCGAAATTACCATAAAAGACGGCATCATCACAGGTCAGTTGCCTCGTCGCGCTGCCCGTTTGGTATTTGAATGGCTTGATCTGCATTATGACGAATTGATGGAAAATTGGAATAGATCTGAACGAAAAGAAGCTTTGCTTAAAATCGAACCATTGAAATGACAATGCCATGCAAGACCAACTATTGTTCATAAAAATCACCAAAGCGGAATATGTGAAGGATTATATTCTTCGCCTTACCTTCAATGATGGTACGGTGAAATTGTGCGACTTCCTTCCATTAGCGCAAGAAGGTGTCTTCATGAAGCTGAAGGATTTGTCGTATTTCAAGAACTTTACGCTCGACCCTTGGACAGTAGATTGGAACAACGAAATTGGTTTTGCACCAGAGTATTTGTATGAAATTGGTGCTATTGCATAACTGACAATCATTAACAATCAAACTATGAGCATCATCAAACCGTTCAAAGGATGGCGTCCCGGCGTGGACATCGTCCAGAAGTTAGCCTCCCGTCCCTACGACGTGCTGAACACCGAAGAGGCCCGCAAGGAATGTGAAGGCAACCCCTACAGCCTGCTCCACGTGACCAAGGCCGAAATCGACCTGCCCGAAGGCCACAAGGACAGCGACCTCGAGACCTATCTGAAAGTCGTTGAGAACTTCAACAGCTTCAAGGATTTTGGATGGATTAAGCAGGATCAGGAGGAAAAGCTCTACATCTACGCCCAAAGCATGAACCCCACCGAGGCCAACGCCCACTGGCAATATGGCATCGTGGCATGCGCCTACAGCGAGGACTATGTTAATAAGGTAATCAAGAAGCATGAGCTCACCCGCAAGGACAAGGAAGAGGACCGCATGAAGCACGTCCGCCTCACCAACGCCAATGTCGAGCCTGTGTTCTTCGCCTACCCTGCCGTCGCCGAAATCGACGCCATCGTGAGCAAGATCACCGCCGAGAAGCCGATTTATGACTTCATCGCCAAGGAAGACGGCTTCGGCCATCGCTTCTGGATCATCGACGACAAGGCCACCATCGCCCGCTTGGTTGAACTGTTCGACAAGAAGGTCCCGGCCATGTACATCGCCGACGGTCACCACCGTAGCGCCGCAGCAGCCCTCGTCGGCCAAGAGAAGAAAGAAAAGAATCCTGCCCACACCGGTAAGGACGAGTACAACGACTGCATGACCGTCATCTTCCCCGACAACCAGTTGAACGTCATCGACTACAACCGCGTTGTGAAAGACCTCAACGGCCTCAGCACCAAGGACTTCTTCAAGGCCCTGCAAGAGAACTTCGACATCGAATGCAAATGCAACTGCACCAAGGACGGCGGCACCTGCAACTGCGAGTTCCCCTGCCACTGCGAGTGCGACACCGAGTACAAGCCCAACAAGCTTCACAACTTCTCGATGTACATCGAGGGCGTGTGGTACAGCCTGACCGCCAAACCCGGCACCTACGACGACAACGATCCTATCGGCGTGTTGGACGTCACCATCCTCAGCAACCTTGTCCTCGACAAGATTCTGGGCATCAAGGACCTCCGCACCGACAAGCGCATCGACTTCGTTGGCGG
>JAILBC010000082.1 GCA_024681295.1 Bacteroidales bacterium
CTCGTTGACCACTGTGTCGAACACCACCTTGATCGTTGGGATTTGGATGGCGATATCGGAATTCGACAACAGGTATTGTGTAAAATTCTCTGCCTTCATTTGATGGTAAGCCGAACCTGTCTCACGCCCGACGATGACACCTCGGTTTTGTTTCTTCACCCAACCTGCAAAACAAGTGGAAGCCGAGAACGAAGTCTCGTTGGTGAGCAGATACAACCGCCCCTTGTAGTTGACCAACGAATCGGGCTCTCTCCATTCCGGCTCGTCCTTCACAAAGCCCTCGCCGCTCGGAAGCAGCTCATAATCTGGATAGAAATCCTCTTGATCGCCATCTACAGGACAACGGCCAAAGCACTGATAACCACCTTTTTTGTTCACGATTTTGCGCAGGCTGGTGCAAAACGGTTTTTGGGCGAGATATGCATAGATGCCTTCCACCGAGGCTTCTGGTCCGCCATGGTTGAAACGAAGGTCAAGAATCAGGTTGGGGATGCTGTCGGCGATGAGGTTGACGAAGATTCCCCTTAACTCATCCTGTTCCAAGTCGTCCAACTCGAAAGTATGGAGGGCGAGATAAGCCACTGTGTCAGTGAGTTTTTCGAATTCAAAATGTTTCTTTTCATTTCCATTTTCATCCACATGATACAGACGATACTGGTATTCCATCCATTGCGGTTCACGATAAGGGTCTTTGGGTTTCATCTGCTCAAAACGCTTCGTCTCGCCGTCGGCAAAAGTGACCATAAGGTTAGCATCCTTCGCGATTTGGTCGCAGTAGTAATTATCCATTCCATACAGAAGCACATAATCCCCATAGCTCTTCACATAGCCATCGGAATAGGTGGCATACTCCAACACCATGGCTTTCAGAGAGTCGGCGGGAATGCCATTTACTGAAACCACTGGTTTGCCGAGATAGTCTTTGTATCTTGGAACGGTGCGCCATACCTGCAGCGTGTCGTTGAACCAACCTAAACACACCGAGGAAGGCAACCCACCTCTCTTCACTTTCGGCGCTGAGATGATGGCCGTATGACTGTCGTGGATTTTCCCAAGCAATTTGAAAACTAATACCTCGAAATCACTTCTGGAGATGGTTTCGCTTATCGCTGCCATTCTGTTTTTGATATAGGTATCGAATTCCTCTTTCGGTGTGTAGTCGTACAGTCCAGGGAAGGCATCCTCCAAGGCCGCCATCATGCCATCGATGTCAGCTTGTGCCTCCTCGCGGGTCAGTTGGGTCTTGTTGTTCACCTTGGGCGGGATAAAAGTCGTTTTCAGCCCGAAAGGTGTCATTGGGTCAACGTGTTTCGAGTTTTTGGCGACATGCACGCTGATGCAAGGCTGCTTGATTTTCTTATAAAGGAAGCCCACCGTACCCAAGGTGTCGCCCCGATGAATCATCTCACCTTTTTTGAAAAGTCGTTTGGACCGAATGCCGTCAAGAACAACGGTTTTTCCATCGGAAGCTTGAACACTTACCGTCAGATTAGTGTATTGGATCTTGTCCTTGGGCATCCTATCCCATTCAAGCAAAATCAGGGAATCCTGTTCGAAGTTGCCGGTTTGCTGGTCAAAACAAATATAGGAACAACTCCAACTGTTGCGGTAGCCCAACAAGGCACTATGGATTTTCCCATCCACGGGGCAAAGCACGGGCGTTCCCAATGGAGCGCCAATAATCAAATCTCCGAAATTCAGTTCGGCTTGTGTCCGCGCATCCGCCACGCCGATATAGTCTTGCGGGCGGTAAAGGATACCCTCGCCAGCCTGCTTTCCAGGAATAGGCCAAAGATAGTTTTCCTGCCCGATGGCAAAGTTGTAGGCAAGAAGCAGAAAAAAGGCGGTTATGAGGTTACGGGCTTTCATATTTAAACTTTTTAATGATTATTTTGCTATTTTCTCTGTTCAACATTGCTCTCGCTCTCCATCAGCGACTCACGCTCCTCGATTTGCGTCATTTTACGGTCGCCGCCTTTGAAGACATAACGCGCAAAAAGCGTCACCGTAGGCATCTGCTGCTCTGTGCGATTCAAGCTGTAATAGCCCGGCACATCAACCAATTCCTCCGTCTTTTCGCTCAGGAAAAAGTCCTCCATCGCCAACTCCACATAAAAGCGGTCGCTGAAGAAACTGCGACTTAAAGCGATTGTTTCGATGAGTGGACTGGTATAGGCGTTGCCGTTGTAAAGCCGTTTCCGGCCATCGTTCATGAACTCAGCCTCGAAGGTCAGGTCCCAAGGAAGTTCCATTTCCAAAGCTGCTACGAGGTTCAGTTCCAAACCGTTATAATTCGACAGGCCATAATCCACATAGCCCAAATCAAACTCGAGCATCGGCATGAGAAAACCGCCTATCAAAGTCGTTGCAGAAATTCGGCCGCCGTATTTCTTGGCGTTAGCCACATTGTCGTAGAGTTGGTTCGTCACCGCACCATCCACGGTGTAACGTATCCCAATAATTCCTTGACGGTAAGCAAAATACGGCTCCACAATCAGGTTGGTATTTCTTTTTCGATAGGTATAACTCACGCTAACACGTTGAGTCTTTTCGGGCATCAGATAAGGATTGCCAGCGGAATAGACCAAAGCATCGTTTTGGGTATAAACGAAGGGCGAGAGAAAATGATAAGAAGGATATTGCAGCAGGGATTTATAGTTGATTTTCAGTGTATTACTTTCGCTGATCTTGTACATCAAGGCAAGTGTTGGCAGTACGTGCCATTGGCTTCGCGTGATGGTGTCGTAAATGCTGAAATGTTGCCGCTCGCCGCGCAAGCCTGCCGAAAGCGAGAATTTGTCGCTCAACTGCCAAGCCAATTGTGCGAAAAAGGCCGACCTTAAGTCTTGATAATCAAAGTATTGGTCGTCTCCACTACCATTGTATGTGTAGCCAATCCACCGAGAGTAGTTCTGCAAGCCCGTGGTCAGTTTTAGTTTTTCGGTCAACGGAAGGTCATATTTCAGTTTGGCGTTCCATGCCGACTGCCAGTTGTCGGTCAAGCGGTCCAAAGCCAAGGTCGTGCTGTCGGCATCGAGATAGTGGAACAGCGAGTTGGAACGAAACTCCCGTGTGCCGCCCATTGTGTAATAGTTTGTATTTAAGGTGATTTCGTGGCCTTTCTTAGCAAAGCGGTGACGATAGAACAAGGTGTAGTTTAGCTCCCGTGACCTGCTTCGGCTCATCATGTCGTTCCATTCCTCGAAAGCGAGGCTGCCGTTGGCGTTGTAAAGCGAATATTGGCGGCTGTTCACCACACCTCCATCTGCCTCGAAGTTGCCGCTTACCGAGATCAAGTCGTTTTTGCTGATGCGCCAGTCGAAGCCCGCCCCAACCGTGTGGGTCATCGAGGTCGGTGAGGTCAGCACGTCGTGTGTGGTGATTTCGTCGTAGCGGTTGCCCTCGTCATCGGTGACGGTGCTATAAGTGCTGTCATAGACGAAGGCTTCGGGGCGAAGCCGTAAGTCCGAGAATTTGTAATTGCCAAAAATCCGGAACTTGGAGAACTCGTAATCCAGGCTGAGACGACCAAAACCACTATTCCAAGGTACTTCTCCGCGCCCCATTGCCACAACACGGACACCTTGCTTGCGTTCCTCTTTCAGAATGATATTCACCACGTTAGCCACTTCCGAATCATATTCTACGCTCGGATTGGTGATGACCTCTACCGACTCCACGTCCTCTGGATTGAGGGTCGTAAGGCTCCGCGAAGAATACATCCCATCCACCAATACAAGCACGTTTTTGCTGCCGTTGACGCGGATGCTTTCGTCGGAGGTTTTCACTGTCACGCCCGGAATGCTTTTCATCGCTTCCAATACCGTGGGTGAATTGTGCAACACGAAATCGTTGAGACGATAGATGGTCTTATCAACTTCTTCCTTCATCAAAATTTTTTCCCCGACCACGCTTACCTCCTGCAACTGTTTGTTTTCCATTACGATAGGGATGGTGATCCATTGTTCCTTTTCGTGGATTCGCTTCACGATTCGCTTGGTGCGATAGCCCACAAACGACACGACAAAGGTCTGATCGCTGAAAGGCACTTCTTTCATCTGGAATCTTCCTTCGGTGTCGGTGATAGCCCCGTTGATGAGCGTTCCCGCAGCATCGAGGAGTTGCACGGTAGCATAGGGAACAGGCTCTCGTGACACGGAATCCACCACATAGCCGTGAAGTGTGGCTGTGTTTTGTGCCCAAGCGACAGATGACAAAAGTGAAAATACCAACACGATGAGACAACTCCATTTTTTGCACATAACAGTTCTTTTTGAACGGATGATGCAAAAATATTCCGAAGAATCATCAGTCAAAAGAGCAGTCCAAACTATTTTGGGTTTAAAATAGTGTAAATTATTGATAATAAATAAGTTGATAACGCATTTATTCCAAACTTATTTTGGGAAAAGACCAAGTTCAATCTATTTCCGATAAAATAAAAAACGAGAAAAAACAAATATAAACTTGCAATATTACCAAATATTGGTAACTTTGCAGTGCTTAAAAAAACAAATCATGAAAACTACATCCGTGGCTTTAGGCAGTTATTTTGAGGACTTTATTAGTTCTACCATTCAAACAGGTCGTTACAACAATGCCAGCGAGGTTGTCCGTGCAGGACTTCGACTTTTGGAAGAAAACGAAAGAAAAATCGCATGTTTAAAGGGTGCCATTGAGGTGGGCATATCGAGTGGACGTTATGAGAATTTCGATGCCGAGGAACACTTGAAACAACTCAAAGCATCACGTCGCAATGGCTAAGTTTTTCTATTATTTAGTTGAGGATGGTGTTGAAATCGAAAGGATCCTTCATGAACGGATGGATATTCCAGCTAAATTTGATGCTTAAAGCATATCCTGTCCCATCTTCTTCCGCCGCCGACCCCTAATTTTATCCACCATATTCACGGTAGTGCCGAGGTAATCCGCCTCCTCTTGGCGCGAGAGTTTGAAATACGAGAGAATAAACGATTTCCGCTCATCCTCGTCCAAGTCGGGGTATTTTTGTTGCAGGGTTGCCATCAAGTCGGGATAGAGCTGATCAACCACCTCCAGCATCGCTTCCCAATGGTCTTTGTCACCATAGACAGAAGCCTCCAAGTCTTTGAGAAGATGAGCTTTCTTGTCATTCTTCAGGTAGATGTCCAAAAACAGCATCACCCGCTGCTCTTTTTCCAGAGCCTCTGAAAGACGATCAGCATAATTCTGCTGGAGTTGCTCGTGTTCGGCATCCTTTTTTGCCAAGGCCTTGTTCTGCTGCTTGAAATGGAACAGTTCGGCGTTGATCTCGGCTTCACGCTTCCTACGCCTAGCCAAACGGACTTGCGAGATCAAGAAAGCCACTAAAACCAAAACGGCCAATCCACTGATAAGGATGATAACGCGTTGTTTATGAATGATTTTTTCGTTCAACTCGTTCTGCATCACTGCAGTGTCATATTTCTGGCTGATAAGTGCGAGGTTGTTCTCCCGCTCCTCTAAATAGCGATGCACATCGCCTTTATCATACTGGTATCTATATTCGCAAGCTTTCTCATAGTCACCGCGCATCTCGGCAAAATTTGCGAGTGTCCCATAGTAATACCAAGTATCCCCATTGGGATTACAACCATCTGGGTTTGAACGGGTTACAATCTCCTCCAACTGTCCATAACAATAGGCCATCGAATCCATGTTGCCCATCTTATAATAGATGTTCCCCATGTCGTGGTAATAATACATCAACACACTGTCGCTCACCTCGGGAAGGTAGGTCTGAAGGAACTGCCGCAGGTAATCGCCAGACTTTTCCAAATCCTTAGCGTTGAAACACTTCACATGAAAAGCGGATAAGACCCAACGTTTGGCTTCAATCGTGCCACTTCGTTCTGCATAGTCCATTGCCCGATTCAAATAGAACTCCGCACTGTCGAATTGCTTATGGAATTGGTAGTAATCGCCCAAAGCTGTCATCACCCTGACACGCTCAGTGTAATCATCGCCAAAGCCTTCGTCGGCAGACTTCAACAACGAAACGAACTCTTTTTCATCAGAAAAAACGCCCAAGCATTTCGCAATATTGAACCGCGCATGAGCCACGGTCAGCGTGTCGTCAGCCAAAAGGCCGTAATGCTCTGCCTCCTTGAACAACCGCATCGCCTTGGAAGAGTTGCCCGAGTCCTGTTGCACCTTGCCTTGTTCCAAGGCATCTTGGGCGGCTTGCTTCACATCTTGTGGCATGGGATGACAGGCGGCCAAAGCCACTCCCAACCAGAATAGCCCAATTATAAAAGCACATGGGCTGAAAGCATGAAAAAGAGGTTTATTACCGCTCCCCATCGCCCAAATCGATTGAGAAAGTCACTGGAAGGCTCTGCGAGCATACGACACCCACACCGTTCTTTACATTCGAATAGACCTGGGTGGGTTCGGTGAACAAACCGAGCAGCCCCTCGTCGTTCGTCTGGTGGAGGTTGAGCGACTTTCTATACTGGTAGAAACCGTAATCCACCCGCGACACCTCCGCCGTGAATGGCTCGGGATAGCCAAAAGCGTAATAATGTATTTTCAAACCCACTGAATATTGAGTTCCGTTGAAATAGGAGTCGTCAAACAGGTTGTAGGCCCCGCGTCCGTAGTATTCGTTCTCCCCGAACAAGTCGTCCACGCCAGAAATGTTTAAGAAATCGCTAAATACGGGGTCGTTGGAGACAAAACCGTCAAGCCCTTCCAAGGGACAGATATTGTAATAGTCTTTTTCAGCAGGGTCGTCGATCTTCAGGGAGAAATAAATGACCTTGCCGTCGTAGTCGTTAGGATCTCCCTCAATGCGGAGGGTGTCAAAGCTGATTACGTTGGGCGCAAAAGGCATTGTGGTCTCGGCTATGGCGGTCTCTTCAAACTCGCTCGAACGCACCTCAAAACGGAGCTGATCGCCCTCTTGAAGGATGTAAGTCCCTTCGCAGTAGTTGAAAGCGCAACGCAAACGCTCCTCTGTCGGCATGCTGTCTGGGTCTTCGCTCCAGATGATATAGGTCTCCATAATCAGGGAGTCGCGCACCTGAAGGGTCTCTTTGAAGACACCATTCACATAAAGGTCGGCATGGACGTCCTTCACCCGGAAATCTGTCTCGTTATTGATGTAAAACGAACTCTTCTCCACACAGAGATAGGCCGGCTGGCCCACATGCTGAAAGCCATTCACCACCAGCAAAGGCTCCGGCGCGATGTCGTCGTAGGGGATTATCTTTTCACAAGACGAAATAAAGGTCAAGAGAGCGATTATGGATAATGTTTTTAGAAGATTTTTCATGTTTTTATTCGATTTGTTTTTCTTTTTATTCCGCCGAGCTTCGCTCGGCGGGATTTGTTGGGGAGCGCTTTTTCTACCGATCTAGCATCCCTACGGGATGCGACTACCATAGGTTCCCTTCCATAGTCATGTTACCATTTGTATTGCCAACTCACAGTAGGGATAATCGGGAAAATGCAAATCTGCCGCAAGGTCTTGACTCTATAAAGGATTTCTCCATTCATGTCAGTAACCCAATTCTCTTGTGGAAATACAACAAACGGGTTGTTGTGACATAGCGTATTGTAGACATTGATGCTGAAGATGCGCTCGCAATGCTTCTTTTGCTTGTGGAAGTTGGCCACCAGGTCGAGACGTTGGTAGCTGCTGTAACGGTAGTTGTTGCGGCTCTCAATGTGATCAATGACTGTTGGGCCGTAATAGCCGTAATGACTGTATTCGCCTAGTCCGTGATAGCCTTGCAGCGGTAGCGTTGCGCAGTTGCCCGAGCTGTAGATCCAGGTGGCACCGACGTCGATATGGTCGTTGATGTCATACATCAACACGATGTTCAGGTCGTGACGACGGTCGTACTTGGCGGGGAACACCTCGCCGAAGTTCAGCTCCTGGCCCTCACGGTCGAAGAGGCGGTCGGCATGAGCCCAGGTGTAACCGATCCATCCGGTGAATTTGCCCACCTGCTTTTGGGCGAACAACTCAATTCCATACGACCAGCCGTCGCCCATCACCACCTTGTCCTGCCAGTCGGTCTGGTCGAGCGAGAAGAACGTGGATCCGTCCTTATACTCCATCACATTGTGCATCTTTTTGTAATAGCCTTCCACCGAGAACTCGAAGCCCTTCCAGTCGTAGAAGGCACCCAAGGCCACCTGGTGGGCGTTCATCGGGATGATGTTGCCTGTCACCGGCACCCAGAGGTCGGTGGGGAGGCTGATGGCATTGCTCGAAAGCAGATGGATATATTGGCTCATGTAGGCGTAACCTGCTTTCAACGAGAAGTTTTCTGTCAGCAGGGCTCTCGCGCTCAAACGGGGTTGGAGGCTGTGGTAGGTCTTGTGGTCCACACTGAAAGTGGAGTAGTGGAGGCCGGCATTCACCTTCAGGAAGCCATTCACATCCCAGTTGTCCTCTACGTAAAGATCGGTTTCCAAAGCCCTGATTTTCGCATCGTTCGACACGCTGTCGAAGGCATATTCCGTCTGTTCGTTCTCGGTCTCCTTCATGTGGATGGCTGTGGTGGTCGGACTGTAGGTGTGATGGGTGAGGTTGGCACCGAACTTAATATCGTGGTTCTCGAAAGGCTTGTAGTCGAAGTCGGCCTTGGCACTATAGTCATAGATGCCGGAGTGTACGCCCAAGTCCATGCTTTCCGAGTAGCTTGACAAATTGCTGGTGGATTCGCTAGAGTAGCCTGCACCCATGAAGTGACGGTATTGGGTGTAGGCCCCGGTGACGTTCATGAAGAGGTTGGGCTGGATGACGTGGTTCCAGCGCAAGGCGGCGATGCGGTTGCCCCACTTCCAGTCGAGGTCCAGTTTCTCCAAACCTGTCACGGTGCCATTGTAGGCATTGTGGTATTCATCTCTGTATTTCATGTTGGCGTATACCTTGTCGTCGCCCGAATAGATGCTGAGAAAGAGGCGGTCCTTGTCGGAGAATTTGTGGTTCACCTTCAGATTGAGATCATAGAAATAATAGCCTGCCCAGGCGGAATTCTTTGAATTCGGGTTCTCAGTCTGCTGTTTGACCAGGAAGTTGGCCAGAGGGGCGGTGATCACGTCGTAGTAGGTGCGCCTAAACGAGAGGTTGAACGAGGTCTTTCCTTTGATGATGGGTCCTTCCACGTTGAATTTCGAGGCAATCAGGCCTATGCTGAGGTTGCCGTGGTATTCGTACATATCGCCGTCTTTCATGCGTACGTCGACCACCGAGGAGAGGCGGCCTCCGAAACGGGCTGGGAAATTGCCTTTATATAAGGTGACGTTTTTGATGGCGTCGGCGTTGAAAGCCGAGAAGAAGCCGGCGGCGTGATTCACGTTGTAGAGCGGAACGCCGTCGAGAAGGATCAGGTTCTCGTCGGGACCGCCACCGCGGACGTACATGCCGGCCGAGCCTTCAGTGCCCGATTGCACGCCAGGAAGCAGCTGCAAGGCCTTGATTACGTCGGTCTCACCGAATAGGGCGGGCACCTTCTTCAATTGCAGCACTGGCAGTTCGATGGTGCTCATCTGGGTGCCCTTCACGTTGCTCTCCATGGCGCGGGCCGTCACCGTCACCTCGTTCAGTTGGTTCGACTGGGCCAAGGCGATGTTGATCACCGTGTCGTTTTTCAACTCAAAACGGGCTTGATAGGGGTCGTATCCCACAAAAGAAGCCCTGAAATCCACTTGGCCCTCACTCAGTTTTAAAGTGTAGTACCCGAAGTTGTTGGTCACGGAGCCTTTCATCGTGGCGGCGTCATATACCGAAGCCCCCAATAAGGTCTCCTGGCTCTTCCCATCAGTCACATATCCGCTGATGGTGTGTGATTTTGAAGGGCTTTGCGCCATCGCCGTTGGCAAAAACAGCGACAGCAGCCATAAAAACAGAAAATACCTCTTCATGTAAAAATTGTTTTCGTTTTTTTTCAAAACGCAAAGATACCCTAAAAAGTATCGAAAAGACGAAATCCAACCGACAATCCACTTTTTTCTCAAGGATTGCCTCTGAGAATCAATGGATTACAAGAAAGTTATCCACTATTTTTATTCGCCATTAAGACAAAATGGCCAATTGTATGGATGCACCGGACGCACAGAGAAGCCCTCGTTTCGGGGAGCAGTGGTCGGGATGACATCAAGGTCGGAACCGATGCTGAAACTCCACGCACTGGTCGGATCGTCTGTGTCGAGCGAATTCAACCAGTAGTTGCCGGCGGGTAGGAAAATGCTGTTGCCATTGTTCGCCTCGAAAAGAACACCGTCCATGCCATCTTGGGTGGTCCAAGTTTGCGTGGTGTTTTGGTACAGTTCCTGCCATTGTTCCTTGCTTGGGATCCGAGGCCCTTTATTGGTATCGAAGTTGCACCAGCCGGCATCGTCGGAAGTCTCCAATACCGTCAAGTTATCGGTAAATTGGTTGTAGCCGTAGGAGGGATTATTGCAATACTTGGTCAATTGGTTGGCAACTCCATTGCAGTGTGCATAATTCGCCCAACTGTAAGTAGACTTGGGAGCAATCTCTCCCCAAGCAAAGTAATCGCCAAGGTTTTCTGGTTTGTTGGTTCCTACGTTGCAGTTGGCCCACATAGTATGGCTTGGCAAACCGAGGTCAATGTATTCTTCTTGTTTTCTCATCACCACATTGTGTTCCTGTGAGGCGATCCAACGGTCCACGTGGTAACCTTGCACATAGTGATATCCCGACTTTTCGATATCCAACCGATAGGAATAATCGTCGTTGTTGTCGAACTGGATTGAATAATAGCCACTTTCATCAGTCTTTCCGTGAATGCCTGTCCCAACGTAAAAACCCATCAAGTTCATGCGCGATATGCACATCAGGTCAAGGCTCACATTTTCAACAGGTTTTCCGTACTCATCGGTGATATGGCCACTGATGGTGAATGTCTCGGGATGTTCTTGGACGATTTTACTGCACGACCCGCAAATAAGTAGGGCCGCAACAAGGAATATTGTTTTTGCAATTGTTTTCATAACTGTCTGATTTTTAATGTTTAAACTCATAACCAATGATCAAGCCCGCTCTGGGATTAAAACTTTTACTGCCAAAAACAAATACGAACTGATTCGCATCCTTATTGGAAGTCGCCCCCAACCAGGCCATCCCATAAAGGCCTTTGTAATAGTGCCATTTATAGCCCAGGGTGAAGGAGAAATCGTAAAAATTGTTTACCCTGACCCGTTCGGCAGTCTCCTCCAGGCAGTACTTGCCCAGAAGACCGTAGTTCACGCCGCCGAAAAAGCCTTTGTAGAAATAGCATTTCAGGCCGACATCGAATCCCCAAAAAGGATTGTCGCCGACGCGTTCCTTGCCTGCATAATACCCTTTTCCAAAGAAAGCCTGATTGCAACCATCGAAACCTATGGCGGCGTTGACAGAAATCAACTTGTACTGAATCTCCGTTCCTATTCCTACCATGCCTCCTACGTTGGTGTAGTTTCCCAAACCGACATACACCGAAGGTTTGATTTGCGCCATGGTTTGCAAACCGAGAAGCAAAGCGAAGGCCATGATGACCCAAATCCGCTTTTTGAAATTGTTTGTTTTCATACTCGTTTTCATTTGAAGTACTCGGCAAAGGTACGTCAAATCAACGCTTGTCAAGGGGTTTTGGGGTGCCCTCGGGGATTTGTCCCTATCTTTTAGGATTTGTCTTTTTTCAAACCAAAGAATATCAATATAATACAGATCTCATGAAAGAGTTTTTGTCCCTGTAATTATTTAAATACCAAAAATAGATTATTGCCCAAACGGTTCTTGTTCCCATCCAACTGGAAAACCCAAACAAAAAAAAGGCTCATCCTGAGCGCGCTGTTCTCTGGGAAGCGGGATGAGCTTGTTGGTTGCAAATATACAACTTTTTTAAAACTGTGAATATTACATTTTGTTAGAGCTTATGCTCAAAACCTGCTGAAAGAAGGTAGCCGAAGAACCCCCCTCCCCAAGAATGTGTTTGGTCTCCTTCGGTCCAATGCGTAGGAGCACCTAATTGCACTTGACCTCCAATGCGGAGATGATCGTTTTCTGACAGACGAATGCGTCCGCCTAATTCCACCTCTGAGCCTATACCAAAATCCATCGTCTTGTTGGCATTATAGTGTGTGTTCGTCGCCCGTTCCACAAACAGTCCTGCGTCAGCATAAAACCATTTGTGGGTGAACTCGGCGCGCACCGGAATGCGG
>JAILBC010000084.1 GCA_024681295.1 Bacteroidales bacterium
GTGAAACCGTAAATCACATCTTTGTTATAGTCGTAGCCTGAGCAGGGGTCCCAAGTGACCATCTGCTCGGTTTCGGGACTCAGTTGTACCATGCCTTGGGGCATTGTTGCCCCGGGGAAGGTGCTACCGCTCAAGGCACCGGTCTCATCGGTTTGGGTACCGATAAAGGGGTTTACAAATTGGGTATAGTCGTTAATGTTTTGTGCACCCAAAAACAAAGGGAACATCAAAACTACCAAAAAACGGAGTTGTTTCATATTTGATACAGAAATATTTAAATCAATGAAACTGAATCATTATTTGTTTTCACGATGCCATTCTGTTCCATCAGGTTGAGTGCAGCCATGATGACTTCATTAATCTTGGCACCAGAACTGGCAAAGCCAAGTTTTCTTGCGGCAATGGTCGGAATCTTGTCCTTGGGTAGCGAGAACTCTTCTTCCACGACTTCGCGGATAGCGTTCACAATCTCGATGGCAGGAATCTCGGTGATGTTACGTGGAGAAGGCGCCCTATAGTTCAAGTAGCCTTGTGCACTTGCCTTGTTGAGCCAAAAACTGTATTCACCGTCAATCGAAAGAGGATCACGATATAGACTCGACACAACAGAGGAAACGAGTTTTTGGATATTAGAGCCGGCGTGGCCAAACCCCATCACCTTAGCTAGTCGTTTGCACAGATAATCCTCGGTAATAGGCTGTTCGTCCTGAACAATTCTTTTAACGATGACAGCATAACGTTGATCATAAGGGTTGAACGAGTCTTTGTCGACCGCAAACGGGATTATGCATTCTCTGTAAGGCAGCATGGCTTTATTTCGAGTCACCTCGTCGACAATGCCGGAGTCTTTAATTCGCTCTGCGTCGAAAACATACGATGCCGTTTCTTCTTGTTCTTCCTTTTCAAAAACACCCGCTTCGGCCAGTTTCAACTCATCGAGAATCTGGTTCAAAGCACGCTCTTGATTCTCGTACCAGTCGATGGAGTACACCCGCATCACCCGCCATTGGAGCATTCGTAGGACGTTAGGTTGAACAATCTCGCGGTCACGGGTGGTCTTGGTTTCATAATAGGTCTTGCCGTCGCATAGGATGCCGAGGATGTATTGGTCGGGATGCTCACGGGTGGCTACTGCGATGTCAACCTTGAAGTCGGAGCGGCCGACGAACATCTCAGTGACGTATCCTGCTTGGTCCAAGGCGGTGCAGATTTGTTGCACCATGACGTTGTTCTCGCTATGATTGGAGAGGCTGCTGGAGATAAAGGGCAGACGACCCGTCTCGGCGTACTCCAAGAAAGCCTTCAGGCCTTCCACGCCCTTGGCGTTGGAGCGTTTCAGGTCGATCTGGCTGGACCGCAAGGTGGAGAAGACCATCATCTCGTAACGGGCACGCGAGACAGCCACGTTCAACCGTCTTTCACCGCCGGCGTTGTTGAGCGGTCCGAAGTTCATCGACACCTTTCCATTCTTGTCGGCACCGTAGCCGATGGAGAAGAGGATGACGTCGCGCTCGTCACCCTGGACGTTCTCAAGGTTTTTGACAAAGATGGGCTCCACGTCGTTGTAGGCAATCTCCTTGAGTTGAGGATTCTTGTCGAGGGCCTCGGTCAGGTCATCCTCGATAAGGTCGCCTTGCACCCTGCTGAACGCCACGACACCAATGCTGAAGGAACGCAGGATGGGGTCGGAAAGCCGGCGTATGATTTCGTCTACGATGGCTTTCGACTCTTCGGGGTTGCTTCGGGTCCTTCCTTTGTCGTAAACGCCGTTGATCGGCACCAGTGTCACCTTGGCGGTACGGTCGTCGATTGAAGGGAAGGTGAGCAGTTTGTTGCCGTAATACTGTGAGTTGCTGAAGGCAATCAAGCTCTCGTGTTTACTTCTGTAGTGCCAGTTCAACTGATGCTCGCAGAGCGACAAAGTGATGCAGTCGTCGAGGATGCTCTCCATGTCGTCGATGTCGGCCTCTTCCTCTTCCACTTGGTTGGTGGTGAAGAAACTGGTGGGGGGCATCTGCTTGCTGTCGCCCACCACGATCAGTGCCTTGCCGCGTGCGATGGCTCCTACGGCTTCGCTGGTAGGCATCTGCGAGGCTTCGTCGAAGATCACCAGGTCAAACTTCTCCGAGTTCATGTCGATATACTGTGCCACAGAGATGGGGCTCATCAACATGCAGGGGCAAAGCCTCGGCAGCAAAGTGGGAATGTTGTCGATGATGGAACGGATGGAGTTGCCTCGTCCTCCGTTGGCGATATTGCGTTTCAGGATGCTGATCTCCGATCCGTCGGCGACTGATGTTGAGGTGGAAGGAACCCTCGAGGCGAGCTTGCTGTAAAGTTCTTCTTTGCTGAGTTCTTGGAAGCGGACCGTGTCGCGCTTGTACTTTTCGATCTGCTGTCTGAACTTCAGTCCGTTGAACATCCGGAGCTGTTCATTGGCGTCGACGGCCTCTTTGATGAGTTCGTGATAGATACCTTTCAGGAAGGCATTCATCGCATGCTCAGGACGGATACCTCGCTCGATCATCTCCACTACGGGAACGTTATGCATTTCCGTCATCTCTCGCTTCTTGTCCACCCAGTGGTACCAGTCGTTGATGCTCCGGTAATGGTTCAACCAGTCATCGACATGCATGATAAGATCCAGCCTGCCGTGCTGCAAAGGTGCAAGGGCTGCAATACGATCGGTCAACGAAGTCAATTCGTTGTTAAGCGCCATGACAGCATCGGCGTTAAGCAAGAACTCTTGCCTCCGGCCTTTAGTCTGGTCGCCAAGAAAACGACGGTAGAGTTCATAGCGGTCTTGGTGGCTGAAACCGTGGGTATATGCAAATGACGTGATTTCTTCCGTCTGCGTAGTCCAGCGTCGCAAGGTTTCCTGATAGTCGCTTACTTTCTTAAAGACGCTGTCGATGTTGGATTCGAAGAAGGGACCATAGCTTTGAAGCGATTGTAGGAAGTTCTTTTTGGCAAAATAGCGTGGCAAGAACCATTTTGACTTGATTTTTTGCCATTCTCGTTGGTAAGTGTTGACATCCATTGTGAGGATGTTCTGGTTGTGCGATGCCAGAATGTTGTCGCGCATCTCATCGCAGTTCTTTTCCGTGTTGATGATATTTACAAAGCGTTCCAGCCATTGCAAATCGGCATCAGTCTTCAGATCGAAGGGGATTAGGGCGTTCAGTTTGCCGAGTTGGGTCAAATACACGCTATAGCGGTTTTTGAATTCCGTCAGCAATGCCTGAAGGCTGTCGAGGGTGCTATTCTTGTTGTCAATAGGCTCCAGGCCGTTTAGGGCGTTCATACCAGGGGTTCCCACGATGTCGAGGATGGTGTTGGTTTGTTCCACCTGTTCCAGACAGCGGTCGATATAGTCGGGTCTGATCCACGCCTTGGGTGGCAGTTGTTCACAGCACTCTTCTTCTTCGATGGAAATGTACCTGGAGATGCACTCATAGAGGCTCAGTCCGTTGGGGCCTTTGCGGTGCAGCGCCTCCATATAGCTGATGAGTTCTTTCCGCTCGTTGTAGAGTTCTTCGGAACGGCGGGCATATTCTTCAGGTGACTTGATTTTAGTTACCTTTAGCACCTGGTCCATCTGTTCCAAGAAGTGTTTTTTGGTAGCCTTGTTGGAATGCAGTTCCAGGCAGAACGGAGCCAGGTTGATCTTCTCAAGGCGTGCTTGCACCACTGACAAAGCAGCCATCTTCTCGGCTACAAACAACACCCGTTTGCCTTGGTACAGGGCGTTGGCGATCATGTTGGTGATGGTTTGCGACTTGCCCGTTCCCGGAGGGCCGTGGAGGATAAAGCTTCTTCCTCGGCCTGACTCTACGATGGCTTCCATCTGTGAGGAATCCACATCCAGTGGGATGGCGAAGTCCATGGGCGCACATTCCTTGTCGATGACCCTTGCATCGACGGCGTTGGTGTCCACCTCCTGCTTGTCGTGGTTGTCCATCAACGAGTCCACAATCACGTTTTCCCTCAGTTTATCGGCATTCGAGTGGATGTCGTTCCACATCACGAACTTATTGAAAGAGAACAACCCCAGCATCGACTCTTCAATGACATTCCATTTCTTTTGTTCGATGATGGCCCTTCTGAAGTAAGTGAAAACCATCTTCACATCCACACCGAATTCGTCTTTCGGCAACTCGTTCAGTCCCTCCAAGTTAATTTGGAAGTTTTGTTTCAATAACTCCACCAGAGTGATGTTCAAAACGAGGTCTTCGTCACGTTTTCTGATGATGTAGTTGTTGCCGCTTTTACGCACGATGTCCACGGGCATCAAAAGAATAGGTGCATAGCGAGGCTGTTCGCTCTTGGAGGTCTCATACCATTTCAGGATACCGAGTGCCAAAAACAGACTGTTGGCGCCATTTTCTTCCAACGAGGTGCGAGCAGTTCGGTAAACATATTTCAAGGCGTTTTGCAGCTCTGTTTGAGTCAGATAGGAGGCGATTTTATGGTCTTGAATCAGTTCCGAAACGAAGGTCTCATATTCTGTCGCTTGTTGTTTAGAGTCGTACATCCCATCGTCGTTGGGTTCGATTTTTTTGCCAGGCGATGGGGTGATGCTATAGTCTTCATTTTTCTGGAGGTGGTCTTCCAGATGTTCGATGTCGAACGAGATGAAGGGGATGACTTTACGGCCGAGGCGGGTGTTCAGCAGGTTGTTTCGCAGCGAGAAATCGAGGAGTTTGCGTTCCCAGATCATCTGTTTAGTGGTGGGTTTGCCTGTGTCTTCGAGCCGAAGGTCGAAGTGGCTCAGGCTGCTGACGCTCTCCGTGGCGTTTTCGTGTTCGATACCCTCGTTGATGAAGGTCCATTCACCGTTCACTTGGATGCGCTGGGGCATGGGCTTGACGTTGCCTAGGCGGCATCGATGGATGTCCAAGAAATAAAGGAACTGGCTCTCATCGTTGAGTTTCAGCATGGCGCTTTTGGCCGCTTCTTCAAAGCTGACGGGACCCGATGAAGTGATGAAGGTCGATTCCAGCAGAACCAAGTTGTTGTTGCCATCGGCCATCTCTTTGAGAAGATAGCTGGCATCGTCGCAGACCATCTGAGGAAACACGTTGGGAATGAGCCAGGCACCCACCATGGCGTGGCCTTTCAGCATCAGGATGATGGGGAAGATGCCGATTTCTTCAAGACAGGAAGCTACCAACAGGCTGGTGTCCAAACAGGTGCCGATCTTCTCGGTAAGCACTTTGTCGGCCATACGGATGCGTTGTCCTGTCTGTTCGAAACTGGCAGGTGGTGCGGAGTAGATAATGCCTTGGGAGCGTAGCGCCTCGTAGATGGCTGCCACTTGGGCACGCACCCGATTACGGTCTTGTGTCTGGTACTCGTCGAACGCCGAGGAGCCAGTCCACTGCTCCAAGAACTTGGCTGCCTCCAGTTTGATCTTGGGCAAATAGGGGTTGTTGGGTACAACGAAGGCTGCCAGATGTTCGGGCATGATGGCACTGCCGGCCCACTCTTCGTACGACAGCAGGGTGATGGGGTACTCTTGTTCAAAAAGTAGCCCCTCGTCACTTCTCACAGTGATTACAAACGAAGTCCGAACGGCTTCGGTAATCTCACTCAGAATCTTGATGTCGGGTTCTATCTTTATCTGGTTGACCTGTATGGCCTCTCCGCTCTTCAGTATTTCAAGTCGGCAGCTGCTTTCTTTGATGTAGGGTCCGATAAGTTGGACCAGCAACTGATGAAAATCCTGATCGCTATAGTTTTCCACGATCAGCGAATTGCAGACCTCCACGCCGTTATTCATCATGGAATAATTGACGCTCGGCAAATAGTCAATGGTGATCATATTGCTCGGTATTCGGATAAAACTCAGTCTTTAACGATTTTTCTGGTCACAACACCGCTGGCACTTGAGATGCGCACGATGTATACGCCACGAGCTAATGTGCTCGTTTCGAAATCAATTCGGCCATTGTGGTATTTGGTGGTGGCAACCATTCTCCCAAATAAGTCATACACTACAGCGTCGCCATTGGTGATGACGAACACCAATAGTATAGCTAATAAGGTAAAGTGTTTGTTTTTCATGTTTTTATTTTTGATACCAAATTGATTACGGTACAAAAATAAAAACATTTTTTTAAAAATCACCGACCATTGATGTATTCATCGAGTTCCTTTTTCGATGACTCAAATGTGAACACATCGTCCAAGAGGTAATATTTGTTGGGGTCGGCGCAACGGCTATAAGCGTATTTGGCAAATTCCAGCCGATTGGCCTCAAAAGCGAACAACCTGCAAATTTTGGCGATTTGCCGTGAGTTCATGGGGTTGCCATTGATAATTCGCTTGGCCATATTCAACCGTGATTCGTCAAAGTTTTCGTTGTTGATGATGCGTACAGCTTCTTCGTAGTCCTTGGTATTCATTCCTCTCCCTTCATTACGTGTAGCGGGAACTGCGGGTTTTCCAGCTTTGATCATTGGACCAGGTTGATGCTGTTCGGCCGGTGCACTAGGAGGTGCGTGGTGATCAGAGTGGCTTCCGAAAAGACCCGACTGAGCTGTGGCAGGAACAGCCATCAGCAGAAGGAAATATAGAACAAGCTTTTTCATGGTCGTAGTTTTTTATGTGTTAGTACTGATTTTAAACAAATATCATACCATCCCGAAAATAATACTGTCCCTTTCCTTCAGTAGCTTTGCCATATTGGATGGCATTTACGGGGCAATGGTGGTAACAGGCCATGCACATCGTGCAGTTTCCGTTCCACTTCGGGCGGCCCTCCTCCAAAGAGATGTTTTTGAGCGGGCAAACCTCTACGCACTTGCCGCAGTGGATGCATTTCTCGGTGGAACGGTACTTGCGGTCGTCGGTGGCGTATTTGTTGAAGCTGGAGTTGATGAGGTGGCTCTTCAGCCAGGCAAATCCACCCACAACCATCTCTGAAAACTGCTCTTTGGCAAGCAGTCGGGGAGTGTTTCGCTCCAGCGTGGCGTTGGTGTCGGCAATCTTCTTTTTAACTATCTCTTCCTTGTCGAGCTTGAAGCCGGCCATCCCGATGTAGGTCTCGGGCATCTTCATGCTGAAACAAGCCGACAGCTCCCAACCTTTTTCCTGCAAAATCTTGCGAAAGATTTTTTCAGTCTGACCGCACTGGTCACCGCAGGTGCAGGCGAAATACACATATTCGGGTTTCACGTTAAGCTGCAATTGTTTCACAAAGTCGAGGACTAGCCGCGGAGGAGCCCATGAATACACGGGAAACACAAAACCTAATAACTCACCTTCGGCCAGCGCATAGTCATAATGATGGTTACGAGCCGCCTCGGGAATAAAAATCAAATTGTCGCCAAGTCCAGTGGCTAAGGTCTCTGCCACATGGCGGCTGTTGCCGCATCCGGAAAAATAAAATATCATGGGTATGATTTTTGTAAAATGAACACAAAAATACATTTTTCTCCAATATTTCGTTGTTGGGGAATTTGTTTTTTTTAATTTTGTGAGCAAGAACAAGTAATATTAATTAAAATAACTAGATATGAAAAATTGTACTCTATTGAAAGGCAAGAACTTAGCCTTTGTAATGTTCTTTCTCTTCTTCGCATTGGGAGGTATGGCCCAAACAGGCAAAACCTCTAAATCGGAGACAACGCAGGTCATTGCACGGCATTATCCCGATCCTAACGAATCCGGTTGTCCCTATGTTAAAATTACTTGGGGTACGGATTTGGACGAAAACAGTTTTGACTTCGAGACGGGCAAAATACCGTCTTATTGGGACAACGACAAAACGTATCCATGGGTAATAGCCGAGCCAGACACAACGGTCTACGGCGGCTACCAGGGCTCTTACTGTATCAAGAGCGGCAATGGAGGTGTTGGGGGCTCAACTTCCTCTATTTCAGCTGTAGTTGACTACACCCAAGCAGGCACCGTCAGCTTTTTGGGCGGTTGCTGGGGCGAGGGCTCCGGATTGAGCTTTTGGGACAAATGCGAGTTTTACATCGATGGCGAGCTGAAATTTAGCCTGGGTGAAGTTCAGTCATGGAATTCTTATACCTTTGACGTAACCGCGGGTACGCATACCTTCACATGGTCCTATACAAAGGATGGTTCCGTGAATCCTACTGGCGACGCCTTCTTTGTGGATGACGTTCAGTTTAATGGTGTCGGCAACTCGAAAGCGCAGCAGACCTTTTACAACGTCTATCGGACCCCCTGTTCGCAAACCGGCGGCACCACAGCTGACGATAGAGTGCTGATTGCCGAGGATATTATGGTTACGAATGTCATCGATACGACATGGATTAACCTTGCCAATGGCGATTATCAATATGTTGTTAAGCAACTTTATACAACAACTGTACAAGAGTGGTCTTCCAACTGCATCGAAAAAACGCCTCTTGCAGAATTCAACGTCACCACTACGCCTAAACCGACTGTTGGCGGTACCGTCACTGGCGGAGGCACCTACACCATCGGTTCAACCTGCTCATTGAGGGCCACGGCCAGCAAGTATTACGACTTTTACGCTTGGAAGCAGGATACAACCACTGTTTCCAGGACTAATCCATATACATTCACGGTCACTCAGGATGAGGACTTTATAGCCCAATTTGAGCCAAAGGCCATCTATCCGTCTGTTGCGGCTCAACCAGTGAATGGCGGCTCGGTTTCAATTGACTATGGACAATACAGCTGGTACCTCCAATACAACGATACGGTTAACCTGAAAGCCACTCCTGCAAACGGTTTTTACTTCGTCAAATGGACCGCATTGGGTGGTGGGCAACGCAGCGTTATAGATCTATCTACCGATCCTGATTACACCTTTGTGCTTACTGCGGGTTTGTTGGATAGCATATTTGGAGAGACTATCCCCGATGGTAGTTCTATTTATTTTACCGGCATTTTCGACGATCAAGTGAACTACCCCATTACGGCAGTGGCAGTTCCTGAAGACGGCGGTACTGTCGCCGGTGCAGGCAATTACCACTTTAATGACACCTGTACGCTTGTGGCTACTGAAAACTACGGCTATCATTTTTTGAACTGGACATATAACGATGACGAAGTTTCGGACAGCACGACTTACCAGTTCATTGTGATGGATACTGCCCTCTATATAGCCAACTTTGAACCAAACAACTATCTCGTCACGGCAACGGCAGTGCCTGAGGATGGCGGCACTGTCACCGGCGGAAACACTTACGCCTTTGGCGATACCTGCACTTTGGTGGCAACAGCCAATGAGGGTTATACCTTCCTCGCCTGGATGCTGTACGGCGACGCATACGACACCATTCCGACTATCAAGTTCGAGGTGGTCGACACTATGGCTTTCGAGGCCTATTTTGAACTTAACAGCTACGACATCGCCGCGTCGGCCAACCCGGCCGTGGGCGGCACCGTCACTGGCACCGGCACCTACAATCACGGTGCGTCCTGCACGCTGACGGCCACCGAGGCGGAAGGTTACACCTTCGTGAATTGGACGGAAAATAACCAGGAGGTTTCGACCAACCCGACCTACACCTTCACGGTGACCAATGGTAGGACTCTGGTTGCGAACTTCAGCTTGAACAGCTATCCGGTCACGGCGACGGCAGTGCCCGAGGTTGGCGGAACTATCACGGGCGCCGGCACCTATGAGCATGGCTCAACCTGCACGCTGACAGCGACAGCCGACACAGGTTACGTCTTCGTCAACTGGGCGCTGTACGGCGACGCATACGACACCATCCCAACCATCCAAATTGAGGTGACCGACACCTTGGTCTTCGCGGCTAACTTCGAACTGATCACCTACAACATCACGGCCATGGTGACGGTCAATCCTACCGAAGGCGGTACTGTGACGGGCGCAGGAACATACAGTTACGGACAGACCTGCACCTTGACGGCAGTGCCTGCCACGGGTTACCATTTTGTGAACTGGACCAAGAACGGCCAAGAGGTCTCCACCGAACTCACCTATACGTTCGAGGTGACTGAGGCAGCGGAATACGCAGCAAACTTCGAACTCAATAGTTACGACATCGCCGCGTCAGCCAATCCTACCGTGGGCGGCACGGTCACTGGCGCTGGCACCTTCAACCATGGTGCGACTTGCACGCTGACGGCTACCGAGGAAGAAGGCTACACCTTCGTGAACTGGACGGAGAACGGCCAGGCGGTTTCAACCAGCCCGACCTACACCTTCATGGTAACCGATGGTAGGACTCTGGTTGCGAACTTCAGCTTGAACAGCTATCCGGTCACGGCGACAGCGGTGCCTGCGGCTGGCGGCACGGTTACTGGCGCTGGCACCTACAACCATGGCGCGACCTGCACGCTGACAGCGACAGCCAACCTGGGCTACAACTTCCTCAACTGGGCACTGTACGGCGACGAATACGACACTATC
>JAILBC010000122.1 GCA_024681295.1 Bacteroidales bacterium
ATCGCGGCCAAGGCAACCATGGCCTTGAATTTGTTCGTGAATTTCCTTCGTTTTGTTGTCATTTTCCCTAAAGTTTTTATTCCCTGCAAAACTACTCATTTTTCACCTTAACTCATACTCTCAATTCCGGGGTACATTATATTTTTTAAAATATCACAACTAAGGGCGTAAAAATGACTATATTTGCCCATCAAAACTCAAACATGCTTTTCCGTCTCGATGATAATGACTATGCGTTTCCGTCGGCTGAATTGGCCGAAAAAGATGGACTGTTGGCCATCGGAGGCGACCTCGACCCATTAAGACTGCTCAACGCCTACGCCAACGGCATCTTCCCATGGTATAATGAAGATGAGCCGATTCTGTGGTGGTCGCTCGACCCAAGGCTCGTCATCCGCCCGGGCGAGATGAAGGTAAGCAAATCACTTAAGCACACCCTGAAATCAGGAAAGTTCGAAGTCAAGATCGACACCAATTTCCGCTCAGTGATGCAACACTGCGCCAACACACCCCGCGAGGGACAGGACGGCACCTGGATCATCAACGATATGGTGGAAGCCTACTGCCGACTGCATGAACTGGGATTCGCCCATTCTTTCGAGACTTATCAAGACGGAGTATTGGTCGGAGGACTTTATGGTGTCTCTATCGGCAAGGCCTTCTTCGGCGAGTCGATGTTCCACAGCGTGAGCGACGCCTCCAAAGTGGCTTTCTATCATCTCCATCAATTCCTTCAGCACCACGACTTCAAACTCATCGACTGCCAACAGGAAACGCCTCATCTGAAAAGCCTTGGGGCCTACCCCATCCCACGACACGACTTCCTCATTGAATTGGAAGGGCTGGTCACCGAGCCCTCACTCATCGGCATCTGGGGAAATTCTGAACAAGACTAAAAAAACCTTCTCAAAAACAAGGTTTTATCAGAAAAAATGCCTATCATTGCAGAGGCATTAAAGAATAATTATCAACAGAGTCCCACAATATTATGAAAAAAACCACTTTACTCAGAATCCTAGCCATCTTTACGTTCGTGTTCACGATGAGTTTCCTAACCCAAGCACAAACCTCTTTCAGTTGCGGCACCCGCACCACCTGCCTCCTCGATGAAAATGCTGAAATAGAAAACTGCTCGGAAAAACACGAATCCTCATTGTTTGTCTTCAACGATGATATCACCATGATCACCCACACCACGGAGACAAACAAAACCGTCTATTACATCAAAGAAAGCGACTATGATGATAGTGACAATTCCTTTACTTTCGAGGTGACCAGCGAGAACGGAAACGACTACGTTTTCTTTGTTTTCCCCGACGAAGAGCAAATTGCCGTCTATTTCGAGGACGAAGGTGACTCCTATGTTGTAATTTTCGAAATTAAATCCATTTTTTAACCCCAAATAACATGAACAAACCCGACGAAAAACAACTCAGGATGATGCATGTCGTCAACCTGATGTCCATCGCCTACGCCGATGAAAATATCACCGCTGAAGAAAACGCAACCTTGGTCGCCATCGCCCAAGAGCTTGGATTAACAGAAGAAGAATTCGACAATTGTGTAGAGTATTGGAAAAATACCGACGAGAACGAAATCCCGCTGGCCATCCCCGACAACGAAGACGAGGAGGTGGAGTACCTGAAACACTTCACCTTGATGATGATGGTCGATGGAGAGATTGGAGAAGAAGAGAAACAGTACCTTGCTGGTGTGGCCCAGCAGTTCGGCTACGACCCCGAAAAGGTGGTGCCGCAACTCATCGACATCGTTTACAACGAAGCCACTGACGACAGCGATGAAGACAACGACAACGAAGAAGCGGAAGACGAACTGTTTGAAGACACCGACGACGAGTCTCAGATCAGCATGGGCAAGATGGAACTGGAAGGAAAACAGATTGAGCAAGCCTTCGACGAGTTGTTCCTCCCTGCCCTGCGCAACGCCGAGGCCTACGCCTATTTCCACATCATCCCTGGCATCGACACCCGTCTGTTCCGCATCACCCCTGAACAACTTGAAGTCATCAAAAAAGCCGCCGACAAAGGCTATGCCGTGGCCCACTATACGCTAGGCCGCTACCTTCAGGTGCTGAAGCCCGAGGAAGACTCCCTGGAGAAAGCCCAGCAGTACTTGGAAAGCGCTTCCAAGGCCGGCATCCCCGACGCCGACTGGGCCCTGGCCATGCGTTACCTCTACGGCTACCACGGCCCCGTGGTCATGGACAAGTTCAACGAACTCATCGAAGAGGCCTTCAACAAGGGCAGTATGATGGCGCTCAGGCAACGTTTGCACGACCGCATCCACGGCGAACACGGCCAAAAAGCCGACCCCAAGTCCATCATCAAATCGACCGAGGCCTTCCTCGAGAAAGACGAAGAAAACGGGGAAAGATACCCCTATATGTACGACCTGCTGGGCGACGCCTATCGCAAGATCGGAAACAAGGACAAAGCCGATGAGTGCTACGAACAGGCCGAGGACAAGGGCTACTTCGAGGCAGGTGCCAAACGGTTCCTGAACAAGATTGAAGGTCCCGACAAGGACTTCTACAGAGACACCCTTTCCGTGCTCATCGACTTCTCCTGCGACAACCAGGATCCCAACAGCTTCCTGACCAGAGCTTTGGAACACGCCTACCACTACGACAAAGAGCAGAAAGAAGAGAGAAAGGGCAACTGGGCCGACAAGCTTAAGGAAGACCTTGAAGCCGCCTTTAAACTGGGTTCAGGCGATGCCGCCTACTACCTCGGACTGTACCATTACGAAGGCAAATACGGTTTCGAGCAGAACAACCGTGAGGCTTGGAAGTGGTTCAGCAAGGGACAAGACCTCGAGAGCGGACTGGCCTATGCCGGCACCGCCCGCATGATCACCGACGGCGTCAAACCCTCCAGCATGCCCGACAACTATCTGGAATACCTCGAACTCTGTGCCATCCGCCGCGGCGTAACAGCCATGGCCCCCGCCATCATGGAGGCTTACAAAGCCGGCAAACTCAAAGGCCTTGAGGACGAGGTCGAAAAGACCTACCTCCCATTGCTCGACAAAGCCGCCGACCAGGCCGAGATTCCCACCGTGCTCATCGTCAACGCCAAAGGCGAAGCCACCGTCTACAAAGTCGACAAGGCCGAGTGGAACAAGCTGCCCCACCTCATCGGAGCCAAACGCCTTACCCCCGTCCGCGTCGACGCCCTCCTTCAACTGGGCAAGAAAGCCGGTCTCAACGACCGTCTGGTGGCTTGGGTCGACCTCGACGCACCGCGTAAAGGCCTCACCGTCAACAACACCGCCTCAAGCTGTTGCATGAGCGTCATCGCCGGCGATGTGGTGTTCTCCCTCGCCGACAAGCTCTTCGACCCCATGCCCTTCTATGGCATCGACGAGGCCAAGGCCGTCGCCAAAGCCCTGAACGCCGAGGTGAAAGCCGTCATCACCGACCTCAGCAAGGTCAGCGACGAGAAACGCAAACCCATGGACTACAGCAAGGTGAACCCGAATGCCGACAAAGGCTACGTGGCTCGCATCGAGCCCGACGGCACAGCCCACCTCGTCAACAGCAGCCTCGGCGTGTTTGCCCTCTTCGAAGAGGACATCTACGACCCGGTGCGCCAGTCCAACCTCTACGGCCTCGGCAAGAAACTTGGTCTGAACGACCGTCTCACCCTTTGGATTGACAACTCCGCCCTCCGCAAACAACTGAACTGGGATAACAAGATCACGCCGAACCCCATCGGCGCCAAGTGGTATCCCGGCCCCGTTGCCGACAACCTCTTCGTCGCCCTGGAGGACGAGAACTACCGCATCACCCTCTTCAGCGACCTGGAGCAACTCAAACAAGTATGCACCGCACTCGGCGTAAAACCCGAGAACATCATCGTCGAATAAAACTTTGTACCATGAGCGACTCCATGACTGACCAGGAATTCCAGGACACGATACTCCGGCAGACCGACCTCGGGCAGCAAGCCCTCGAGAAGCATGAGATCAGCAAAGCCTTCGATTATCTGCTGATCCCCTCCCTCTTCAACGCCAGGGCACGACTGCTGTTCCTCATGATCCCCAACACCCACACCCGCTTGTTCCTGCTCAACGAGGAACAGGTGGCACGGCTCAAGGAAACGTCTGACCAGCAGTATCCCCTCCACCAGTATGCCTACGGTCGCTACCTCCAGATTCTACAACCCGACGACAACGCCATCGACGAAGCCATCAAGCTCTTCGAAGCCGCTAAGGACGATGTCCCTGACGCCCTCTGCGCCTTGGCCTACCTCGTCAGAGACGGTCACTGCGGACAGGTCAACCTCAGGAAATACAACGAGTTGGTGGACCAAGCGTTCCAGAAGGACAGCATGCTCGCCAATAGGAAGATCTGCCTGAGGCGTATTTACGGACAGGACGGCGTCGAAGCCAACCCGCAGTTTGTGGTCGACTCCATCAACAAGATGCTCGAAGGCGAGGAAAGCGAAGACATCGCTGTGGTCGACCCCGTCTATTACATGACGTTGGGCAGCGCCTACAACGAGTTGAAAGATCTTGAGAAGTCCGAAAAATACTTCCTAAAAGCCATTAGGATGGGCCAATACGAGGCCTACTACAGGTACTGCCTCATGTATGACGAATGCAGCAAGGCCGACGAAAAGGAGAAACAGGAGACCTACCTCGCCATGCTGGACGAAGGCTGCAAGCACGACGACCCCGGATGCTACTTCTTCAGGGCAATGTTCAACATGGAGCATTACAAAAAATTCAACAAAGAAACCCAAGAGGAAAAGACCCCCGAAATCAAATCCGACCTTGAAACCGCCATCCGACTGGGTTACGACAATGCGCCTTATGTCCTCGGAATGGCCTATTATTACGGCGATTATGGTTTTGAAGAAGACAATACAGAAGCATGGAATCTATTTACGGAAGGCTCCCATCGGGAGGATCCGAACGCCTTTACCATGCTTGCCCGGATGATCTACGACAAGACCAACCCCTACGAAGTCTCCGAGGGGCTCGAGTGTTTCTGCGAACTCAACGCCCTGCGACGTGGTGACGAAGACCGACTCATGGCCGTCATGGACTATTTTTACAGCGGCCGACTGGAGTATGCCAGGGATGAGGTCTACGCCATCTACATGTCGAGATATGAAAAAATGAAAAAGGATTTCCATGACAAATTCTGGGGAAAGAAGCCCCGGGATCCAAACAAACCGGCTATGAATCTCATTGCCATCATCAAGCCTGACGGTAAGGCTTTCATCCACAAATTCAACGTGGAGGAGAACTGGGACGACCTGGCGCCCATGATCGATGCCAGACGGCTCGACGCCATCCGCACCCAACCGCTCTACGACATCAGCAAGAAGATGCATTACACCGACACCCACATCATCGCGTGGGTCGACAATAGGGGCCTGCTCCGGGGCCTGCCCGAGAACCGCATCGGGTGCATGCTCTATCCCGGCTCCATCGTGGGCGACCTCATCCTCACCCTTGAGGACAACCGATATGATCCCAAAAGCTTCGACGACTTGGACGAGTTGAAAAAGATCCTCGCTGAGCTGGGCGTGAAAACAGAAAACATCATCATAGAATAAAACAGTCATCATGATCAATCTCAACAACAAGACACCTGAAAAAAGAGCAGCAATGGCCCATGTCATCAACCTCATGAGCGTGGCCGTCGTCAATGGCAAAGTCGCCCAAGAGGAGCTGCAAATCATCAGAAATATCGCCGATGAGTATGGCCTCACCAATGAAGAATTCGACTACTGTGCCGATGCCTGCAACGAATGTACGACAAAAGGTACCGTGGTGATAGAGCCTCCCAAGAGTGACAGCGAAAAAACCCTGATGATCAGGAACTTGGTCATGACCATGATGGCAGACGGAGAGATCAGTGAAAGTGAGAGGCAGCTGGTGGAGTTCTATGCCGATAGATTCGGGTTCAAGGCCAAGGAAAGTGTCGATACCCTTATCAATGCTATCCGTAGCGAATTTGACCTCAATACAGGAGAAGCTGTTAAACGGGGCCAGGAAGCCTTGCAGAAGAACGACATCGCTGCGGCTTTCGACCTTCTGTACAAGGCCGCCCATGTGGACCGGAACGCGCATCGTCTCTTCCTCATGATTCCCGAAATCAACGCGCGGCTGTTCTTGCTCACCGCAGACCAGGAGGAGTTTTTGGAAGAAGAAGCAAAGAAGGACGATCCCCTGGCCCAATACACCTTGGCACGCTTCTATCAAGCCCATGGGCACTCGTTCAACGAAGCACGCGACCTGTTCGTCGCAGCGGCCAAGTCCGGCATCGGCGATGCTTTTGCTGCGCTTGCCTTGATGATGGTTAACGGACAACTGGACGGGGTGGAAGTCGACAAGGAAAAATACTATCAAGGCATCGCGGATGCTGTCGATAAAAACAGCATGTTGGGCCAGTACTACATGTACAAGGCCGCCATCCGAGGTTACGAAGACCAGCCTGCCGACCCCCAGACGGTCATCAACAACATCAAGGATTGGCTCAAGGGCGACGAGAGCGAGGACCTCCTGAGGGTCAGCCCGACCTACTACGAGATCTTGGCTATGGCGTACGAGGCCTTGGGTGACGCGAAAAATGCCGCTCACTATTATCAAAAGTGCGTGCGTATGGGGCGTTACGACCTACATCACCAATGGGTGCTCAACACCTTCTTTTACGACAACATGGAAGTCACTGATGTGGATGGTTACAAAAAAGCCGTGGAAGACGGCATTACCCTGGGTTGCGGTTACTCCTACATGCTCCGCGCAGACATGAACCAACAGCTTTACGATGCCAGCGAGGACAAAAACGAGAAGGCCCAACTCTCGGAGATGATCCAGCAGGACCTCTCCACGGCAGCCAACCTAGGCGAAGGCTACGGTTTCTATTTCCACGGACACCACAGCTATTACGGCAACTACGGCTTCACCCAGGACAACAACGTGGCTTGGATGGACTTCCTCAATGCCTCAGGAATGAACATTCCCGAGGCCTGGGACGAGATAGGCAAGATGTATCTTGATGGCGAAGCTCCAGAAGGTCTGGGACCCAATTTCATCTCCTACTGCCGTCTGATGGGGTTGCGCCAAGGCGACGACAGCATGTTGATTCCGGTGATTGTCTCGTTCTACGGCGGCTACCTCCAAAAATACCGTAACGAGGTGAAGAAATACTACCTCCCGCGTTACGACGCCCTCTCCGACGAAGAGAAGACCCAGTATTTCGGAATCAAGTTCGTTGCCGTCGTCGACCCCTCGGGAAGCGCCCATCTCACCGAGTTCGACTTTACCACACAAGAGTGGTTTGAGTTGGAGATGTTGGTTGAGGGCGCGGATCTGGAAGCCGTCCACAACAGTCGGCTTGACGAGATTGGCGAGAATCTGGGCTTGGAGGGGCGTCTCACCCTTTGGGTCGACAGCGACAGGAGGGGGAAGGACCTCGGATCCTATGTGATCACCCTTGAGGATGAGTTTTCCCAGCCGACGGCCATCGAGTTGGGCCCGCTGAAGGAGGTTGTAGAAGCCCTAGGTGCTCATGTGGAAGAAGTGTATTATGAAGAGTTCCCCGATAACGACAACCAATATGACCCCTACGCATAACAAAGTCAAGCAACAGGTCAAGGAAGAGACCCAGAAGCGCTACAGGCCGCTGCATTTCCAGAACAGCGGCCATTGCACCTTCTGCGGAGCGCCGATGAGTCCCTCCGACACCCTTTGCGAGGAGTGCGGCATGCCTGCCGACGGCGTGGTGTGCCCCAACTGCGGCACGCTCAACTTCCGTCCCTTCTGCAGCAAATGCAACGCTCCATTGAACCGCGCCGCCGTCCGTGCCGTCGAGAAAGCCATGGAAGACCCCAAGGTGCAGGAGGCAGCCCGTCTCATGGACCAAGCCGCCCAACTGGAGGAGACTCTAGAGGATCTAGAGAATACCACCGACGAGCAGTCTAAGGCTGAGACCCAAGAGACCTACCAGCGGGTGGTGAAGGACATCAACCAACTCTTCGAAGAGATGCTTCCGCCAGCGGGCTCCACCCCCGAAGAACAGTTCAACTACTACTCAGCTCGGAGAGTGGCCGTGGAGCGCATCCAAACCATCAAGCGGACCATCAAGACCGAGTGGGTGTGCAACTACTGCGGATGCCATCACCGCCAGCCCAGCGACTGCGTGGAGCCCTGGCAGGGAGGCACCTGGATCTACGAGACCGAGGAAGTCACCATACACACAAAGACCTACGAATACGAAGAATAAGCCATGGATAAACAGTCGGATCACCTGAACGCCCCGAAAGGCGGCAACACGACGCCTCAAGAGACTGCCACGGTCCCTCAAGGCACCGTAACACCACCCCAAGGGACGGCGACCCCACCCCAAGGGACTGCGACACCGCCTCAAGGTACCGCCACGCCGCCACAAGAAACGGCTACTCCTCCCCAAAGCACCGCCTCGGCACCTGTCGAAGGCTCCACCTATAGCGGCGCTCAAGCCGACCTCATCGTCCAGAAAGGCAAGATCCTAAAACTCTACAAGCCCGGCTGCAGCTTCAATGCCGCCGTACTGCCTTTGGTAAAGAAACTGAAAGGCAAGGGCTTCGTCGTCGACCTCTACGACTACGGCACCATGGACTACGAAGGGCAGCAACGCGCGTTCGAACTCATGGAGTACTGCCCCGAAGGAGCGGTCAGCGCACTCAACCTAAGAGGCAAAAAGGACAACATCCTGAAGATCGTGCAGAAAGTAGCCAAGGCCCTCGATGCCTGCCACCGCGCAGGGTTCATCCACAAAGATGTGAAGCCCGCTAACATCCTCATCCGCGACAAGGCCAGTTGGGATTGTGTGCTGTGCGACTTCGGCATCGCCGACGTGCTCAACAACGGCAAGGCCAACACCCAGCAGAGCCGCACCCCCATCTACGCCGCCCCCGAGGTCTACGAGCACACCGTCACCGTAGGTTCCGTGACCTACTGCGAGCTGACCCCGGCAGCCGACTTCTACTCTTTGGGCATGACCATCCTCTGCCTCTGGCTCGGCGAGTCGGCCTTCCGTACCTTCCGCAGCAAGGAGCAGATACTGGCCATGCAGAAAGTCCACGACGGCATCGTGGTCCCCATCGACATGCCCGACCCGCTCTACACCATTACCCGCGGGTTGCTCGTGAAAGATCCCGTCCACCGTTGGGGGCTAAAAGAGATCACCGACTTCCTCGGCGGCAAGAAAGTCGACGTCTAC
>JAILBC010000135.1 GCA_024681295.1 Bacteroidales bacterium
CATCGCCCGTGTGGCTAAAGGCGACTTCGAAGGCGCTGCTGGTGTCATCAGCTGCGATTCCGCCCTGCCGGCCGTCTGCGGTCGTGTGTGTCCTCAGGAGACCCAGTGCGAGGGTAGCTGCGTCATGGGCAAGAAGTTCGAGCCCATCGCCATCGGCAAGCTGGAACGCTTTGTGGGTGACTACGCTATCGAGCATGACCTGCATTTCGACAGCCAGAGCATCCCGAACGGCCATAAGGTGGCCATCATCGGTAGCGGTCCTTCGGGCCTGACTTGCGCCAAAGACTTGCTCTCCATGGGCTATGACGTCACTATCTTCGAGGCCTTGCACGAACTCGGCGGCGTGCTGATGTACGGCATCCCGTCGTTCCGTCTGCCAAAAGAGACCGTGGTGAAGAAAGAGGTGGAGAGCGTACGCCGTCTGGGTGCCAAGTTCGAGAAGGACGTGGTCATCGGCCGCACCATCACCATCGACGAGTTGATGCACCGTGAGGGCTTCGAGGCTGTCTTCGTAGGCTCCGGCGCTGGTTTCCCGATGATGCTCAATGTCCCCGGTGAGAACCTCTGCGGTGTTGTCTCGGCTAATGAGTTCCTAACCCGTAACAACCTGCTCTTCGCCTATAAGGAAGGCTTCGAGACCCCGAACTTCGTGGGTAAGAAGGTCGCTGTGGTCGGTGGTGGCAATGTGGCTATGGATGCTGCGCGTACCGCCCTGCGTCTCGGTGCCGAGGTGCATATCGTGTACCGTCGTTCTGAGGCTGAGCTCCCCGCCCGTGTGGAGGAGGTGCATCACGCCAAGGAAGAAGGCGTTCAGTTCGACCTGCTCACCGCTCCTGTGGAGGTGTTGGGCGACGAGAACGGCTGGGTGAAGGGCTTCAAGTGCGTCCGCTGCGAGTTGGGCGAGCCCGATGCCTCAGGTCGTCGCAGCCCTGTCCCGGTGGAAGGCTCCGAGTTTGTCCTCGACGTCGATATGATCATCATGGCTCTGGGTACCTCACCGAACCCGTTGATCGGCAGCACTACACGTAACCTCGACCTCAACCGTAAGGGTTGCATCGTGGCCGACGAGGTGGGTGCCACCTCGCGTCCCGGCATCTTTGCCGGTGGCGACGCGGTCAGCGGCGCAGCCACGGTCATCCTCGCCATGGGCGCCGGCAAGAAAGCCGCGAAGGCGATTGATGAATACATTAAGGGATTGTAATAATCGTCGGATACGTCATTGCGAGGCCTTTGGCCGAAGCAATCCAACCTGAACTATTTCGGGTCAAGTTGGATTATCGCCTAGCGGCGATGAGCTTCGGTTGCTTCGTCCGCTACGCTCCCTCGCAATGACGTCTGTCGTTCCTTAGTTTTTCAACTCCACGTAGAAAACGGTGGGATCATCATCCTCGCAGAACGACTCGTCGGTGTAGTATTGTCCTGGCTTGTTATCATCGGTGAAGAGGTTTAAAACCACCTTTTTAAAGGGAATGGGCTTCCCTGCATCGCTGTGTTTCTGGATATCCTCTCGGGTGAGTCCTTCGATCTCCATCATTTTAAGCATCATGGCGAGATCGAGGTCCACGTTGAGCAACTCTTGTTTCCACTCAATGCTAATCACCGCGGTGGTGTACAGCTTGAAATTTTTGACTTCAACAGCTTTCATGTCTGACGTTTTTTGTAATTTTGATGCAAATTTAAAAATAAAAAACGATGCGTAAGAATTTGTTTATCATTATCGCCCTATTCTGTTCGCTGACCGTGTCGGCACAGATGAGGGAGGAAGGTGAAACCCGTAATGGCCAGAGAGAAGGCACATGGTACGAGATTGATGCCCGGAACTTGATCCGCAAAGTGGTGCAATACGAAAATGGCAAAAAGAATGGCCTTTATCTTGAAATTGATGAGACAGGTGCCTTGGTGAAGAAATGTGAATATGCCGATGACCAGCTCAACGGTGCCTCGTACGTCTGGTTTAGGGGCGGACGTCTGTCCAATAAAAAGAGTTATAAAAACGGTGTGCTCGACGGCGAACAGATCGATTGCTACGATCAAGGCAACAACCGTGAGGTGGCCTATTATAAGGACGGGCTTCGCGACGGACGTACCATTTGGTTCGCCCAAGATGGCAGTAAGGTGATGAGCATCGAATACAAAGCTGGTCAGTTCGAAGGGGTGCAAGAAACCTATTACAAGAACGGAAACATCCAAACCTCAAAGACCTATAAAAACAACGTTCAGGATGGCCCTGCTGTGGAGTATTACGAGAGCGGTGCTGTGAAAATGGAAACCACCTACAAAAACGGTAAACAGACCGGCAAGGTGAAGAAATACAACGATGTCAAACCGGTTGAGGAAAAGAAGCTGGAGAAGAAAGTTGATGAGGAGAAAAAACCGGAAAAGAAGCTTGATGAGGTGAAGAAAATGGATCAAAAAGCCGTTAAGGTAAGTCCGGAAATAAAAATCGTAGAAGAGAAAAAACCTGATCAGAAAGCCGTTAAGGTGAAGCCAGAATGACCCTGAGGTTGAGGACATCGTGGCTGTTGGTCCTGATGCTGTGGGCCCTGTTATCCCAGGCCCAGGATACCATTACGCTGAATGCGGTCAACGTCACCGCTGAAGGCATCCAGAAAGAGGAACTCCGTCCGCTGGTGATGAAGAAGATGGACTCTTTGGTGCTTGAGACAAAAAGTACCTCTACACTTTCGGAGTTGTTGATTCAACATAGTCCCGTGTTTATCAAGACCTACGGACCTGGAGGTATCTCCACGGCATCGTTCCGTGGCACCACAGCGAGTCATACCCTCGTGCTTTGGAACGGATTCCAGCTGAATGCGCCTACCTTGGGACAGGTCGACTTCAGCACCATTCCCGTGTTTTTGGCCGACGACATCGACTTGAAGTGGGGGAGTGGCACTTCCAACAACAGCGGGGGTCTGGGCGGATCGGTCAACATCGACAGCAAGAACACCTTCGGCAAAGGCCTGATTCTTGACCTGAAGCAAACCTACGGCAGTTTCAACACCTGGGGTAGTTTCGTTACGGTGGGCTACTGCGGCAAGAAGGTTTCGTTTCGTGTGAAGGCTTACCGCAACTCGTCCGACAACGACTTTGAATACTACAATAGTGCGCTGTTGCCACCCAAGACCATGAAGCAACAGAATGCCGACTTCGTGGACTATGGCGTTATGCCAGAGGTCAGCGTAATGCTTAGGCACGGCATCCTGTCGCTATCGTCGTGGAACCAATGGAACAACCGTAACCTGCCCCCCATCATGCCCAACGTGGGCAACAAAAATACCGAAGAATGGACACGCGATAGCTTCTCGAGGAACTTCTTGACCTACAAGCTGTTCTGGGACGGAGGCAAGCTCCAGCTGAAATCGGCCGCCTTTGTGGAGAATCAGCGCTACTATCTGGAGGTGCATACCCTTAATCCCGATGTGCTAATCACGCATATCAACTCAGAAAACAAGGCTTTGGTGCTGCACCAGATTGCTGATTTGGAACAACGTCTCTATGCCACTTGGAAGCTGAAAGCCAAGCTTCAGTGGGACCGTGAACGGGTCAACTCCAACAACTATCAGGATATCAAGCGGCGTGACATGCTTTCGTCGTATGTCGCCGTCGAGGGCCATCCTGTGGAGCAGGCTGACTTGAGCGTGACGGCGCGCTACGACATCGTTGACGGGAAGTCCATGGGTGTGTTCCCCACGGCCACCTTCTCTTATCATTTCCCCAAAGGTTTCGGCATGACCTTGGGTTATAGCCACAACTATCGCAACCCCTCCTTGAACGACCTCTACTGGTATCCTGGTGGCAACCCCGACCTGCTGCCAGAGAATGGCCGCACCGTCGACTTGGCGTTCAACTACAACCTCGATTGCCAAGGCTTGAAACTAGATTTCCGCACGGGCGCATACGCTTCCAAGGTGAAAAATTGGATCCAATGGGTGCCTACCTCGTACCGATACTGGGTGCCGCAGAATGTGGCCTTGGTCTTCGCCCGTGGCATTGAGAATCATATTGACTTCAACTACACACATAACGATTGGAAGTATAGCCTCTCGGGTAACTATGTCTTCACCTTCACCACTGATGAAAGCGAGAACGCCCAGTCGTACGGCAACTTGGGCAAGCAGCTGATTTACATCCCCCGTCACCATGGCAATCTGTTTGCCAACATCCGCTGGACTACTTGGGACCTCAGCTACACCCTCGAGGTCACTGGTCTGCGCAACACCTCGTATGCCGACTTTTATGCATACGACTTGCCCTCGTATGTCCTTCATCACGTGGCCTTGGGCAAACAATTTGGCAAGTTCCGTTGCGAGCTTCGGTGCAACAACTTTACCGACAAGGACTATCAGAATGTACTTTGGCGTCCCATGCCTGGCCGCAGTTTTGAGATAATGTTGAATTATCGCAATTAATATTTTTGTTTTTTCAAAAATATTTTGTTTCTTTGCACTATAATTCCATTTCCTAAGCAGGCTTTCTTTTTTTTTGTGATGTCTCCTTTGGAAGTGGAGACATTTTGTGGCGTTTGCTGACGCTTGTTTTTGGCTGTTTTGAACGTAGGAAATTCAATTTTGCAAACCGAAGACATGCAGATGCAGATGCCCGCGCGAAAAGCGTGGGTATCGAATCTGTTTGGCTTGTTTGCAAGAGCATCCTACGGCTTAAAACGGCATGTCATCACAGAAAAGATACCCCGCTTTCTTTATTGCTTGTAGCGAAAAAAGAGAAATGTTTCATTGTTTTTTCTTATTTTTGCATTTTCATATTTAAAAATCAATCCATGAACAACAAACTCCTCGATAAAGACCTCCAGTACCTGGTGGCTGACATCAACTTGGCCGACTGGGGAAGAAAAGAGATTGAAGTCTCTGAACACGAAATGCCGGGCCTCATGGCCCTCCGTAAGAAATATGGCGACAACAAGCCTTTGAAAGGCGCCAAGATCATGGGCTCGCTGCACATGACCATCCAAACGGCCTGCCTCATCGAGACGCTGGTGAAGCTCGGCGCTACCGTGCGTTGGTGCAGCTGCAACATCTACTCCACGCAGGACCACGCCGCCGCGGCCATCGCCGAGACGGGCACCTCGGTCTTCGCTTGGAAAGGGGAGACCCTTGAGGATTACTGGTGGTGCACCAAACGCGCCATCACCTTCCCCGACGGCACGGGACCGGACCTCATCGTCGATGATGGCGGCGACGCCACCTTGCTCATCCATAAAGGCTACGCCTGCGAGAACGATCCTAAGTTGTTGGATGCTCCATGTGGCAGCGAAGAAGAGAAGGCCCTGATGAGTGTTATCAAGGCCACCTACAAAGAAAATCCCACTTTCTGGCATACCGTGGTGAAAGGATGGAAGGGCGTCTCCGAAGAGACGACCACTGGTGTCCACCGCCTTTATCAGATGCAGGAACGCGGCGAATTGCTGGTTCCCGCCATCAATGTGAACGACTCGGTCACCAAGTCGAAGTTTGACAACCTTTACGGCTGCCGCGAGTCACTCGCTGACGGCATCAAGCGCGCCACTGACGTGATGATCGCCGGTAAGGTCGTCGTGGTGTGCGGCTACGGCGAGGTGGGCAAGGGCTGCTCACACTCCATGAAGAGCTATGGCGCCCGCGTCCTTGTCACCGAGATCGACCCCATCTGCGCCTTGCAAGCTGCCATGGAAGGCTTCGAGGTTACCACGATGGAAGAGGCCGTCAAAGAAGGTAATATCTTCGTGACCACCACAGGCAACTGCGATGTCATCACCCTCGAGCATCTCCTCCAGATGAAGGACCAGGCCATTGTATGCAATATCGGTCACTTCGACAACGAGATCCAAGTAGATCGTCTCGAAAAGACGGAACACCTTCGCGAAAAGATTAATATTAAGCCTCAGGTCGACAAATACGTCTTCGACGACGGTCACTGCATCTTCCTGCTGGCCTCGGGCCGTCTGGTCAACCTGGGCTGTGCCACGGGTCACGCCAGCTTCGTGATGAGTAACTCGTTCACCAACCAGACCTTGGCTCAGATGGATCTTTGGGCAAAACGCGACGAATACAAGGTGGGCGTGTACTGCCTGCCCAAGTACCTCGACGAGGAAGTGGCTCGCCTGCATCTCGAGAAGATTGGTGTAAAACTCACCAAGCTTACCCAGAAACAGGCCGACTATATCGGGGTTCCTGTGGAAGGTCCTTACAAGTCTGACATCTATCGCTACTAAGCAATGCGCATCGCCGTCAATACGCGTCTGTTGCTGAAAGGCAAGCTGGAAGGCATCGGCTGGGTGGCCTACGAGACCCTGAAACGGATCGTATTGGCCCATCCAGAGGTGGAGTTCTATTTCATCTTCGACCGCAAGCCCGACCCCTTGTTCCTTTTTGCGGCCAACGTGAAGCCGGTGGTGCTCTTTCCTCAAGCGCGACATCCCTTTCTCTTCATCTGGTTTTTTGAGTTGTCGGTCCCCAGCGCTTTGAGGCGGATCAAGGCGGACTTGTTCTATTCGCCCGATGGGTATCTGAGTTTGCGCACAAAGGTGCCTCAGGTGGTGGAGTTCCATGATCTCAATTTTGAGCATTTCCCAGGTGATATGCCCAAAATCCATCTCTGGCATTACAAGAAGTTCTTCCCTAAATTTGCGAGGAAAGCCAAGCGTATCGTCACGGTGTCGGAGTTCTCGAAACAAGATATCGTGGATTGCTATGGAGTGGGCCCCAATAAGATTGATGTGGCCTACAATGGGGTGAACGAGACCTTCAAGCCCCTCTCCGAAGCGGAAAAAAAGATTGTCCGGGCACATTACAGTTTCGGCCATCCGTATTTCATGTTTGTGGGCTCGCTGCATCCTCGGAAGAACTTGGCCCGTTTGTTCACGGCATTTGATAGGTTTAAACAACGTAGTAAAAACGACGTGAGACTGGTGATTGTGGGGGAGAAGCGTTGGTGGACGGAGCCTATCCAGCAGGCATTCGAAGCCATGAGTTGCAAGGAGGATGTGATGTTTGTCGGTCGTCTGAGTGCAGAAGACTTGCACAAGGTGACGGCAGCAGCGTTGGCATCGGTGTATGTCTCTTATTTTGAGGGATTTGGCATTCCCATTTTAGAGGCTTTCCGTTGTGACACGCCGGTGATCACCTCCAATGTGACTTCCATGCCTGAGGTGGCTCAAGATGCCGCCCTGTTGGTGGATCCTTTCGATGAGGACTCCATTGCTGAAGGTATGGTGAAGATGCTCGATGCGGAGGTGCGGAATGATTTGATTGAAAAAGGCCGCCGTCGGGTACAGGATTTCTCCTGGGACCACGCTGCGACCGTAATTTGGAATAGTATGATGGAAAGCACCCCATCGGGGTGCCATATCGGTAGAAAAACAATATAAATATGGAACAAATTATTATGTATCCTGGTGAAGTTGGTAAAGATGCCGTGGATTGGAAGGCGATTCAAGGCCAACATGTGACCGCTGTCGTCCGAAACATCTTGGTTTTAGGCTCTGGCGGTCGCGAACACGCCCTAGCATGGAAACTCGCCCAAGGTGAAGGCGCCCATGTGTTCATCGCACCGGGCAACGCCGGTACCGCTGAGGTCGGCACCAATGTGAATATCAAGGTCAGCGATCTCGGAGGCATCAAGAAGTTTTGTCTCGACAACGAGATTGGTCTCGTAGTGGTCGGTCCAGAGCAGCCTCTGGTGGACGGCATCGTCGACTACTTCAAAAATGACGAGCAGCTCCAAAAGGTACGCATCATTGGTCCCGACAGGCGTGGTGCCCAGCTGGAAGGCAGCAAGGCTTACGCCAAGGAGTTCATGGCTCGCAACGGTATCCCCACGGCACGTTGTCTGACGGTAAATCAAGCCAACCTGAAAGACGGAGAGGCGTTCCTGAGGACGCTACAAGCCCCTTATGTGCTGAAAGCCGATGGCCTCGCAGCTGGCAAGGGCGTTCTTATTCTAGAAAATCTAGACGAAGCCATTAGCGAGTTGGGCAACATGCTCGGTGGCAAGTTCGGCACTGCCTCGGCTACCGTGGTCATCGAGGAGTTCCTCAGCGGCATCGAATGTTCCGTGTTTGTGTTGACCGACGGTGAACATTACGTGCTACTGCCCGAAGCCAAGGACTACAAGCGCATTGGCGACGGTGACAAAGGCTTGAACACTGGAGGCATGGGTGCCGTGTCGCCAGTCCCGTTCTGCACCCCTGATTTCTTGCAGAAGGTGGAGGACCGTATCGTGAAACCCACTCTGAAAGGCCTGAAAACGGAAAATATAGACTACAAAGGCTTTATCTTCCTCGGCTTGATGAACTGTGGCGGCGATCCTTACGTGATCGAATACAACGTCCGCATGGGCGACCCTGAGACCGAGGCCGTGATGACCCGCATCGAAGGCGACTTTGCCGATCTGCTCTATGCCTGCGCCGATGGCTGCCTCGATCAGGTTCATTACGCCAAGAGTCCCCTCACCGCCGTCACGGTGATGCTGGTCTCCGGTGGCTATCCCGAAGCCTACCAAAAAGGCAAAGTGATGACAGGCTTGAATAGCCTTAAGGATTGCGTTGCCTTCCATGCCGGAACTGCCTTCAACGCCGAAGGACAGGTTGTTACTGCTGGCGGTCGCGTCATCGCTGTCACCGCCCAAGGCAACAGCATCCTCGAAGCCCGCGAGAAAGCCTACGAGAACGTCGTTAAAATCCAATTCGAAGGAGAAAACCATCGCCACGACATCGGCCTGGATTTACTCCTCACTCCTCACTCCTAACTCCTCACTCTCTTGATCAGGTTCTTTCGAAATAGCTACCTCGTCCAATACGCGACCATCGTCCTGCTGGTCATCCTCTTGTGGATTCCCTCGTTCATCACGGGCAACGTCGACGTGGCGTGGCGCAGCGAGGTGACACCATTATACAACCTCATTGCCAACATCTTCGACTTCTGGCCACCTGCCATGTTGCTCTTCGCCATGTTGCTGATGGGCTTTGAGTCGGTGTTCTTCAACTCTATCCTGTCGGCCAACCAGATCATTGGTATGGTGCATACTTTGGGTGCGGTGGTCTTCCTGCTGTTGCTGAACCTGCTGCCCGTTCAGACCACCTTTTATCCTTTCTTGATTTCGTCAGTGTTCTTGCTGATGTTCATCCACACCTTGTTCGCCATCTACCAGACACCCCGTCCTGAACTCTACCTCCTCAACGCAGGTTTCTACCTCTCGTTTGCCACCATGTGTTGGTTTCCTTCGCTGTTGTTGGCGTTGTGGGGTATCATCTCACTGGCCATCATCCACAAGGGTTCCTTGCGTCTGCACATCATTCCGTTCATTGGCTTGTTGCTACCCTATTTCTTTTATTTCGGGGCGCATTTCCTGATGGGTGACTTGTTGCCAGTCTTACAAGGCTATGCCGATTATTTCACGGGTTTCCGTCTCAGCATTGGAGATTTCGATTGGCTTAGGATAGGAGTGTTGGGCTTTTTGGTGTTGATTTTGTTCATTCCCTTGCTTTCGCCGCATCTCTATAGCTTCGAGAAGTCGGTGGCGGTGCGTACAAAGATCGCCATGACCTACAACCTGCTGCTTTTGGGCATCTTCCTGTTGTTTATTGGCGGCGACCCGATGCTGCACGGCGTGCTTTTCATCGCGCTGAGCATCCTGTTTTCTTACAATCTGGCCTATCTCGACCATCTGAAGTGGTCGAATGTCACTTTCATTCTCTTGATTCTGGCAGTGCTGGCCTCGCATTACGTTCCCTTATTCGTGGCAAGATGAACCTTCTGACGCATTATTCTGACCTGATTGAAGCTGGTTGCGACGAAGCCGGTCGTGGCTGTCTGGCAGGCCCTGTGGTGGCTGGTGCGGTCATCTTGAAGTCAGGGGCGGACTATCCCGACTTGGATGATTCCAAAAAGCTCACCGAGAAGAAGCGTATGGAGCTGCGTGAGATGATTATGAACGAGGCTTTGGCTTACGGTATCGGCATCGTGACGGCTTCTGAGATCGACGAGATCAACATCTTGAACGCCTCCTTCCTAGCCATGCACCGTGCCATTGACCAGTTGAGGGTCAGGCCTGAGTTCTTGCTTATCGACGGCAATCGTTTTAACAAGTATCACGATTTAAAACATATCTGTGTAGTTGGAGGCGATGCAAAATACCAGTCCATCGCTGCAGCGTCTATTTTGGCCAAGACAACTCGTGACCTCCTGATGGAGGAGTACGACCTCCGTTATCCACAGTATCACTGGAAGAAGAACAAAGGCTATCCCACGCCTGAGCACAAGCAAGCCATTGCCGAGTACGGCATCACCGACTTGCATCGCAAGAGCTTCAATATGGCGATTCAGATGAGACTGGAATTCTAAATCTTACCATCCACCTCCGCTGCTACCAGCGTTGACTGAGGTGTACATTGAGTTGACCGTGGCCTGGACGCTTTGTCCGCCGGAATAGGTGACATTGCCAGTGTAGTAGCCGTTGGTGTTGATGCCTCCACTGATGGTGCCATTGTATTTCACGGTGTAAGTCTGTCCGGTCTGGAGATGTGGGTCGGTGAAGAGCATCACCATGCTGTTGCCGCCGCCGCCGGGACCTGGCCAGCCGCCACCACCGCCGGTGAAGGTGGGACATTGGTAGGTGCAGATAACCGTATTGTCGGCCTTCAGCACTTGGATGGCATAGCCCGGCTGGGTGTTAATCCTCAGTGTGGGCTGGGTGCACACGCTCGAAGTGGGGGTGCTAGTGCCGCCGCCGGTGCCGACAGCGGTGCCTCCTGTGATCTTAAACTGGTTGTTGTCGCAGTCGAATCCTTCCTCAGGTGATGAGGCACCGTTGGAGATAAGGAAGCCTCCGTTGATCTGCATGGTGCCGTTGCTGTCGGTGCCATCGTTGGCATCGCTATGGGCATAATAGGTGCCTCCGTTGAGGATGAGTTGTGAGGATGCATTCACGGCGTCGTCTTTCTTGGAGTAGGCCTCGATGTCGCCACCGTTGATGGTCAGGATGGCTTTGCTTTCGATGCATTCACCGCCTTCGTTCTGGGTCTGGGTGCAGTTCACACGGATGGTTCCGCTGTTGATGGTGAGGTTGCCCCGGCTCTTGATGCCCTTGGGGTTGGCGTAGTCGCCGCCTCCGCCCCAGGGACCGCCGCCTCCTGCCGTCACAGTGATGCGTTCGCCCGTGGTGGTGACGTTGAGAATGAGGTCTTCGTTGTTGCCGCCCACAGTGCCTATGGTCAACTTGGCGCTGTTGCTGCTGGTGCCCACCTTGATACCCTTGCCGCCCGTACCGGTGCTGGTGAGGTTGAAGGTGCCTGCGCTGAGCGTCATCTCGCCGTCGGAACGTAGACAAGCCGAGGTGTACGAGTCCTTGGTGTTGCCGCTGACGGTGTAAGCCGCGCCATTGCCGTGGGTCTCGATGGTGAAGTCGCCGCCGTCGATGGTCATGTCGCCATCACAGCTGATGGCTTTGCCGCCTTGGTTGCTGGTGGGTAGGTTGATGTTGAAGGTGCCGCCGCTGATGAGGAGGTTGGCGTCGCTCTTGATGGCGGAACAGTAGGCGGGAACGTTCTGGTTATTGACACTTTCCAGTACTGTGCTGCCAGAAGAGATGATGGTGAAATTGCCTCCGGTGATGGTGAGGTCGCGGTCGGTCTTGATGCCTTTCGACATGTTGCCTGAGTGGGTAATGCCTATGGTGCCACCGTTGAAGAACGTTAGGCTGTCGGCCTTGATGCCTTTGCTGTCGACTCCAGAGCAATTGATATCGAGTGAGCCGTTGTCCATGGTGAAGATGCCTGACACTTTGATGCCACGGGCACCTTCGGCGTTGGTGTTGATGCCGAGGTCGCCGTTTTCGATAAGGATGTCGCCTGACACATCGAGGCCATCGGAGCCAGCTGCCGCGATGTTGAGCGTGCCACCGTTCCATATCACGTTGCTGTTGCCGTGGATGCCGTCGCTGTCGGTATCGGTGATTTGTATATTGCCACCGTTGACGGTCAGGGTGCCATCCACATTGATGCCGTGCTTGGCATTACCGGTGACTTGAAGCGTGCCGCTGCCGTCTATGGTGAGGTTACCCGAGGATTGGAGCGCCGCCTTAAGGCTGCTGTTGGCGTTGTCGGTGATGCTGGAGGTGCCTTCAAGCGTCAAGGTGACATTGTTTGTCGTAGCCAGGTTAATGGCGGCCGTGCTACCTGAGGTCAAAGTCAAAGCATTGAGTGTCAGATAATAAGCCGAATTGCAATAAAAGGTCAGCGAGCCGTTGGTGGAACTGCCGGTCACGACATAGCTAACGCCCGCCTTGGTGGAGTTTACCGTAACGTTGGCGCCGTTGTTGCTGACGCTGACGCCATCGTTTACGTATGGGTTGGTGACGCTGACCGCATTGCCGTTATAGCTGATGGTCACGGCATCGCCGGGCTGCGGAGGCTCCTGTAGCACAAAGGTGATGCTGTCGAAAGCACTGATAGGGAAGGAGTTGATTCCGCTGTTCGTATTGATGAAAAGGGAGGAAGGATTGCTTCCTTGGAAATACATGTTCTCAATCTCGTTCACGTTGTTCTGATACGTCACTTGCCCCGACTGGTGCAGGTTGATGTAGTATTCCTGAGCGTGAAGGCCGATGCAACTCATGATGATCGCCAAAAGGAATGCAATCTTCTTCATAGCTTCATCATTTTAAGGGTTTGACCATCGATATGAAGGAGATACATCCCCTTCGAGAGCTCGCTGATGTCGACTGTCATGCCTTCGGTGGCGGTGAACGACTTCACCAGACGTCCGTCGAGGGCGTAGATACGTGCTTCACAACTACTTTGGAGGTTGCTGAGGAGGAAGTGGTCACGTGTGGGGTTGGGGAGAAGTCGCAAACTCTTCGTGCTGCTTTCTTCCATTCCCGTTATCTCAGTGCAGACTAGTTTTCGGATGTCGGCCAACTGGAAAGTGGCGGTGGTGCCGGTGCCGTCT
>JAILBC010000141.1 GCA_024681295.1 Bacteroidales bacterium
AGATTGACGAACATTATATCGACCGTGTAAGCCCAGGCTTGGCAGCTACATTCGAGCGGCAGAGCGAGCGCTACGAGGCGCAAATCCGCAAGGTCTATCCCGAAGTGCGCGACGGCAAGTTCAAGGCCGACTTCAAGTTTGCCGGACAGCAGCCCGACAACATCCGCAGCGGCCAAACCTATTACCTCAACCTGCAGCTCGGTCAGCCGGTGGAGGCGTTGCTCATCCCGCGTGGTGCCTTCTATCAGAAAACCGGTGGCAAATGGATTTATGTGATGGCCCCCGATGGCAGCAAGGCCACGCGCCGCGACATCAAGATTGGACGCCAAAACCCGCAATATTACGAGGTCATCGAAGGCCTGGAGGCTGGCGAGAAGGTGATTACTTCATCGTATGATAACTTTGGGGAATCAGATATGTTGATTTTTTGATCGACTATATGAGAAACCACGATATAATAAACTATTGTTATAATTTAATAAAATGAAATCTTTTTTAAACTTCCTGAAACGGAACAAACTATACAGCCTCATCAATCTGGTGGGTCTCACGGTCTCAATGGCTTTCGTGCTATTGTTGGCGGTGTATGTGCAGAGACAACTCTCCACCGACGCCTTCCAAGAGAACGCCGACCGGATTTATCTCGTGGCACCCGAAAACAGCTTCACGATGGCCTATTGGACCGACAAGCACCTGCGCAACATGCTGCCCGAAATCGAGAAGTCGGCGGCGGTGCTGAAAATGGGCGATGGTATGGAGTTCACCGTCGATAATGAGATTGTCAATGCCAACCTGACCATCGCTGATTCCTGTTTCTTCGACATGTTCAGCTATGACCTCACGGCAGGCTCGAAGGCCGACTGGAAAATCTCATGGGACCGCTGCATGGTGAGCGAGGCGTTTGCCAACACGCATTTCGGTGACAAAGACCCCATCGGGCGTGTCGTCCAACTGAACATGGGAGGCGGCATTGCGCTGACTGTGTGTGGCGTTTACAAGGACTTCGGAAACAGCATTCTTCACACCCCTGATGTGCTGGCTCGTGGCGAGGTGCTGTCCAAGGTTTATCCTAACCACAACGAGGCGATGGCGCAGTCCAACGGCGGCGCCTGCTTCGTGATGACCTACCCGGGCGCAGATTTGGAAACCCGTCATGAGGATATTGTTAATTTCTTGAAAGATAATTACTTTGTTTACAAAAGCGGACAAAGCACTGATGTGCGCATCATCCCCTTGCGCAAGGTATATTTCACGGAAGGCGCCGACTCGACGATTGTGACTGGCAACCGCAAGTTCGTACACCTGCTGCTGACGGTTTGCCTCGTGCTGCTGCTCTTTGCCGTGCTCAATTATGTGAACCTTTCCACGGCGCTCATCGGTTTCCGCGCCAAGGAGATGGCCACAAGAAGACTCGTCGGGGCCACCAAGACAGGCATCTTCATGAAGATGATAGTGGAGTGCATCGCACTTTGCACGGTGGCGATGGTGTTGGCCATTCTGCTTGCCGAAGCCATTGCTCCGTCAGCCTCAACGTTGTTGGAGTACCCAATCTCGGTTTTCGGCGTGGCCTCGGTGGGCAATGTACTCTTGGTGATTGCCTTTGTTATCGTGTTAGGCTTCCTGGCTGGACTTGTGCCCGCCTTGCTGATTCAGAAGGCGCAACCCATTGAGATTGTGCGCGGTTCGCTGCGGCTGAAGACCAAGACGGTATATAGCCATGTCATCATCATTGTGCAAAACGCCATTTCCGTAGTGATGCTCGTCGCAGCCCTGACCATGTTCCTGCAAGTCAGGATGTTGATTACTGCTGATTTGGGTATCAACACGAAAGACATTCTTGTGATTGACAATACTTTTGCCAAAACTTCCGAACTTCAGCCGATGGTGGAACGCTTCAAGAGCGAGCCTTTTGTGGAGGAGATCGGCAAGGGCACGCTCATTCCTGCAGTGGGGGGATTCATGGGATGGTCTGTTCAACTTCCCGATGAATCGTATTGTAGTTTCAAGGTGATGAATGGCGACGATGCCTATTTCAAGATATTGGGAATCAAGGAGAAACAAGATAATCATATTCCAGATGCCAGTTGGCTGACGGAGAGCAGTTTCAGGCGGTTAGGCCTGGACGAAAGTGCCACGGAATTACAGACGAAAGAAGGTCCGTTACCCATCGGCGGCGTGTATTACGACTTCGGAATGCACCCGCTTGAAGTGAGCAACGGCGACTGGATGGGTATGGTGAGAAACTACAAGGATGAGCTGCCCGAAGGCCAGTGCCACCTGTTGGTGGTGAAGGTGAACGGCAACCACAAGGCTGCGACCGCACGCCTGGAGGAAATTGCGAAGGAGTTTTATCCCGACAAAATCTTTGAGGCGCATTATATGGAGGACATGATAAAGTTATACTTTGCCAAAGAGAGCCGCATTCTCCGTATTGTCCTGATTTTCACCTTGCTTTCGATGCTCGTTTCGGCGTTGGGCCTGTTTGCGATGAGTTCCTACTACATGCAGCAGGAGCGTTGCGCCGTGGCGGTGAAGAAAGTTTTTGGCGCAGAATATGGTGGCGTGTTGCGTGAGTTGGTGCTGAAGTTCATGAAGATGGTGGCTGTGGCGGCGTTGATTGGCATTCCCGTGGCATGGTTCATCATGCACCGCTGGCTTGAAGATTACACTCACCGCATCAGCCTCTCGTGGTGGATTTTCGCTTTAGCAGGAATTGCCGTGGCGATGTTGGCATTTATCTCGGTCATCTGGCAGAGCATCAAGACAGCTCGGACTAATCCGGCGACGGTTTTGAAGAAGGAATAATAAGATTTAGTTGATATGAGCAAAATGATCCAAATAACGGTTGAGTGCAGTGAGCGTTTCCATGTCATTGGCGAGGAAAGCTCCGCAGTAAAGTTCTCTGAACCGACAGAGTTCTTTCAGCAGGGATTTGCGGTTGGGTGCGTCCTTCCGACCGTAAGCAATGGTCAGGTCGATAAGTTCCTGCATCCGCTCAAAGGCTTTTTCAGCGTTGTCGCGACGGCCTTTTGCAAGCCATTTTGTAGCGCGGTAAGTTTCACTTCCGATGTTGGCCATTTGTTGGGGAAATGTCAAATTAAGCCAAGCTCCGTTGCTGAGAGTTTCATGTTGCATCATGATTCAACAAATTTTGACACAATGTTTTTTATTTGTTCTCTAACTTCCTCGTTCTCAACGTCACGGCTGCGGTTGCCTTGCCAGGCGCGTATGTTAATTAGAGAATCAAACTCGATGAAATCATCTCCAGTTTCATCAGGATATAGGTTGAATCCCCAAAGATTTTTCTGTTCAGAACCATTCTCGAGCAACATCGATTCGAGATCGGCATGGAGTTCGGCGTCGACAGCCAAAAGTCCGAGTTTGACATCAGCAACACATTTTATCATATCGACAAATGTGTTGGCAGCTAATGATTTAAGTTTCTCTCTAGATACTTTTTCGTTAAGTATGAGCATGATTTGAATTTTTGCAAATATAAAAAAAATAATAATATGAAGAGTTATTTGAAGTTTTTATCCCGAAACAAGCTCTACACCGCCATTGAGTTCATCGGCCTGAGCGTGGCCTTGGCCTTCGTCATCATCAGCTTCTGCTATGTGGTGCAGCAATACGCCGTGACGCGCGAGAACCCCGACCGCGAGCGGATCTATGCCGTGGGAGATAAA
>JAILBC010000093.1 GCA_024681295.1 Bacteroidales bacterium
TTCTTGCAAGCGGCCACACAGGCACCGCAGCCGATGCAAGCAGCGGCATCCATGGCCATGTCGGCGGCATGTTTCGGAATCGGAATGGCATTGGCATCGGGCACACCACCTGTAGTGGTACTGATATAACCTCCAGCCTGGATAATCTTATCAAAAGCGGAACGGTCTACCACCAGATCACAAATCACTGGGAAGGCTTTGGCACGCCAAGGCTCAATCCAGATTTCGTCACCATCCTTGAACTTACGCATGTGAAGTTGGCATGTGGTGATGCCGTCATCGTTGCCATGTGGACGACCGTTGATGTACAAGCCGCACATACCGCAGATGCCTTCGCGACAGTCGTTGTCGAAGCACACGGGATGGGCAATGGGAGAGTGAGGAGTGAGGAGTGAGGAGTGAGGAGTAGAACCGGTAATAAGCTGTTCGTTGAGGATGTCGAGCATTTCGAGGAACGAACAATCCGGACTGATGTTGTCAATCTTGTAAGTCTCAAAATGGCCTTTGGCCTTGGTGCACTCTTGTCTCCAAATATGTAGTGTGAATCTCATTTTTTAGAAGTTAGAAGTCAGAAGGAAGAAGACAGCATTATTTGTAGTTTCTATTCGCTATTTTAATGTATTCGTAATGGAGCGGCTCCTTCTCCATGGTCTCGGGTTGTCCGTGTCCTTGGTATTCCCAAGCGGCCACATACATGAAATGCTCATCGTCGCGGAGGGTCTCGCCATCTTCGGTCTGATGCTCGGTCCGGAAATGTCCCCCGCAGGATTCCTCACGGTGCAGGGCATCTGCGATGACAAGTTGGGCCAACTCGAAATAGTCTTCCAGACGACAGGCTTTCTCCAGTTCGGGATTGAATTCGTTGGCGGTGCCGGGGACAAAGACCGATTCCCAGAATTCCTCTTCCAGTTCGGAGACCAGTTGCTGAGCTTTGGTAAGGCTTTCTGTGTTGCGGGCCATGCCGCAGTATTCCCACATGATTTTGCCTAAGGCTTTATGGTAATGATCTACGGTCTTATTGCCACCAACCTCCATCAAACGGTTCAGACGTTCCCGCACTGCTTTTTCTGCTTCATCGAATTCCGGGGTGGTCAAAGCAATCTTCCCCACATAGATTTGATCGGCGAGATAGTTCTGCAGGGTGTAGGGTAACACAAAGTAGCCGTCGGCGAGACCCTGCATCAGGGCGGAGGCCCCGAGACGGTTGGCACCGTGGTCACTGAAGTTGGCTTCGCCTGCGGCAAACAACCCCGGGATGGTGGTCTGCAGTTCGTAATCCACCCAGAGGCCGCCCATAGTGTAGTGGATGGCGGGATAGATCATCATCGGGGTCTCGTAGGGATTCTCATCGGTGATCTTCTGGTACATCTGGAAAAGATTGCCGTATTTCTGTTCAACAGCCTCTTTACCAAGACGTTGGATAGCATCAGCAAAGTCTAGATAGACCGCATAACCAGTGCCCACACCATAACCTGCATCGCAGCGTTCCTTGGCAGCACGCGAAGCCACGTCACGAGGTACGAGGTTACCAAATGCGGGATAACGACGTTCCAGATAGTAGTCGCGATCCTCTTCGGGAATGTCGGTGGGTTTCAACTTGCCTGCGCGGATAGCTTCAGCGTCTTCCTTTTTCTTGGGCACCCAGATGCGACCGTCATTGCGGAGGCTCTCGCTCATCAGGGTGAGTTTGCTTTGATAGTCGCCGTGAACGGGAATGCAGGTAGGATGGATCTGAACATAGCAGGGGTTGGCAAAAGCAGCGCCCTTGCGATGGCACACCCAAGCCGCGCTGCCGTTGCTGTTCATGGCATTGGTGGAGAGATAGTAGAGGTTGCCGTAACCACCGGTGGCCAGTACGACGGCGTGGGCTGCATAACGTTCCAAGTCACCGGTAACCAAATTCCTTACGATGATGCCACGGGCTCGGCCATCCACCACCACAAGATCCATCATCTCACGACGGGTGTGGAGCTTCACCGTGCCACGGCTGATTTCACGACTCAAGGCACCGTAGGCACCCAGCAACAGTTGCTGACCCGTCTGCCCTTTGGCGTAGAAGGTCCTACTGACCTGAGCACCACCGAAGGAACGATTGTCGAGCAGTCCACCATAGTCGCGAGCAAAAGGCACCCCTTGGGCCACGCATTGGTCGATGATGGCGTTGCTCACCTCGGCCAGACGGTACACATTGGCCTCGCGGGCACGATAGTCCCCACCCTTGACGGTGTCGCGGAAAAGACGTTCCACGCTGTCGCCGTCGTTCTGGTAGTTCTTGGCCGCATTGATGCCCCCTTGGGCAGCAATGCTATGGGCACGACGGGGCGAGTCCTGAATGCAGAAGATGTCCACATTGAAGCCCAAGGCACCCAACGAGGCGGCTGCCGAAGCACCTGCTAGGCCTGTGCCCACCACGATGATGTCGAGCTTACGCTTGTTGGCAGGGTTCACCAGCTTCTGCGAGGTCTTATAATTGGTCCATTTTTCAGCCAATGGGCCGGAAGGTATTTTGGGGTTGAGGTTCATTTTAAGTGGAGAGTGGAGAGTGGAAAGTGGAAAGTGGAAAGTTTATAACCCGAAATAGACACCGAGAACAACAGCGGTAAACATCAAGCAGATCACCGTAGCATAGATGATTCCGAGGACTTCGATGGCCTTGCCGTATTTGTAATTGTAAAGACCAAAGGTCTGGAAGATGGCTGCAAAACCATGGCGCATGTGGAACCAAACTACCACAAAAAAGATCAAATAGGAGATCGCAATGTGCGGGATTTGGAATTTTTCATGGGCTTGCTCATAAAAGTTGAGGTTACCATCCACCCAGCCCAACTTTACAAAATAGAAATCCATAAAATGGGCGATGAGACCAGCCAGCAGCAAAATGCCTGTCCAAACCTGCAATTTGGAGCCTGTATGCGTCTTGGAACGCTGGGGTTTATGATAGCCTTTCGGGCGTGCCATTTTGTTGGTGATGGCCAGCCAAAGTGCCAAGACAATATGAAGCAGCAAAGAAGCCAGCAAGCCGATCTCGAGAACTTTGATCACGTAGTTGCCTTTCATGAAATCACAAAAGGCGTTGTACCATGCACCACCATCGTGCCGCAGAAGGCAAAGGTTGGCCGAGGCGTGGAACAACAGAAAGATGCTCAGAAAGGCACCCAACAGTGCCACGAGGATCTTCTTTGATATGGAATGGATTTTAGGCAGGTTCATTTTAGTCTACGGTTTTTTCACAAACATATTTTTCGCCGTCCCATCTGAAAAAGATCAGATAGTATTTCACGTAGGCGTCGTCTTCGCCGTCGCCGAAGCTGTCGTAATGGTCGGAATGGGCAAAGAAGCGGAAAGAGCCGTTGCAGTCGAGAGACATATCCGCATTTTCGCCTTCCATGCTGACGGTCTGGTCGCCCAAGTTATAGGCAGGGAAGTCGGTCAGTTGTGGCATGGGTATCTGCGGCTCCACTTGTTGCACTTGGTCATCCTGGCAGATGAACTGTGCCCATTCGGGGGTGATGGGATCGGGCATGTCGGCATAGGTGCGATCGTAATACGTCTTCCAGACGTAGGCGATCTGACGCCCGTCGTTGGCAGTCAGCATGGCGTAGGTCAACTTCCAGTCGACATAGCCACCGCGATCGTTTTCCTCACGGAAGATGGCGGCAAAGCCGTTCTCGTCGGTATCCCAGAAACGTTTGAAGGACCCTGGTATGTCCTTGGTGAGGGCATTGTCGACGTTGATGGCCATCCAGAGTTGTTTGGCTTCGTCGGAAATCCTGTAGTTTTCTTCGAGTTCCGATTCAAGGGTGATGGCCAGCGGCAGACCAATGATCCGGAAACTCTCTATGTTTGAGTCTTTGTCCTTGGCTTGGTATTCCGCATAGATGTCCTTGTGGTTGGTCTTATCGACCTTGATGTGCTGCGTCAAAGTGTAAAGGCCGTCCTTGGTGCTTTCGGTAATCTCCCTTTGGAGCTCTTCGTACTTGTCGCTTTCCAGCACATTCTTGATGGGTTGGCCCAGCGCCACGGGTTTTGAGGTATAATAGTACAGGTAATAATCCGTGTAGGGACGGGTCATCATATCCGCCGCGAAGGCGATACCAATCTTGGGGGAAAGGATATTGATTGCTGAAAGATGTTCGTCCTCGAACTCCAGTTGAAGCACTTGTTCACCAGTTACTTTATTGGTGATCAAATAGTTGGGGTCGACATCGAAAGGATAGAAATCCAAGGCACCTGTATTCCTCCTTGAGAAGTCGTAGGTACGAATGTCACCGTTCTCAAAGTCGTTGGCCACCACGGCTGCATCAGGGTCTTTCACAAACTTTTCGCCCGTCCAGTCGTAACGGATAGGCCAGAACTTGTAAGGAATCAGTTCAAAGCCCGTGTCATCAAAATTGACAACTGTCTTTTCCCATCGCGTTTTGTTGGGACTCTCCATCGCACTTTGCGGACATTCGGTGGGCAGGTCTATCGACGGGTTGTCGTTGAGTAGTTTGCCGTCTTTAAAGTGGTAACTGTAGAGGCCGGTTTGATATTCCCCATAATCGAAGTAATTGTTGAAGGACCCATACACTACCGCAATCCATGAATTGTCTTTCATCGGGTAGCACTGCATCTCGTAATAGGCCATTTGGTCGATTTGGCCTTCGCTCACGTCGCCCATACGATAAAACTGCATATGGGTGTTCGACGAGTACTCCGGCTCGTCTAGGTTATCGGCATACTCGTTCTCAAAAGTCAAGGCAGCCGCCATGTTTTCACTGATGAGAGGGTCTTCCGTGGTGAGCGTTTCCCAAATCGTTTTGGCAATGTCTGTTGTCGTTTGTTGAACAGGTTCTGTTGGAGTTTTAGGCTTGTTTACCCCATTGCATGAAACCAGTACAATAGCGACAACAAACAACAGGATATATTTAAGTGTTTTATTCATATTTATAGAATTACATAGGAGCTTGATAAAAATCAGCTGACACCATACCAGGGACCAATTCGTTGCCTTCCAGCACATAAGACTGGTATAGGGTGCCTTCGGGGCCGCTATCGGCGGTATAAAGTGTCAGCACACCGTCCTTGGAGGTGGCAAAATCGATGCTGATGCCACCGTACTCGCCGCCATCGTCGACCCGCCAAACCGATTCTTCGTTCCACTCGGCAGGTTGTTCGATAGCTGCTACAATCTCTCCGTTTTTCACCAAGGCTGAGACGCCCAAGGCCTCGGTGCCTTTGTTCTTAAATTGAATGTTAACGAATTGATATTCATTGTTTTCACCAAATACAGCACAGCACCAGCTATCTAAAATTTTCCTTCCGTACCGCTCTTCAAAAGCCGTTTGTAAAGCTTTTGACAGATCGCTTCTGACAGGATACCCGTCGGGAGTGTTGGTCAAAGCATAGACAATGTTTTCGGCTTTGAACTGCTCATCCACCAAAAGTGGTGCATCCCAAATAACGTCGTAGTCGTCCACGGGGTTTTCCAAGAGTTTCCCGCTTTCCATCTCGAACAGCCATCCTGGGAGGTTGTCGAAATTGTAATACGTATCACGATACGTGTTGTTGGCCTCATCCTCCAGCTGGAAGCCTTTGAAGACGACGGGGTAATAGGTTCCGTTATAAAGGACATACTTGTAATGCTTCAGGTCCTCTGAAGGCTGGGGATTTTTATCGCCACCAAAATAGTTGAGAACCAGAAACTTCTCGCCAAATGCATCGGAGAGCACGTATAATGGCAGCGTCCCCTCCCCGGCTGCCGCTTGTTCAACGACTTCAACCTCAGGTTGTGAGACAGGCTGGTCGTTACTAGAGGTATTTTGATTTTGTGGCTTTCTCTCACACCCCAATATAAGGAGTGCTGAAACAAATAATAAAAGTAGCTTTTTCATAAATATTATTATTAATTTAATTTACATATAATACTATTCTTCTTTCGGTTCCACATGAACGACCACATGGGTTTCTTCGCCATACTGCTTTCTAAGCGCCTCTTCCACCTCCGAAGCTTTGTCGTGGGCCTCTTTCAGTGTGATGTTGCCGTCCATTAAGATATGCAGTTCGATGGCGTAATGGTTGCCGATGCGCCGGGTACGCAGGTCGTGGGGCTCGGCCACGCCGGGGACTCCAGAAGCGAGTTTGAGGATCTCGTCCTCCACCTGGTCAGGCAGCGACTGCTCCATCAGGTCGCCGAAACCGTCCTTCAACAAGCTAAAAGCCGTCTTCACGATGAAGGCACCCACCACCACCGAGGCGATCGGGTCGAGGATGGTCCACTGCTGGCCGAGGAAGATGGCACCACCGATGCCAACAGCGGTGCCGATGGATGAGAGGGCGTCGCTGCGATGATGCCAAGCATTGGCTTCCACCGCCTTCGAGTTGAGTTTCCTACCCTTGATGACGGTATAGCGGTAAACCGCTTCCTTCAACACAATGGAAACGATGGCTGCCCAGAAAGCCAGCATCCCGGGGGCTTCAAGCGTTTCACCGTTGGCCCAGGCAGCAATTTTTATGGCTCCCTTCACGATGATGCTGATGGCCACCGCCATCAAAGCGATGCCAATGAGGGTCAATGCCAGCGTCTCGTATTTGCCGTGGCCGTAGTCGTGCGACTTGTCCTGGGGCTTGCTGCTGACCTTCACGAACACCAGCACGATGATATCCGTCACGAAGTCCGACAGGGAGTGGGCGGCATCGGCGATCATCGCCGAGCTGTGGCCCACGATACCCGCCACGAACTTGAACGCCAGGAGAATCGCGTTGACCGCGCTCCCCACCAGGGTAACCTTATATATTTCTTTTTCCCGGTTCATTTAGCTTTATCCCTTGGGGATTGCCAGTCTATGCCACTCCACTTGAGGCTCGATGGGCTCACCGAACGATGTGATGAGGGCGTCGCCTTCCTCGTTGGTAATGGCTTCACCATCCTTGTAGTATTCATCGTCCACCCCTTCCGTTTCATAGTTAAACAGCTGCATGTTGGTCAGCAAAGACGCGGGAGCGCTGTTCTTCAGTTGGGTATATTGCACATAATAGCAACCCGTTCCGCAGCCGCCAGCGTCAGCGGCAACGCCTTTATAGAAAATCAAGCTGCGCTTGAAGTCCTTGCCTGCAAGGATTTTGACCTCGCCCTCCACTACCGAAAGCACTGCCTGATATTCTTCATCCTCGGTGCTCAGCCAAATTTCCGGCTCACCGTCCTCGTCGATGTCGATCAAGGCATACTTGCTGAAGTCGTCCATCTCGTAAGTCATGTAGGCATCGTAAAACTCGTCCACAATCTCATTCATCCCCTCAAAAACAACCTCGGGTTCCGTGAAGTTCATGCCGTCCCACTCGTAAAAATGCCTGAGCGACCACCACCAATTCCAGAAATACTCGTTCACTTCGAGGAGATCGCCGTACTGAGGAAGGCTGTACCCAACGGTCACATTATAGGGAGAAGGGGTGAAGAGATTGACTAAGTTGGTCTCCGGGGTCAGTGTTTTCTGGGCCGGGTCATAGTCGAAGAAAGCCACGAAGGCTTTCACATCGGAAGAAAACTGGTCGAAGGTAATGGCAAAAAGCTTATGGCCGTTGGTACGTTGCCACCAATGGGCCTCCATCTCTTCGGCATCACGGTCGTCGCTACCCTCAGCGAACATGATATAGGCGTTGTTTGGGTCGTACACCGTGAGGTATTGCCGTTCCTCTTCTGGGAGTTTGACATCTTCCAGGAACATGGCGACGCATTGGGTCGGCCATTGCTTTTGGAAAGCTTGGACCATATCCATCACGTCATCGCTTTGGACTTTTTTGATGGTGGCGGTCTGCCATTGTTCATTCACTTGGTCGATCGTCATGATGGGCTTTTCTTGTTTACAAGCGACCATCAGAAGGCCCAGAAGGGCTACAAATAAGAAGGTTTTGTTTTTCATATTTTCAGATTAATTTGTCTTCATTATTCTTACAGAGGCTTCATTCCCCGACTTCAGGAAATACATCCCTTCGGGCAGATTGCCGAGGTCGACGGTGTTGAGACCGGGTTTTAAGGAGGGCGTTGCCACGACACGGCCTTGCAGGTCGATCACCTCGATGGTGGAAGCCTCACTTACTTCGATGTTGATTTGGCCGGAAGTGGGGTTAGGATAAACTTTTAAAATTTTAGATTCTGTATGATTAACTACACTTGTGGTGTTATTATTTCCTTTAAAGAATTTTACAATCTCGTCGAAGTAACTGATGTCATATTGATTTGCATTTTGATACCAATTATGGACTCCGCCGATGACCTTGATGTGCTGCAATTCTGTCCCACAGTCGTAGGTATAGCGAACAAACAGCAACCCGTCGTTCTTTAGGTTGGGCAGGGTATCTATCTCAGGTTCACCCGAGCATCCGTTGGCATCCTGCCAATATTTGAGGATGTTGTCCACACTCAGGCCCAATTGATAGCCGAAGTACTGCGAGCCGCCGTCGTAGCCCACCACGGGGTCGGTGGTGCCATGGATGTGCAGCATCCTCACGGGGGCCACGGCGGTGTGGTTGGCCATGTAGGTGGTGATGAGTCCGCTTACCGGGGCGCAGGCCGTGATGCGGTCGCCGTGTTCGATGGCCATGCGGTGCGACATGAAGCCGCCCATGGAGAAGCCGGTGAAGAACACGCTGTCGAGGTTGATGTGATAGGGTTCAACTAGTGAGTCGAGGAGTGCCATCAGGAAGCCTGAGTCGTTGGTGGTGCTGGCGGTGAGGCCGGCGTTCCACATGGTGCCATAGCCTTCGTTCAGCGCCTGGGGCACCACGATGGCCCAGCCTATTTGGTCGGCAATCTGTTGGAAGTGGAACTCATTGTCGAGGCGGGTGATGTTATCACCCAGTCCGTGCAGGAAATACAGCACTGGGACGTCACCGTCCTGTTGCGCTGGAGTCCGTACGAGGTATTCACGTTGGACGTTTTGCCATTCGAAGTTTTGGATTTGGGCTGATAGGGTACCACTTGTTAACAGGAGGTTGATAATTAAAAGGCGGAGGGTTTTCATTTGGATTAGGTTTTATCGTTCACGACGGTCAATGACTTCTTTCAATAAATAACGATCACCAGTTGATTTGCCGATGGCGTCGATGAACTGCTGGTCGTAGCCGGGGGTGTCGTGACCCCAGCGGGTGAACTGGCCGTTTTCGTCCACGCGACGAACGATTTGGTCGTTGTAGCGGACGATGAGGAACTTGGCCAGCTGATCCCAGCGTTGCATCATCTTGTCGGCGTAGGCAATGCTCTTTCGGTTGAGGTATTGCTGCCGATCGCCGGGCATCATGTCTTTGATGGCTTCGAGCACTTCTTCTTGGTCAGCGAAATAATAATCCTCCAACTCATTTTGGGCCTTGCGGAGGTCGCCAATCATCATCGAGTAGCGAGGATAGACCATGTTGGCCACCCAGTTGTTCATCCAGAAAGCCGACTTGTCGCTGAACTCGGCGCGGGGGTTGTTTTCCTGACGGAAGCAGTCCGGCACCTGGGTGATGCAGCAGTAGAGCGGCACGTAGGCCACCATATTGGCATCGTCGCAGTTGAACCAAGTGACGCCGCCCACGTCGTTGGGCAGCCACGAACGCATCTGGCAGGTCATGGTGAAGCCCGACTGCTGGCAGGCGATGGGCCGCTCACGGAAGTATGCCAAGCTGTCGCTGTCCTTGAAGTGCATCGGTAGGGGACGGATGGGCATGCCCCAAGGGCCGGCCGTCATGTCGGAAGTCATATCCAGCGGCGTGCCTTCAAAATGGTCGCGCATATCCTGTTGCAGGTCACGCATCGAGAGGGGTTTGTCGGGCTTGATCCACAACGGGAGATGGTCGCAAACATCAAAGTCGCCGTTGATGTAAGGCAGGTATTTATCCATCTCTTCGTGGCTGTAGTGATGGCGGAAGAAACTCCACACGCGGGCATCGGCGTAACGGACGTTCTCGAAGTCGATGGGGCAATAGGCATCGCGGAACGAGAAGTCTTCGTCTTTACCGCTGAAGAAGCCTTTCTCACGGGCAAACGAAATCACATCGTAAGCGTAAACGCAGTCCACTTCGGGCTTGTTGATCTTCTTGAGATTTTTGCTGTTGATGCTGGTTTTTCCTAAAGGTATCTGTCTGATTCTGCTTAAGTTGGCATGAGCGCAGATGCAATCATCGGGGATGCGCAGTGCCACCCAAACGGCACCTTTGCGGTCGGGGCCTTTGCCGATGATTTCCATAATCCAGGCTTCGTTGGGGTCGCAAATGGTGAGGGTCTCTCCGCTGCTGTTGTAGCCGTATTCCTCTACTAATTCCGCCATGCATTTAATGGCTTCACGGGCGGTCGAACAACGTTGCAAGGCCAGATGCATCAAGCTGAAATAGTCCAACAAGCCATCGCGGTTCACCAGCTCCAAACGTCCGTCGAAGGTGGTTTCCACGATGGTCACCTGCTTCTCGTTCATCAGACCGACGACGTTGTAAGTATAATCCACTTGTTTCACATATTGTCCCTCGTGGGGCGGACCCCAGCCATGGATGGCAATCAGCTCACCAGGCTCATGATGCCCTCCGGGGCTATACGAGAGCGATCCGGAAAACCCGAATCCGTCGCAGTTATAGGTACTCATCACGCTACCGTCGGCGGAGGCTTTCTTTCCTACAATCAAGTTGGTGCAGGCCGAGGCGGATTCCCAACCTAGAACGGCGAGCAATAAGGTTATGAGTAGTTTTTTCATATCGAAGATTCATTTTACCGCAAAATTATAAAAAAACACTATCTTTGCTCTGATAAAAAGAATGAATTATGAGATACTGTGTGATAGGCGGAGCAAATGCCGACATTGTGGCGACAACCTTCGAACCTTTTGTACCCAACGACTCCAACCCTGGATCGATCCGACTGATTGCCGGCGGCGTGGGGCGTAACATCGCGCATAACCTTTCCCTGCTTGGCAACGAAGTAGTATTCTTGAGCTTCTTCGGAGGCGACACTTTCGGCTGGTTTACAGCCGACAGTTGCCGCAAGGCGAAGGTTGACATCAGTCTCAGCGATGCGGCGCCGGTAGGCACCCGTTCCTGTTTCCTGAGCATCAACAACTGCGACGGCGAGATGATCGGCGGCGTCTCCGACATGGTCTCGGCGGGCTGCATCACCCCTGAGTGGATTGCCGATAAACTCAAGCGGGTGGGTCCTGTAGATGCCTTCGTGGCCGACACCAACATCCCCATGGAGAGTCTGGCGTTCCTCATCGATCACGCCTATGCACCGCTTTATGTGGATGCCGTTTCTGGAGCCAAGGCACCGAAGATCGTTGAGGCAATGAAACTATCATCGAAAAAGCACATCCACACGGTCAAATGCAACCGGATGGAGAACGAGATCATTGGCACACTCGAAGGTGTTGACCGTCGCTTTGTCAGTCTGGGACCTGATGGCTTGGATGTGATAGAAGGCACCAAGACAACGCATTTTTCGGCTCTCCCCTGCGAGGTGGTGAATACCAACGGTTCGGGCGATGCACTGATGGCCGGCCTGGTGCACGCCGGACCACAGGCTTCCGTCGAAGTGGCCGCACAGGTGGGATTGCGCTGCGCCAAGATCACCGTGGAGTGTCCCGATACCGTCAACAAACAATTGAAAACCCTCTATGAACAAATATCTTGACCTCTCGCCCGAAGTGGCTGCCGCGATGCAGGCAGGAAAGCCAGTAGTAGCTTTAGAGTCAACAATTATATCGCATGGAATGCCCTATCCCCAGAATGTGGAGACAGCACTCCGTGTGGAACAGACCATCCGCGAAGGCGGTGCCGTGCCAGCCACCATCGCCGTCATCAAAGGCCGCTTGAAAGCCGGTCTCACCCCCAATGAAATCGAATATCTCGGCAAGAAAGGCACTGCCGTGACCAAGGCCTCGCGCCGCGACCTGCCTGTGCTGGTCGCCCGTGGCCAGGATGGTGCCACCACCGTGGCCACGACGATGATCATCGCCGCTCTGGCAGGCATCAAAGTGTTCGCCACCGGCGGCGTGGGCGGCGTACATCGTGGCGCCGAAGTCACCATGGACATCTCCGCTGACCTCGAAGAGCTTGCCCGCACCCCCGTGATGGTGATCTGCGCTGGCGCCAAGTCGATCCTCGACCTCGGCCTCACGCTGGAATACCTCGAGACAAAAGGCGTCCCCGTCATCGGCTACGGCACCGAGGAATTGCCCGCTTTCTATACCCGCAAGAGCGGCTTCAAGGTGGACTACCGCCTCGACACGCCCGAAGAGCTGGCGGCGGCCTTCCGCGCCAAACAAGAGATGGGTCTCATCGGCGGCATGCTCGTCACCAATCCCATCCCCGAGGAATACTCCATGGACGCCGACCGCATCAACGCCGCCATCGACGAGGCCATCGCCGACGCCAAACGGCTGGGCATCCATGGCAAGGAGACCACACCTTACCTCTTGGCCCGTGTCAAAGACCTCACTGGCGGCGACAGTCTGGCTTCCAATATTCAACTCGTACTCAACAACGCCCGTCTGGCAGCCCAGGTGGCCCAATACCTCAGCCTATGAAAAAAACAGTCCTCTTCTGTCTTTTTGCCCTGCTTTTGGCAGGAACCGTCTTTGGACAACAACTGAAAAGTCCCGACGGAAAACTGGAACTCCGTTTTGAATTGAAAGATGGCGTACCGTATTATGCCCTCAACCGTTTAGACAAACCAGTGGTTTTGCCCTCCAAGATGGGCTTCACCCTCGAGTGGCGCGACGACTTGGCCCATGCCTTCGAGTTGAAAAGCACGCAATACGACACTTTCGACGAGACCTGGGAACCCGTCTGGGGCGAGGAAGCCCGCATCCGCAACCATTACAACGAGATGCTGGTGACCCTCGAGCAACCCGTCGGCTCCGTGGAGAGCATGGACGGCTCTACGCAAAAGAAGCCCACCGTGATGCAGATCCGTTTCCGTCTCTATGACGACGGCCTGGGCTTCCGCTATGAGTTCCCTATGGAGAACGCTTTGGCTTATTTCTGGATCAAAGAAGAGTTGACCGAGTTCGCCATGACCGGCGATCACACCGCTTGGTGGATTCCGGGCGATTACGATACGCAGGAGTTCAACTACACTCAGTCGCGGCTGTCGCAGATTCGCGAGTTATGGGATGCCGGTCACAAAGACGGCGGCTGGCCCTGGACAGGTTTCTCCCCAACCGGCGTTCAGACTGCCTTGCAAATGAAGACCGATGACGGGTTGTACCTCAACATCCATGAGGCTGCCACGCTCGACTACCCCACCATGCACCTAGATTTAGTGGAAAGTGAAAAGTGGAAAGTGAAAAGTGGAGATTCCACAACAGAAAAACTTTCCACTTTCCACTCTCCGTTTTACACTTTCAGGGCTTGGCTCAGCCCTGATGCAACGGGCTACAAAGGACGTCTCCAGGCACCTTGTCATACCCCCTGGCGCACCGTGATGGTCTGCGAAAAAGCAACTGATGTATTGGCCTCACGCCTGATTCTTAACCTCAACGATCCTTGTGTCCTGGAAGATGTCAGCTGGATCCACCCCGTGAAATACATGGGCGTGTGGTGGGAGATGATCTCCGGCAAGAGCAGCTGGAGTTACACCAGTGACTTCCCGTCGGTGAAGTTGGGCGAGACCGACTTTGAGCACGCCAAGCCCAACAGCAACCACGGCGCCAA
>JAILBC010000095.1 GCA_024681295.1 Bacteroidales bacterium
GGGCTGTAGATGCAGATGGCCGGCACACTGATATGGGGCTTCTGCTTGGGGAAGTCCAATGCCTTGGAACAGAAGTCGTCGATCTTCTCTTCATTGTCGAAGGCTTCGAGTGTGGTGAAGTCGATGCTTTGGAAGATGGTCTTCAGGGCTTCTTTCTCGCTGCCTTGTTTCTTTTCAATGTTGATGATTTGAGCGATGCGCTCTTCGAGGGCGGCTTCGCTATGGGTGTAGGGTTGGAATTTCATGGTCTTCTATTGTTGATGTTGCAAAAATAATAAAAAACTCCTACCTTTGTAAAAAATTTCGTCATGACTTTCAGCGAGAAACTGCACATCCTCTGCTCCCTTCCGAAGACCTTGCGCTTCAATTTCCATTACTTTCCTTTCAAGACCGCCATTAAATGTCCCGTGATGGTTTCACGAAGGGTTTATCTGAGAGAGCTTCACGGCAAAGTGGCCATCCCTGAGAATGCCGAGACTGCCGGCATCAAGATCGGTTTTGGCGACGTAGGGCATTACGACCGCAAGCATTCGCGTAGCATCTGGCAGGTGAGCGGCGAGGTAGATTTCAAAGGCAAGGCCTCCATCGGGCACGGTTCCAAGATCTCCGTGAGGGGCAAGTTGGAGTTGGGCCATGGATTCAACATCACAGCGGAGAGCACCGTGGTATGCGCCAAGGAGATCAAGTTTGGCAGCAACTGCCTGGTCAGTTGGGATGTGCTGGTGATGGACACCGATGAGCACCCCGTTTATAACAAGGAGGGCGAGCGCATCAACGAGGACCGTCCCATCGTGGTGGGCAACCATGTGTGGATTGGTTGCAAGTGCATGTTGTTGAAGGGCGCGGAATTGCCGGATAATACGATTCTCGCCGCAGGCACCGCCTTACGGTCGGCGTTCCACGGCGAGGAACAGATTATTGGAGGGAATCCACCGTCGATTCTCAAGAGAGAGGTAAGATGGGAGTTAAGAGTTTAGAGTTAAAAGTGAAGAGTTATTTAAAAACAACTTTTCACTTTTAACTTTTCACTCTTCACTAAAACGCATCAATCACCCCACAGAGTTTTTGGAAGATCTCCGGGATTTCACCTACGCCGTTGACAGGACGGAGTTTCCCCGTGCCTTCGTAATAGGCTAAAACCGGTTTGGTCTTGGCCTCGTATTCTACGAAGCGGTGCTTGATGGAATCGATGTTGTCGTCGGCACGACCGCTGATCTTGCCACGTTCCAGCATACGTTCGATGAGGAGGTTTTCGGGGACTTCGAGGCTCAGCACGCCGGTGAGGGCGATACCGTATTTCTTCATCATCTCGTCGAGGATCTCGGCCTGTTTCACGGTACGCGGATAGCCGTCGAAGAGGAAGCCTGGGGAGTTGATGTTCTCGGAGAGTTTTTTCTCGATGATGGCAGCGACAATCTCGTCGGAGACCAGGCCGCCTTGGCTGATGATGCCCTTCACTTGAAGGCCAAGTTCGGTTTCGGCGGCGATTTCCTCACGGAGGATTTCACCGGTGGAGATATAGGTTAACTGATACTTTTCGCGAAGGAACTGCGACTGGGTTCCCTTGCCTGCCCCTGGAGGGCCAAAGAGGATGATGTTCAGCATAGCGAATACATTGTTGGTTTGGGTTACAAAAATAAGGTTTTTTTTCGTTTTCTTGGATAGTTTTTGCTATCTTTGCCATTATGAAGTTTTGGAAAGCGATATGGTTTTTATTATTCGCGGCGTTCCTAGCTTCTTGCGGCTCCCGTGAGTCGCAGGAGATGGAGGCCGCCTTGGAGCAGGCCACGGCCGTTTATGGTGACGGTAGTCTGGAGATGGAGGTTGACACAGTGTTGTTTATCCCCGGCCTTAGTGAGGCACCTGCCTTTTTTGCAGGTAAAAAGCAATACGAAAAAGCGGCTTTTGCCGCATTGTTGAACGGCTATTCAGAGAAGGATTTCGACAAAGAAGCGGCAATGCTGTCGTTCAAGGAGGCGGAGCATTACGGTGAGCTCGCGCAGGACAGCCTCACCGTGGCGAGGGCGGAGTATTGGATGGGAAAATTTTTATATGAAGAGGGCAGAAAAGAGGATGCTCTAATGATGCTTAAGTCCTCCAAAAATAACAGTAGTAATTGTCGACTTGACAAAGCCATTATAGAAAACAGCCTAGCCACGGTTTATATACTACTGTACCAACTTGACAGCGCAGAGACTTGCCTTCAAAACAGTTTGTTTTACGCTCAAAACAGGTTTGATGATTTTGTAGAATGGAAAGTGTTAAATAATTACTCCGTTCTTTATCGTATCCAAGGCAAATATGACAAAGCATTAAATTGTCTTAGAGGCATCGATAATTCCTGTATTAGCAATGTGGAAAAGGCTTTGATCTTCCTTAACTTTGGCAATATTTACATGGCTTGGAACAAGATAGACTCTGCCTCTTATTACTACCGTTGTTTGGATGAACTTTTAACTATAGCCGACGTGAAAAATGATACCAAAGTTTCGGCTTATGGCGCTCTTCTACGTTTTTCAAAGAAGCAGAGCAATGATTCGTTGGCACTGGTCTATCTTGACAAACATGAAAGGGCTTTATATGAAGTGATGCTACAAGGGCAGGAACAAGCGGTTTATCGCATCCAAAAGCAATATGATTATGAAGCCTTGCAAAATGCAACGAACCAAAAACTTGCCCGAAATCAGCGCATTGTAGCCCTGGTCGTTGTGTTGTTGTTATGCATTCTTGTATTGTTTCTGTTTCGCTCGGTTCGAGCAAGCAAGCGAGAAGCCCTCGCCAACGCTAACCTCTTTCACTTCATGCAACAGAACAGAGCCTTGATTGAGAGCCAAACGGCTCAAGAAAAAAAAGCAATCGACATGGCGCAACGGCTATCGGAGGAGCTTTACGCGAAAATCTACGCCATGCAGAAGCTGGACTATTGTTTGAAAACTCCCATCGACAAGGGGGCGCTCAAAGACTTGGAACGTGAAGTTTTTGGCGATGGAGACCATTGGAATGCCATAAAGAATATTATGGGGGAGTTGTATCCTGGTCTTATGGAGTCCCTCAAGCTCAAGTATCCCGAGATGGACGAAATGGAACTGCGCGTGTGCATGCTCTCACGCCTGAAGTTGTCCAGACAGGGCGAGGCCACTTTGCTTGGCATCAGCACCAGCGTCCTTGACAAACTCCGCACCAAGGTTCGCAAGACCATGGAACAGGATAAAAAGCCGTAGTTTTATTTCATAAAAACTTGATTTTTACATTCAACCATTCGGATTTTTCATTGTAAAAGTTCGGATGGTTTGTTTTGTAATTATTTAACAATCAACTAATTGCATTATTATCACAAAGCAAAAGTTCGGATGGCTGTTCGGACGGTGGTTTTTTATTATATTCTTGCAGGACAAGAAGATCCTGCCTGAGGCAATCGCAGCCGACGAAAACGGCATGCTTTACGTTGACTATGATACCTTCACGGTTTTGCTAATCCAGGCTTTTAAGGAACAAAAAGAAGAAATCCAAATCTTACGGAAAACGCTTGAAGACAACGGACTTTTAAAACCTTAAATTCAAACAACAATGAAAAAACTTGTTTTATTGTGCTTGCTGTTGATGACAGTATTTTGCGTTAAAGCACAAATATATGACACCAGGAATTATCAGCTTTTGTGGGAAGACCAATTTACGGGGAATCGTTCTTGGAACACCAGCACTTTTATAGAGCAAAGCAATGATCCGGGGTTTGTTCCTCGTTGGGAATGTAAATTATCTGAATACTGGCCTTACTATGTTACAACAAATCCCCAATACACCCACCAAGCTTATCAACCGAATAATGCGCGTTTTGGATCGGACAATAAGATGCGGCTGGTTGCAGAGTACAAAAACAGCATAATTCCCCTAGAATGTGATGACCCTTTGGGTTATATACTTCCCACGGGGGCACTTTGTAGCACAACTTATAATGGCACATATTACCCTCCTCACGGCAGAGTATACTATCATTCAGGTATGATAGAGACTATAGATCATTCTAATTGGTATGGATACTATGAAATAAAATGTCAACTTCCCGTTCATGATGGAGAAAGCGCCGCTTTTTGGCTGTACGGACACGGCCCCTCCACCTACGAGGAAATAGACATCTTCGAGCACTCTCAGGGAGATAGCCACGCCACTGGTAATATGGCCACCGATTTCAGTTGCGGAATATGGTATAATCCAGACAGTACAAATTACGAAGGAGATTCGATCCATCCAGAGATTTGTGCCCATAATTATTATAAACGCTATGTTGAAGTTGCGGAAAACAACGACCTCACCAACGAGCATGTTTTCGGATTGGAATGGCTCCCCGACCGATTGACCTGGTTTTTCGACGGAAATGTTATTAACGACTGTGCCATCCCCGACAGCATTCCTCAACACCAAATGAATTTAAGAGTTACGCACCCCGTAGACAATGGCGCGATGTGGTTTTTTAATTTATTTCCGAAATGGCGTGGTTCGGATGAATTCGTTATTGATTATATCAAGGTATATAAATTAATTTCTGATTGTGAAACGGACTTGTATATTCACAGCGCCAATGATTTTGTCAATTATGATTATGGTGTGAAACATAGCATCACCATAGATTCTTCCAATGGAATTACGGTTCCTTCCAACACAAATCTTATCATGAGGGCCGAAGATTCTATTACCATTACCAATAACGGCGGTTTTACTGTTCCTTTGGGTGTCGACCTGACACTCATGGTTCATTCGTGCGTGGAGTATTAGTTTTTTTGTTAAATTTGGCAATTAAAACATTAAAAAAATGAAAAGATTTTTTTGCATAGTGACTTTGGCACTCGTTTGTAAAATTGTATTTTCACAGAAAGAGCAGATTATTTATACCGATTTCTATCCCGACACGTCAATGACTTTCTGGATAGGCAATGTTCTTCCTTATCCCAACGATTTATTTTATATCGATTTTGACCACGATGGTGAAGACGATTTCTTTTTTTGGGGAAATTTGGGCAACAGATGGGTAATGGGAATCTTGTTTCAAGCAACAGATCCATATGATTCGGAATGGAGAATTTCTTTCTGTCAGCCGGGAGACACTATTTCCAATATTCCCGATTTGGGAGATTTGGGAGATACTATTCCCAATATTCCCAATGATGTTTATCCACCTTTGTGGTCATATGGTGCTGTATATTTGTATCCTGAGGGCCAGAGTTTTCCCCACACCTATGCTTTACGCCGCAAAATTGGAGACGATTGTTATTATGGATGGTACGAGGCAAGTGTAACTTGGGATAAAGACGATCTTACAAGAGCCACCGTCACCCTTTATAAAATGGCTTACTGCACCGTCCCTAACTATCCCTTGCGTTGGGGCCAGACAAGTATTAACAATAACACAGGAGAAAACCCTGCCGTGTTTTTTGCCGAACTTCAACCCAATCCCACAACGGGCGTTTTTTCTGTCTTGGGCGATAATCTCAAGCAAGCCGAAATGGTTAACGCTCTCGGGCAACAGATTACCTCTGTCAGCAATTACAGCAATCGCATCTTTCTCGACCTCAGCGGCCAACCCGCTGGCGTCTATTTTGTTACCATTACCGACCAGGAAGGACGAAAGTGTATCAAAAAAATGGTCAAGCAATAAAATTAATTATTTTATCATGTTGTTAATTATTAATTGTAATTAATAAATGAAATACTATTAATGTGTTATCTTTGCGGTCAAGAAACTTTTTTAAAACGTTGACCGCTATGGAAAAACCGATTATCTTTGCTGGTGAAAACCCAGACGACATGAACTATCCCATTGGTATTCAGACCTTTTCGGAGATAACCAAGAACGAATACGTCTACGTTGACAAGACGGATCTCGTTTGGAAACTCGCCCACAGCAGCAAGTACATCTTCCTCAGCCGCCCACGGAGGTTCGGCAAGAGCCTGCTCTGCTCCACCTTGGCTTCCTACTTTAGGGGAGAGAAGGAACTCTTCGAAGGACTGAGGATCATGGACTTGGAAAAAGATTGGGAAAGCTATCCCGTGTTTCATATTGATCTAAGCGTGGCTAAAGCGCAAATCTCGGTTGAAGGTCTGCAAACTGTGCTGTTTCGTCTGCTGGAACCCTACAAGGAAAAATACGGGGAAGGTGCCTATGAAATCACGCCAGGTACCCGTTTCAGCGGGTTGATTCAGCGTGCCTATCAAAGAACAGGAAAACAGGTTGTGGTTATTATTGATGAATACGACGCCCCGTTGCTTGACAAATTGCACGAAACCGCACTGTTAGAAGCCTTCCGTACGGTGATGCAAGAGTTTTTCGTACAGCTAAAAGCAAATGAGGCCATGGTGCGTTTCTGCTTCATCACCGGCATCACCAAGTTCGCCCAATTGAGCATCTTCTCCACCATCAACAACCTCCGCAACGTGTCGATGGAGCCTGCCTTCGCCGCCATTTGCGGCATCACCAAGGAGGAACTCGAGACCGTGCTCGTGCCCAACATCGAGGAACTTGCCGAGGCCAACCAGTGGACCACGGAGGATACTTTACAAAAGCTGAAGCTCCAATACGACGGCTACCACTTCTGCTCCAAGTCGCCCGACATCTTCAACCCTTTTAGTTTGATGTACGCCTTCGGCACGGGTGACATCGGCAACTACTGGTTCACTTCGGGTACCCCATCGTTCCTCTTCCGCCAAATGAGGAAATACAACACCAACATCCTTGAACTGGACAAGTTGGAAGTGTCCTCCTCTCAGTTCGATGTGCCCACCGAGGCCATGACCTCGGCGCTGCCGCTGCTCTACCAAAGCGGATACCTCACCATCAAAAGTTTCGATTACGACGCGCAACTCTATACGCTCGACTTTCCAAATGCTGAAGTGAAGGTCGGGTTCCTGGAGAACTTCCTCGTCACTATGATGGAGGTCAAAGGCAAAGATACACAGGGGTTTGCCAGTCGCTTCTACAAGAGCCTCCTCCTGCACGACCTCGACGGTGCCATGCGCCTGATGCAGTCGTTCTTCGCCTCCATCCCCTACCTCGACCACGGCAACAAGGACCTCGATGAGCTCACCCGCTTCGAAGCCTATTACGAGGTGCTGATGTACGTTATCTTCTCCATCTTCAACTGCCGCGTCTTCACCCAGGTGAAAACGGCTTTGGGCAAGGCCGATGTGGTGGTGTTCATGAACGACGCCACCTACGTGATGGAACTCAAGATCAATGGCACTGCCCAAGAGGCCCTTGAGCAGATCGACACGAAGAACTACGCCATACCCTATCAGGAAACAGGCCTTCCTGTGGTAAAAATCGGCATCGCCTTCTCGAAGGAGACAAGGACGGTGAGTGATTGGATGATAGAAAATAAAGAACACTAGTAATTGTCAACTGGAACAGGATAAAAAGCCGTAGTTTTATTTCACAAAAACTTGATTTTTACATTCAACCATTCGGATTTTTCATTGTAAAAGTTCGGATGGTTTGTTCTGTAATTATTTAATAATCAAGTAATTACATTATCAACACAAAGCAAAAGTTCGGATGGCTGTTCGGACGGTGGTTTTTTATTATATTTTTGAACCACTGGGAAATGAAAAAGTTTTGGTCATTGATATGGATGCTTCTCCTGGTGCCGGGCCTCTCGTGGGCCCAGCACCATGCCGCCGTTA
>JAILBC010000028.1 GCA_024681295.1 Bacteroidales bacterium
GACATGCCAGGACCGAAGTTAGTGTACGACAAGCCTTTGGGTGCCAGACTCTGCATCAAGGTACGAACAATGGAGTCGGAACCTGGATCCCAACCTGCAGCAATCACACTGACGGTGTTCGTTTGTTTGTTCAGCGGCATCAACTCCGCACGATACTCAGGGATGGAGGTATGGATGTCGAACGAATCCACTGTGTTAATGCCTAGAGGGAGGATCTGTTTGGCATATTCAGGGCAGGAACGCGTGGGGCAAGCCAGGATGGCGACATCCACCTTGCCGAGTTCCTTGATATCCTTCACCACCTTGTAATTGGTGAGTTCCAGAGGCAAATTGGCATTGCCATTACGGCGCACGATGCCAGCCACTTCAAAGTCGGGAGCCACTTCCAAGGCTTCCAGGGCAAAACGCCCAACATTGCCGTATCCTACTACGGCGGCACGAATTTTTTCCATGTTCAAAGATTTAAAAAGGCAAAATTAAAAAAAATTCTTATCTTTGCACATTTAAACACCTATCTAAAAAAAATAACGCAAATAATTATCATAAAATGAAAAAAGGATTTCTAACCGTCTTATTATCAATGGTTTGCTTCTTAATTCAAGCTCAAACCGTTGAAATGAGCTATTCTTTTGGACAGCCCAACATCACCACCATTCAGGATTATGAGCAGATTCAGCTTCGCGGCTGTATGCAATCGGCTTTGGCCGGACAGCCTTCGCTGCCTTGGCAAAGCGTCAGCCTGCTTCTGCCCCAAGGACAGGAAGCCGAGTCGATCGAAGTCATTTTATCCGACTTCCGCGAGTTGGACGGCAACCACGAGCTCTTCCCCTACCAGCCTTCACGTACCACCAACGATATCACCCCAAGAGCGTTGGTGAAAGATGAAAGTCTCTACGCTTCGAAGACCGTTTACCCTGTTCAGAACCATGGCGTGGTGACCACACAATACAAGAACGGATTCGCTTTCGCTTTTTCGGCTTTCACCCCAGTGCAGTACATCCCTGCCTCTGGACGTGTGATGTATGCCCAGAAAGCCACCGTGCGCGTTCACACCAAAGCTGCTAAGGCCGATCACAGCGCCATGCTCTGGGCCACCCCCGAGGTGAAGAACAGCGTCAAGCGCCTGGCACAGAATCCCGAGATGATCGAAAGCTACAATATCAAAGGCCGCGAGGTGAATGTCTACGACATCCTGATCATCACCAGCCCGGACTTTATCAACAACTACGACACCTACCGTGCCTATTACAACTCCATCGGACTCCGCAACAGAATCGTCAGCACCTCAGAAATCTATGCTTCCATGACTGGAACCGACAACCCGGACAAGATTCGCAACTACATCATCCAAGAATACCAGACCAACGGCATCCTCATGGTGGTGCTGGGCGGCGACATTGACCTTGTCCCCTATCGCGGCTTGTATTGCTATGTGACCTCCGGTGGTGGCAACCAAGAGAGCAACAACATCCCTGCAGACCTTTACTACTGCGGCTTGGATGGCACATGGAACGACAACGGCAACAACCGTTACGGCGAGCCCGGCGAGGACGACCTGTTACCTGAAATCGGCATGAGCCGTATGTCCTTCCAAACCGAAACCGACTTGGCCAACATGATCAACAAAACCCTGTCGTACCAACAGTACCCCGTGCTGGGCGAGTTCCACAAAGTGATCCTCGCTGGCGAGCACCTCTACGACGACCCCAACTCCAACGGTTCCGACTATCTTGAGCTTCTCATCGGCACACACGACGACAACGGCTATACCACTACCTGTTATCCTGTCGATTACGACTTCACCAAACTTTATGAGGAGCAGGGCAACTGGAGCGGCAGTCTGCTGAGAAACGCCATCAATGCCGGCACTAGTTATGTGCATCACGACGGTCACGCCAACACAGGCTTTGTGGCTGGATGGTACGGTATCGACAACAACGATTTCACAGGGGCCAACGGCACCTCGCACAACTTCACCTTCTTCCACACGCAAGGCTGCGATTGCGGTGCTTTCGACGAGAACTGCATCCTTGAAAGGATGGTGAAGATCGCGAACTTCGCCGTCGCCGTCATTGGCAACTCGCGTTACGGCTGGTTCAACGAAGGCCAGACCGAAGGTCCCGGATGCCATCTGGAGCGTGAGATGACCGATGCCCAGTGGAACGACCGTATCGGTCTGCTGGGTTGCGCCATCAGCGAAAGCAAGTGCATGACCGCCCCCTGGGTCACCGCTCCCGGCCAATGGGAAGAAGGCGCCCTGCGCTGGAACTTCTACGACATGAACGTCCTTGGCGATGGTGCCGTCAACGTGTGGCTCGACGAACCCTTCACCCCAAACATCGATTGTCCCTCACAAATCGTCGTCGGTTCATCCTCTTTCGAGGTGACCATCACTGACGACAACGGCGTTCCTCAGCAAAACTACCGTTGCCTTATCTATATGGAAGACGAAGTGATTGCCATGGGCCTTACCGACGAAAACGGTATTGCCGAAATGTCTTTCGAAGGCGGACTTCAGAACGTCGGCGCCATGACCATGAAGGTCACCGGCGTAAACGCCTGGCCTCAGACCGTCGAACTGCTAGCCGTGCCGAGCAACACGCCATACGTGGTTTACGAAAACTACAGCCTCAGCAATGGCGCTGAACAAATCGATTTTGGCGGCAGCTATGCCTTTGATTTAACTTTGAAGAACGTGGGTAACGTCAATGCCAGCAACGTGATCGCCACCCTCTTCACCGACAACGAATACGTCACCATCAACGAAGCCACTGCCACTGTGGGCAACCTCAACGGCAACCAAATCATCACTCTTGAAAACGCTTTCGCCTTCAGTGTCAGCGACGATGTGCCCAACAACACGCTGATTCGTTTCAACCTCACCTGCACCGACGGCACCGACACTTGGGAGAGCCATTTCAACGTCAGGGCCTACGCTCCTGAATTCGAGATGGTGACTATCGCCATGGAGGCTGAGACAGGATCATACCTGAACCCCGGCGACGGCGGCACCATTCATTTCACCTTCAAGAACATCGGCGGATCTACCGCTCCGAGCGTCCGTTTCGACGTCTACAACTCCCATCCAGAGGTCAGCATATCCCCAAATCAATGGATGTTCGACGAGATGGCCCCTGAACAGGAATACACTGTCGACATGAGCTTCACCCTTGGCGATGACGCTACCACTGGTGCCATGTATGAACTGCCTTACGCGGTGCAACACGGGCACTACGTCCTTCTCGACTCCTACTACATCCCCGTTGGACAATCGATGGAAGGCTTCGAGACCGGCGACTTCAGTGCTTTCGACTGGCACAGCGGTTCCATCATCTCCGCTTGGGAAGTGGTGCGGGAAAATGCATATGAAGGCAACTACTGCGCCAAGTCATCGGCCATCGGTGACTACGAGAGCTCAACCCTCTACATTGACCTCGACGTGGCTATCCCCGGCGACATCTACTTCTTCCTCAAAGTGTCATCTGAGTCAGGTTACGATAAATTGCATTTCTTGATTGACAACCAAGATAAAGGCAATTGGTCGGGTGAGATCGACTGGAATCAGGTAGGCTATCCGTTGACTCCCGGCACCCACAGGGTGGAATGGACCTATTCCAAAGACGTTTCCTTCTCAAGCGGAAGCGACTGCGCCTGGATCGACAACGTCATCATCCCCGCTGCCACCATCATCACTGAAGTCGGCGAGGTAACCGTTAAGAGCATGACCCTCTACCCCAACCCCAACAACGGCAGCTTCTACCTTAACCTGCCCAACGAGGACTGTGACATCACCGTGTTCAACAACCTTGGCCAAATGATGCACCACAGCCATGGCAACGGCCTGACCACCATCAACCTGAACGACCTCAGCAAAGGCGTGTACTTTGTCACCGTGACCTCAGCTACTCAAACCAGCACCCAAAAATTCATCAAGGAATGATCCTACCTGACACCATACAACAAGCCGTCGATACCCTTGTCAGCGATCCTGTCGCTCAGGATGTGGTGAGACAGTCGGCCAATGCCGATGCCTCGTCCAACACCGGACTCATCATCGCTTTCATCGGTCTACTGATCTTTGCGGCGCATCTCTTCACGGAGATTTTCAGCCGGAAGCGCATCCCTGACGTACTGCTGTTGATGATCATCGGCCTCATCCTTGGTCCAGTGTTCCATCTGGTAAAGCCTGAAGACCTCGGCCCGGTCGCCAGTGTATTCACCACCATCACCCTGGTTATCATCCTGTTCCAGAGTGGTACCGAGTTGAACTTCAACACCTTGCTCAACTCCATCCGTGGGACGGTGAGACTCACCCTGATCAATTTCTTCATCACCACCATCGTGGTAGCCTTGATGGGACTAATTGTCAAAGTTGACTTTCTCACCAGCTTGATGCTGGGTGCCATCCTCGGCGGCACCTCGTCGGCAGTGGTCATCCCCATGGTGAGCCAACTGAAGATCAGCGAGAAGGGAGGTACCATCCTCATCCTTGAGTCGGCTTTCAGCGATGTGTTGTGCATCGTCTTCGCATGGGCCTTCATGCAGGCCATCCTCTCAGGCGCCATGAACGTCGGCAGAGTCATCGGCGAGATTCTCTCATCCTTTATTCTGGCTACTGTCATCGGTGTGATTGCTGCCATCCTTTGGTCGTATGTGCTTGACCGGGTACGTCACGTCAAGAACTCCATCTTGACCACACCGGCTTTTGTCTTCATCGTCTATGGCTTCAACGAATGGTTGGGCTTCAGCGGTGCCATCGCCGCGCTAGCCTTCGGTATTGGGATGGCCAACATCGATTCCATGTACCAAAGCGGCATCATCATCAAGAAAATGTTCAAGGACAAGCCGGCCAAACTCAACGACACTGAGAAGCAACTCTTCAGCGAAGTCGTCTTCCTGCTCAAGACCTTCTTCTTCGTCTATATCGGCGTCAGCATCAAGCTCGACCAGATCTTGCCCATCCTGATCGGCCTCGGCATCGCGGTGGTACTCTTTGCGCTCCGCATCCCCATCGTCATGCTCTCCGTCCACAGCAAGAAAGTGGACATACCCATTGAAGACAAAATGTTCATGTCGGGCATCGTCCCCAAGGGACTGGCAGCGGCCGTACTTGCTACTGTACCCGTCCAAAAGGGAATTGCCGGAGGCGAGACCATCCAGAACGTCGTGTTTGCCGTTATCCTGTTCAGCATCATCTTCACCTCCATCCTGGTGCCCATCCTAGAGAATAACAATGCCTTCAGCAGGATGTACAGAAGATGTTTTTCACCCAAGAAAGACCCCTCCATCACCGAAATCCTCGACCAAGAATAATACATGGACAATGCCAACCACATAGAAACCCTCCAGCAGACTCTTCCCAGCGGACTCTCGTCCAGCAAGGTCGGACTGATCATCGCCATTATCGGTCTGCTCATTTTTGCGGCGCACCTGTTCAGTTCCATCTTCAGCAAGCGTAGGATTCCCGATGTGCTGTTCCTTATCATCATCGGGCTGGTTCTCGGTCCCATCACCCATCTGGTCAATTCGGAGAAGCTATCCCTTTTGGGAAGTATCCTCTCCGCCGTTACCTTGGTGCTGATTCTTTTTGAGAGTGGTATTCAATTGAGTTTCAATAACTTAAAGGATTCTTTCAAACCCTCGCTGAAGTTGACCGCTGCCAACTTCGTCTTCTCCGCAATAGCCGTCTGGCTGGTGGGTTGGCTGGTCCTGAAACTCGACCCCATAGTGAGTCTCATGTTGGGCTGTATCTTAGGTGGAACGGCCTCGGCAGTGGTCATCCCCACGGTGCGGCAGCTCAACATGTCGCAAAAAAGCGCCACCATATTAATATTGGAGGCCGCCATCGGCAACGTGTTCAGCATCGTGCTGGCCCTGGCCTTGATGCACGCCATCAAGTCGCAGCACGTCGAGTTTGGCATGATTTTCGGGAACATCTTCTCCTCATTCATTCTGGCCACGCTCATCGGGCTGTTAGGTTCCATCTTCTGGGCGTTCATCTTGGAGAAGGTGCGTGAAATCAAGTATTCGGTGCTCACCACCCCTGCTTTCGTTTTCATCATCTATGGCATCAACGAGTGGATGGGCTACAGCGGCGCCATTGCGGCACTGGCTTTCGGCATAGGCATGGCCAACATCGACGGCATCTACGACTCGATGCTCAACAAGGTGTTCAAGAAGCGCCCCGCCAACCTCAACGACACGGAACGTTCGCTCTTCAGCGAACTGGTGCTGCTGCTCAAAACCTTCTTCTTCGTCTTCGTCGGCATGTCAATCCAGCTCAACGCCTGGCGACCCATCGTCATCGGTCTGGCGGGCACTGTGATGCTCTATCTTCTGCGCATCCCAGTGGTACGGCTGGCCATCTCCAAGAAATACATGATCTCCGACAAAGAGCGGAAATATATGTCGGCTATCGATCCCAAGGGATTGACCGCGGCGGTATTGGCGACCCAGGCCATCGCTTTCATTCCCGACATTGAGACAGGACTCTTCATCCGAAATGTCGTGTTCTCCGTCATCCTCTTCAGCATCGTCATCAACGCCATCCTCATCCCCATCATTTCAAGAATCAAATGGAAGAAGCATGATTATCATCATCTTTCGAGCAACGCAGATGTAGCAGATTAATATAGAATTAAAAAATATAATAATATGAGTATTTTTTCAGCAGGTAACAAAATCAACAACTACACGGTTCAGCACCTCATTAAGCAGAACGAGTACACAGAGACTTACAAGGTGGTGAACGAGAACGACAACCCCTATTTCTTGAAGGTGTATGTTTTGAAGCGTACCCCAGAGAAACTTATCGACAAAACCACCAAGGAAGTGATTGAAATAGCGCTCCTTAAGAAGATACAGCACCGCAACCTGGTGTCGTACATCAATCACGGAACCTACAACAGCAGCGTCGGCGAATGCCAATATGTGATTACCACTTATTTTACTGGCGAGGTACTGGCTGATAAGATTGCCCGCGAAGGGGTCTTCACCCAAGAGAAGGCCATGGACATCTTCAACGGCATCCTCGATGGTTTGAAAGCCCTCCATGAGACCAACATCTGCCACAACGACATCACTCCGGCCAATATCATGCTTTCGGAGAGCATGAACGGCACACCCGAGATCATCGACATGGGTCACGCCGCCCGCGCCTGCAAGGGCACCATCCCGTTCGACACTACCGACCTTGACCCCTTGTACTGCGCCAGTGCCAACTCAGCCGGTGTCTTCGACGAACGCACTGACCTGTTTGCCGCCACCGCCGTGCTTTACACCATGCTGACAGGAAAGACCCCGTGGGAGATGAGTTTCACGGCCGACATGCCTTTTGCCCAAAAAATGCTCAAGTTGAAGCGTCACCGTCTCGACAATCCGCTCGACGTTAGTGGGCTGCCAGTCGACGAGACCCTACGTTACGTCATCAAGAAAGGCTTGTCGCCCTCTATCATGGACGGCTACAAGTCGGTCAATGAGATGCAGGCCGAGCTCCGCGGCGAAAAGGTTGACTCCTCCTCTAGCCCGTCGCAAGGCGGATCCAACCAATCAAGTGCCTCCGACCATCAGCAGAACGAGGATCTCACCGCTCTCGACATCGAGGTTAAGAGAGGGACAGGACACGGCTTCGAGGATATCGCCGGCATGCAGGAGCTCAAGGATTTGTTGCAGAAGACCGTGATCTTCGTGCTGCAAAACAAGGAGCTGGCCGAAGAATACAAACTCACACCGCCCAACGGCATGCTGCTCTACGGCCCTCCCGGATGCGGCAAAACCTTCTTTGCTGAGAAATTTGCCGACCAGACCGGATTCAGCTTTATTCTGGTGAAGTCATCCGACCTCGCCAGCGTCTACGTCCACGGCAGTCAGGAGAAGATCGGCAAGCTGTTCAAAGCCGCCGAGGCCAACGCACCTACGGTGCTCTGCTTCGACGAGTTCGACGCCTTTGTGCCTAACCGTTCCGCCCCAGGCAGTTCCTACGTCTCTGGCGAGGTGAACGAGTTCCTCTCCCAGCTTAACAACTGCTCTAAACGCGGCATCTTCGTGGTGGGTACCACCAACCGTCCCGACATGATTGACCCCGCCGTGCTCAGAACCGGTCGTCTCGACAAGCACATCTACGTGCCTATGCCCGACCACGACGCACGCAAGGAGATGTTCGCCATTTACCTGAAAGGAAGGCCCTACGAGGCTGACGCCATGGATTTCGACCACCTCTCCGACCTCACCGACGGCTACATCGCCAGCGACATCGCCTTCATTGTGAACGACACCGCCATGACCGCTGCCTTCACTCGCGCCAAGATCTCGCAGGCCATGCTCGAGGAGACCATCCGCAACACCAAGCCCTCCGTCACCCCGGAGGCATTGCGTAACTACGACCTCATACGCGACCAGATGGAAGGCATCGAACGCAGAAATGCCCTTCCGCCTATTGGATTCAAGAAATAAACTCACCTTATTATTAACTAAATAAAACAACAAGCTATGAAAACTTCAGAGAATGTATTCAACTACCTGAAAAGCCAGGGCCTCATGCCCCAGTACGACGACCGCGGCAACATCGAATTCAAGTACCAGATGCGCAACTTCCTGTTCTTCGTCAACGATAACGACGAGCAGTTCTTCCAACTGACCATGCCCTCCATCTTCGAGGTCACCGACGACAATCGTATGGCTGCCCTGGAGGCCATGAACCAGATCAACGACACCACCAAGGTGATCAAGCTGACCGTCACCAAGAGCAACTACGTCTGGGAATCGACCGAGATCATGCTCGACAGCACCCCGGAACTTGACGACATCTTCCCCCGCCTGCTGAACATCCTGTTGAACACCCAACAGAAATTCTATGACTTGATGGAAGCCTAAGGCTATCTTATTTTTCAAAAACGAAGAGGAGGACCAAAAAAACTGGTCTTCCTCTTTTTTGTAAAACTTCTGATTGGACAGCACCGACTTCGAGTCCGCCATCCGTTTGGCCGTCTCCCTTGGCGGCGATAGCGACACCCTCGCCTGCATCACCGGCGGCATTGCCGAAGCCTTCTACAAGGAGATCCCCGACGACATCGCCTTAACCGAATGGAATCTGCTTCCCGAGGATTTCAAGGAGATTTTGAAGAAAATGGAGACAAAAAGCAGTTATCGGTTGCCGAAAACAATTACCTTTGCAAAATGAAAGTTTTTCATTGAAATGCAGGAATATTTTACCAATCAGAAACTTGAGTTTGCAGAGGAATTGGTGCTTTATACCGACTCGCATATCTTCCTGACAGGAAGGGCGGGGACCGGAAAGACCACTTTTTTGAGAAACCTGCGCGCCAAGACCTATAAACGTATGGTGGTGGTCGCCCCTACGGGAGTAGCTGCCATCAATGCGGGGGGACAGACCATACACTCTTTCTTTCAACTGCCCTTTGGGCCACAGATCCCCGAAGACGGAATACCTCTCACTAAGGCAAGCCAACCCACGGAAGAGGAAGGCCTGTTTGCTGGAAATGAATCCTCCAAGCCCAATGCCAGGACCTTGGCTTCTCAGTACCAAAAGCTAAGGAAGAGCAAACTCAACATCATCCGAAGCCTCGACCTGCTTGTCATCGACGAAATCAGCATGGTCCGGGCCGATGTACTCGATGCCATCGACGCCGTTTTACGACGGGCCAGAAGGTCACAGAAGCCCTTCGGCGGCGTGCAGCTCCTGATGATTGGCGACGTACATCAGCTGGCCCCTGTGGCCAAGCCCGATGAATGGGAAATCCTTGCACCCTACTATAACAACGTGTATTTCTTCGGCAGTCACGTCCTGCAAAAAACGCCTTACCTCTGCGTGGAACTCGATCACGTGTATCGGCAACACGACGAGGACTTCATCACCCTGCTCAACAAGGTGCGTGACAACCGAATGGATGCCGAATGCCTGCAACTCCTCAACCAACGCTATCTCCCCGACTTCAGCCCTAAAGACAACGAGGGTTATATCACCTTGACCACCCACAACCACCAAGCCGACGAGATCAACGAGTCGAAACTGGAAGCACTTCCGTCCCAATCCGTTTTCTTCGATGCAGACATCAAAGGCACTTTCCCCGAAAACACCTTCCCTACAAAGGAAGAACTGGAACTGAAAATCGGTGCCCAGGTGATGTTCGTCAAAAACGACCCCAGCCCCGAGAAGGCCTTCTTCAACGGCAAGATCGGACGTGTTGTCGGCATCGACGAAGACCAAGGCACGGTGGAAGTGCAATGCGGCGATGAAATCCTCACCGTGTCGAAACTCACGTGGCAAAACATGGAATACAGCATCAACGCCGAGAACCAAAACATCGAAGAAAACGAGATCGGCAGCTTCACCCAGATCCCTCTGCGGTTAGCTTGGGCCGTCACCATCCACAAGAGCCAGGGATTGACTTTCGACAAGCTCATCATCGACGCTGGTCAAGCCTTCGCCCACGGGCAGGTGTATGTGGCTTTGAGCCGATGCACCTCGTTGGATGGACTGGTGTTGAAGACCCGCATCCCGTCGAGCGCCTTGGTGAACGATTTCTCGGTAAACCAGTTTGTGGACCACATCCCCGAGCTGGAACCTACCCAAGAGAAAGTCGACCAACTGCGCCACGACTACGAGCTGGAGGTGATGCTGGAACTTATCGACTTCTACGGTCTTTACAAGGGTTTCGGCAAAGTGATGAAGATCCTCTACGACAACAACACCTTGTTTGATGCCGACATGATCCAAGACCTCTCGAAACGGCGAAACCAGTTCCCAGAAACCCTTTGCGGTGTCGGTTCCAAGTTTGAGGGACAAGTCCGCAAGCTTCACGCCCAAGCGCCTTCCTGCGAGGAGAACACCTTGCTACAGGAACGCCTTACCAAAGGCGCTGTCTATTTCAAGGAGCAACTCGACAAGCTTACCGAAGGCTTTTTCGAGCTCCCTTTCAAGACCGACAACAAGGCCATCAACGAGCTGCTCACCGAGACACTGGGACAGTTCAAGGAAGACCTTCAAACCAAGCAAAGCTGTTTGGAGACCTGCTGCAAGTGCTTTAGCATCAAGGAATACCAGCGAGCCAAGGCAGTAGCTGTATTGGAGGCGGAGAAGAAGCCCAAAGCGAAAGTCTCCATCAAGGACGATCTGAAAGGAAACTCTTTATATAAGCGGCTTCACGCTTGGCGGGCAGAGAGGGCTGATGAGCTGGATGTGGAAGTCTATCGGATCGTCCCCACCACAGCACTTAAGACCATCGCCAAAGAGCAGCCCGTCACCTTACGCGAACTCAAAGCCATCAAGGGCATGGGCGACAAGCGTGTGAAGCAATTTGGTGCCGAAATCCTCGACATCATTTTGAGATCTTTAGGGCAGCAAGGGATTAATCTCGGAACGCTTGAAGACACCTCTGACGAGCCCCAGAAGGAGTCCAAAAAAGAGTCCCCCAAAGAGCCCAAAATCAGCACCTACGAAATCACCAAAAACATGATTGAGGAAGGGCTGAGTCCCGAACAAATCGCCAAGGAGCGCGGACTGAAAATCTCTACCATTTACGGTCACTTGGCTAGATTCATTGAGAAGGATCTGTATGATGCCACACAGTTCGTCAGCGAGGAACACTACGACACCATCCGCGACTATTTCGAATCAACAGAAGACCCATCGTTAGGTGCCGCCAAAGACGTGCTTGGCGATGAATTCGACTTTGGAGAGATCAGAATGGTATTGACCGAGTTGAAGCGTGACGGGTTGTTTGTCACTCCTCTCCCATCGCCTGACGAATTGCCTTCGCCAACTGATCCGGACATGATGTAGCCTTGAAGCCGCAGCGGATGCCTTCCAACCGTTGCACGACTTCATCCGCCTTCATGCCTTCCACCAAGCGGCCCACGCCTTGTGTGTTGCCGTCGCAGCCTCCATAGAACTGCACATTGTGGACGACCCCGTCGTTGATTTCAAATTCGATCACCTGGCTACAGGTGCCTTGCGGATAATAGGTATGTTTCATTTTGAGATTGATTTGGCGGCAAAGGTAAGGATTTTTTCCCATTTATGGCCAATGTCAATATACTCTCAACAACTATTTTCAGTTGATTTTTAAAAATCAACCATTTTTGGTTTTTATTTTAGAATTTATTTTATCTTTGCAGTTGAAATAATGTATAAGATGAAAATAGTTAGTGTTATTACCGGTGATATTATTGGTTCAACTTTGGGAAACGATAATCATAGAAGAACCATGTTAAACATTATCGAAAGTTCAGTTGGAGAGATTAAAGAAGAGCTCAATGTTTCTTTGCCATTAGAGTTTTTTCGAGGTGATGCTTTCCAGGTTCTGGTAGAAAAACCAGAGAAAGCGTTGTTGGTTGCCATTCTGTTGCGTGCAGCCTTAAATGGGAATACACCTAAAGACAATTTTTTGGTGTGGGATGCAAGAATGGCAATTGGCGTGGGCGGAATACAATATCGAACGGATTCATTGGCAAAATCTAACGGGGATGCTTTTGTCTATTCAGGAAGAACGTTGGATGAGATGTGGAATGAACGACTTGCAATAAAAACAAAATGGGAAAACATCAACGAGGAATTTGCTGTATCCACACCCTTTGCTGATGATGTAATCTCCCATTGGACTCGTATTCAGGCCGATGTGATTTATGACTATTTATTATATGATGTCACACAAAGACAGATCGCTAAGGAGAAGGGAATGTCCCCTCAAAATGTTAGCAAGCTTTTAAAAGCTTGTAGAATTGATCTGATAATCAATTATTTAAACCGATTTAATAAACTGATTTATGATAAATCTTATTAAAATAGTCTTGGTGAAATTGATAACTGCCCATTTGGTTTGCGATTTTGTTCTTCAAACAGATGCTTTCTGTGAGCAGAAAAACATCTTGACTGCCAAAGGAGTGTTGTTTCAATTGATACATGCTTTTTTACATGCTGTTGTCGCCTTTGTTTTTGTTGCTCAATGGTCTTTATGGTGGATTCCCCTTATAGTGTTTTTATCACATTTTATTATTGATTTAATAAAAGCCTTGCTAAAGCGACCCGATTCAATAATTCTATTTGTTGCGGATCAATTTGTGCATGTCTTGATCCTGTTATTATTGGGTTATTACATTGCTTTAGCCGCTCCGTCTGTTAGTTGTGACTATTTCTCCGTTTGGGTTATTTCATCTGGATACCTGACACTACTAAAGCCCACGTCTATATTGATTTCCCATTTTTTCAATAGTAAAAAATGGGGCCTCACAACAGATGATATGTCGTTGCCAATGGCGGGGCGATGGATAGGGTATTTTGAAAGAATACTTGTCATGACATTTATTTTGCTTGGTAGCTATGAAGCAATAGGATTCCTAATGGCAGCAAAATCAATATTTCGTTTTGGAGAGTTGAGAGAGAAAAACGAAATTAAGCGAACGGAATATGTTTTACTAGGGACCATGATGAGTTTCACAGTTGCCGTTGTTTTGGCTTTGGTAACAAGATTATTAACCTTTGGATTCCATTAAATACTTGAATTGTTTTGTAATTAGGTAAAGGGGGGTAAAACTTCATGGCACAATGGCAAAAGATACAAATCCATCGAGATAACGGTGAGATGGCTGACGCTCAGGCTCCCGTGATCATCTCCGCAAGTAGGAGCACCGACATACCAGCGTTCTATGCAGATTGGTTCTTCCATCGGCTAAAGGTGGGCTATTCCGCCTGGACGAATCCTTTTAATGGCGTAAAAAGTTTCGTTTCATACGAAAAATGCCGCTTCATCGTGTTTTGGTCGAAGAACCCAGAGCCGTTGCTCGAACATTTGGACGAACTAAAGGAAAGAAACATCGGCTGCTACATCCAATATACGCTCAACGATTACGAGAAAGAAGGTTTGGAAAAAGGCGTCCCACCCTTGGAGCATAGGATTGACACCTTCAAAAGATTGGTGGTCCAATTAGGTGAAGGCCGTGTGATTTGGCGTTTCGACCCTTTGCTTTTAACCGACCAAATCAGCATGGACGACTTGTTGAGAAAAGTGGAGAACATCGGCGACCAACTGAACGGTTACACAGAAAAACTAGTTTTTAGTTTTGCTGATATCGCTTCATACAAAAAGGTGAAAGCCAACCTGGAAAAGAGCAAAATCAATTATATGGAATGGTCGCCAGAGCAGATGGTTGAGTTTGCCAAACGGTTAGTGGAGTTGAACAAAGAGAAAGGCTGGAACTACGCTTTGGCCACTTGCGGCGAGGCGGCCCATCTCGACGGCGTGGAGCACAACCGATGCGTGGATGACGACCTGATGATTCGCTTTGCCCACCACGACAAGGCCCTGATGGATTTCCTCGGTGTGGAGATTAACGAAGGCGACCTCTTCAATCCAAAACCGGCCATCATCAAGCACCGCGACAACCGCGACAAAGGCCAACGGCAGTTCTGTGGCTGCATGGTGAGCAAGGACATTGGCGAGTATAACACTTGTCCTCACCTTTGTGAGTATTGCTATGCTAATGCGAGCAAGGAAGTGGCGGTGAGAAATTGGAAACAACACGAGAATAATAGATTTGGAGAAATGATAACTGGGAATTGATATGATAATAGAGCAAAACACTCCATACGCACAATTGCTTAAATACATGGGAACTCTAACCTTTAATAAGATTAGAGATCGTGCTGTAAAAGACGTGCGTGAAATAATGCCTCAGTCATTACAAGAAATACTATACGAGAATTTGAACCGTGGACTTGGCATATTGGATGAAGAGCCTCAGATGACAGCTTATCTTTATGCCTTCGGAAAGATGCACCAAGCCAAACTGAATTATGCTTTCAATCAATTACCTAAAGAGTATTTAAAACAACCTGAAATCAATATTATTGACTACGGCTGCGGGCAGGCATTGGGCATTATGTGTTATGCGGATTATCTTCACGATAATGACTATACGCAACAAGTTAAAACCATCACCTTGATTGAGCCTTCTGAAATCTGTCTGAAACGCGCTGCACTTTATACTTCTATGTTCTTCCCCAATGCTGATATCGTTACCATAAACAAAACCTTTGACGAATTAGATGAGACTGACATTTATTGTGATGAAGACATTCCCACGCTGCATATCCTTTCCAATGTTTTGGATATTTTGGATTTTGATATGAAAGAATTTGCAGAATTGTTAAAAGGCCAAACCAAAGGATACAACCAATTTGTGTGCGTTGGGCCATATTTTAATTATCCTGACAAAGATGGCAGGATGGAGCAATTCTGCTCGTTGTTAAACGGAGAAAACTATTATAACAAGTCATTTGACAAATACGAGTTTGACGAACAAAATGATTGGACAGCAAACATACTATGTTTTGTGGTTAGGAAAGCATATGTCAATAATCTTTCAACAAAAGTTACTAAAGCCGAAATTATCAAAGGTATTGAAGACGATTACGGTGTAGTTTATAGCAAAGATGGGAAGATGCTGCTAAAATGCAAAAACGGCAAACTTGAAACATACTCAATAAAACGCGGAACAGAATTGATTTGTGATAGTGCTTTTCGTGGTATATGGGGATTACACAACATTCGCTTTCCTGACTCTGTTACAATAATTGGAGATAATGTTTTTGAAAATTGCGTTTGTTTGAAACAAATGGTGACAGTATTATCGATTTTATTCCTTGCCCTGATTTTACAGAAGCAGGAACTTTCTCTTCATTTAATGGAAGAAAAAAGTTTTATGAAAACTGCGACAAGACATTCAATGAAGAACTTCCAAAAATCGTAGATGATTTTCTTAAAATAGCGATCAATACTTTACAGCTATTAAACAAGACATATTTTCCCGAGACACAATCATTGGATTCATCTGAAGATTGAGAAAAAGTCGTAACTTTGAGAATTGAAAACCGAGAAACGACCCATTAAAAAAATGACCGACAACGAAAAAGCATTAATGCATCAATTTGAAATGGCAGCACACTCACAGGGAACGGCACAATTCCTATTCAATTTGTTTGGCGGCGGATTTATCACCAAAGACCAAGCAAAAGAGACGTTAGAGTTTTGCATTGCAAAGATGAAACGCGACATCGAAAGCAATCCAAATCTATCTAGAGAGCAGAAAGATCATGAAATAGCCATGAGGGAATCTTGGTTTAATGCATTGAGAATATCTATGGGGTTGTAATTTCCCCAGGAATCGGAGAAAACCGCAAAAACATTGTCATCAAACAGGCATAATTCCAAATCCTCACAATTTTAAACATGAAAAAAATCCATTTCCTCAAAATCTTTGGAATGGATTGCCACTTCCATCAACAATGCATCCCTGCTTCTCCGTCATATACTTCCAATACCTTCGCGGCATGTCCTTGAGCTGCTTGCGGGGATTCATGCGCTCACGGATACAGATGGCCTTGAAATAGGTGCGCCATAGCTCCTGCATCAAATGGTCATCGCTGCTCAAGACCTCGTCGTTCAATTTGCCGTCGGCGAGGTTGAAAGGCACGGTGGTTTCATCCTCAAAGGTGACTCGGATAGGCTTGTCAGCACCTTCATAATAATAACCATAATGCCGCTTGGCATCGTAGATGAGCCAGGGCTGGTCGTTGAAACGGTCGCGGAAATGTTCGATGATGAGGGGCAGCACATTGTGGTCTGGCGAGACCACTGCGAGATAGGTGCCGTCCTTGGCTTTCTGGAAACGGATGAACTGTTTCATGCGGAGCTGTTCGTGAAGCACCTTTCGGGCAATGTTGGTCACGGCAAGCACATCGGGATCGGCGAAGTTGCGCTCAATGCTCTTCTCGCCAGGAGGCAGGCGGAAGGTCTTGCATACATAGTTGAACAAGGGATTGTACAGCTCTGGCAACTCAGAGAGCCAGCTAACCGAAATCAGGTGCAATGCCTCGCGCGAGAGCCTCCTTTCCAAGCCTGTCCACACCCTTCGAGCCTTAGCCTCATCGGTCGTCACTTCATGGAGCTGCTCGCAAAACAACGGCAAGGCATCGCCTGTGGTCAAGAGCTGCTCCGGCTGCTCATGCCGCTCAAAGGCATCGAAAACGGCCGTCAATAACCCGTCCAAAGTCCCGTCAAAAGTGTAAACCGTCATACGCCAAAGTCAAGGGTCAGTTGTTGTTCTTTTTCAGCCAGTTTGCGCTCCTGTGGTGAGACCAGCATCGCGCGCAAGCGTTCGGGACGCAACTCATTGACACCGAGTATCGTTCCTGGAAGTGGTGAAGTAAGCTCATGACAAGTGATGAAATACTTGGCTTTTTTCATCACTACACCAATCTTCTTCAAGTCATAAGACGTGAGTCGACCATAACGACGGGCGTTCACGATGAGCATCGCCGACTTCACACCGAGGCCCGGTACCCTCAACAACATCTCATAGTCAGCGGTGTTGACGTCCACAGGAAAGACCTCGGGATGACGCAACGCCCACGACAACTTCGGGTCAATCTCCAAATCCAAGTCTGGATATTGGTCGTTCACGATCTCCTCTACCTTGAACTGATAAAAACGCAGCAGCCAGTCGGCCTGATAAAGCCGGTTCTCACGAACCAAGGGCGGCTGATTCAGCACCGGCAGACGCGAGTCGTAGGTGTTCACGCTGACGTAACCAGAATAATACACGCGCCGCATGGTGGGCTGACCATAGAGCATCGATGACATGGTGAGGATGTCGCGATCGGTCTCTTTGGTCGCCCCAACGATCATCTGGGTGGATTGTCCCGCCGGAACAAAACGCGGCGCATGATGGAAACGGCGACGGTCCTCCTTGTTCTCCAGCACCCCTTGCTGGATGAGTTTCATCGGCTGGAACACACTCTGATGGTCTTTCTCGGGAGCAAGCAGTTTCAGCGACTCCTCCTTTGGAATCTCAATGTTCACGCTCATGCGGTCGGCATACAGCCCTGCCTGGCTGAGCAGTTCCTGAGAGGCACCCGGAATGCTCTTCAGATGGATATAGCCATTGAAACGATGCTCTGTGCGCAGTTTCCGAACAATGGCCACTAGACGCTCCATGGTATAGTCGGGGTTGCGCACCACACCACTGGAAAGGAAGAGCCCCTCGATGTAATTGCGGCGGTAAAACTCCATCGTGATGTCCACCAGCTCTGTGACAGAGAGTGTCGCTCGAGGGATGTCGTTGGAGCGACGGTTGACACAATAGGCGCAGTCGTACATGCAGCTGTTGGTCAGCATCACCTTGAGGAGTGAGATGCAACGTCCATCGTCAGCAAACGAGTGACAGATGCCGACC
>JAILBC010000046.1 GCA_024681295.1 Bacteroidales bacterium
GCAATGCTACTATTCCATCCATCCCAACCTGTACGATGACACACTCATCATCACCCTGTCGGATACCAGCCAGACAGGCTACCATCTCGACTTCGAACAGGCCAAGGACCAGCTTCTCGACGAGAACGCGAATCTCAGACAAAACGTCTGGATTGAGCGTTCGCCTTTCAACCACAAGCAATTGCATCTTCTTTGCGCCAACGTGTCTCACTACAACCTAATTCCCAACTTGTTGGAGAACATCTATGCGCATCGTCTTCCCATCACCGATATTGAAATCGCCCAAGCCCTCTCCACTGGTCACCCAGTGATCCAGTCGCTTTTCGATGTCAGCCTGTTTTTCACCGAGGCGGTGAGCGACGAGGCATGGCAGTCGATGAGCGAGGACTTCCTGCGATATATCAAGCCCCGTTTGAAGGCAATGAGCATCTTCGACCTGGTGGGACCTGCCATGGTGGGACCTTCTAGCTCACACACCGCAGGAGCCAGCCGCATCGGTCTTTACGCTCGCCACCTCATCGAGGCCGTCATCGCCTCTGGCGAAAAGGTCGAGAGCCTCGAAGTGAAGCTCTACGGCTCGTTCCGCGATACTGGCGTGGCCCACAAGACCCCACACGCCCTCGGCGGAGGCCTCTCGGGCTACGCCACCGACGACCCTGAACTCCTCGCACACGGCGACCCGCAATACCTGCACCAAAACGGCTTCACCATCAACGGCCAACACATCGTCTTCGACGGCTACAAACGCGGCAGCCAGGAAGAGGAACAGAAATACGCCCGACAGAAAGGAAACAACATCGCCGAAATCAACTTCACCACCGACAAAGGCCACCATTCCATCACCGGCTTCTCCATCGGCGGCGGCAACATCGAAATCCGTTTCTTCGACGGGCTGTTACGCCAACCCCTCGACGGGAAGATGGACATGCGTCTGGTAGACGGCAAGCTGGAGCCCTGCGACGAGACCAACGCTCGCTGCCCCACCGTGGCGAAAATCTTCAACGATGACGCCTTCCCCAACCCACCCAAAATCCCGTTCAACAGCTTCGAGGAACTGCTGCGCTATATCAAAGACAAGGACTTAATCGATGTGATTGTGACCACCGAGACCTCGCTGCAGAACACCACACGCGAAGCCATTTACGACAAAATGGAGCGTTACTGGAAAGTGATGGTCGGCTCGGTGGAGCAAGGACTGCAGAGCAAGTCGCTCTCCCTGTTCAAGCTCAGTGGCCAAAACGCCTCCATGCTTGAGGACTATGTGGGCAAGCACGAACTCTTCAACAATCTCTTCGGTCGCGCCATCGCCTATGCCGTGGCGGTGAACGAGATCAACGCCAAGTCGGGGTTGATCGTCGCCTGTCCGACAGCAGGTTCCTGCGGTATCCTTCCGGGCGTTTTGAAAGCTTACGACGAGTTATGTCATCCCACGCAAAAACGGTTAAGTGAAGCCTTGATGGTGGCAGGCTTCTTCGGGATGATCCTATTCGACGATGTCTCCACAGCAGGTGCCGACTACGGCTGTCAGGCCGAGATCGGGGCCGCTTCGGCCATGGCTGCCGCTGCCCTCGCCTATCTCGAAGGCGGCACACCCGAACAGATGGTGGAGGCCTTCACCATCGCCATCAAGAATGTGTTGGGGCTCATCTGCGACCCCGTGGCTGGGCTGGTGGAGGTGCCTTGCGTGAAGCGCAACGGCATGTACGCTACTCAAGCCATCAGCGCGGCCATGATGGCCCTCAGCGGCGTGAAGTCGTTCGTATCGCCTGATGAGGTGATGCTGGTGATGAAGGAGGTCGGACAACGCCTTCACATCGACTACAAGGAGACTGGTCGTGCCGGCTTGGCCAAGACCCGCGACGGTAAGGAGGTCGAACAGGCCTTCGCTGGAGAGATCAAGAAGTTTTTCGGGTAGAATCCATTCCAATTTTCAAACATATTTCTTAACTTTGCGCTTACTTAAATCTATCATGAAATGAAAGTACAAGAACTTGTAGACAAACTCGGACTAAAAGTCCTCTCCGGCGCCAATGGCCTGGACCGCGAAATTGACGGATGCTATATATCGGACCTGCTCAGCGACGTAATGGGCAACGCCATGGAAGGCAACATCTGGATCACCCTCCAGACGCATAAGAACGTGATGGCCGTGGCCTCATTGAAAGAGATGGCCTGCATCATCCTGGTGAAGAACCTCGTGCCCAACGACGAGACCATCGAGCAGAGCAACGAGGAAGACCTACCTATTCTTCAAACCAACCTTCCCACCTACGAGATTGCTGGCTTAGTGTACAACCTTCTCAAGAATTAAGAAGACAGGAGACAGAAGACAGAATCCTTTGACCTTCTGACTTCTGACTTCTGACTTCTGGCTTCTACCATGGAACTCAAGAGTTATCGGGCCGACCTCCACATGCACACGGTGCTTTCGCCGTGTGGCGACCTCTATATGAGTCCCAGCGCCATCGTGGAGCAAGCCAAGAAGCT
>JAILBC010000050.1 GCA_024681295.1 Bacteroidales bacterium
GGCAGATCTTAAAGCTTTTGCTGAACAATTAGTGAATCTTACCGTGAAGGAAGTGAACGAACTCGCTACCATCCTGAAAGAAGAATACGGTATCGAACCCGCCGCTGCTGCTGTCGCAGTCGCCGCTCCCGCCGCTGGTGGTGCCGCCGCCGCTGCTGAAGAGAAAACTTCTTTCGATGTCATCCTGAAATCAGCCGGCGCCGCTAAGTTGGGCGTTGTGAAACTTGTGAAGGAACTCACAAGCCTCGGCCTGAAGGAAGCCAAGGAACTCGTCGATGCAGCTCCTAAGGCTATCAAGGAAGGTGTGAGCAAAGACGAAGCCAATGCACTCAAAGCCCAACTCGAAGAAGCAGGTGCAGAGGTCGAAATTAAATAAGAAGGATCTTTTTCCCGCACAAAAACGTGGCATTCAACCTCAGTCCCAAGTTATATTGGGGACTGAGGTTTGTGCCGTTTTTTCGCTCTGAGATTTCTCTTCTTGTTTTCCCCGTTCTTTATTTTCTCTTCACACACCTAAAACCTTAATACCTTGGCAACAACAACCGAAAGAATCAGCTTCGCGTCCATTAAGAAACCTTTCGAATATCCCGACTTCCTCGATATTCAACTGCAATCGTTCAAGGATTTCTTCCAACTGGAAACCAATCCTGACAACCGTAAGAACGAAGGCCTCTACAAGGTGTTCTCCGAAAACTTCCCCATTACCGACGCGAGAAACAATTTCATCCTCGAATTCCTCGATTATTACATCGACGCCCCTCGCTACAGCATCGAGGAGTGCATCGAACGCGGCCTCACCTTCAGCGTACCGCTCAAAGCCAAATTGAGACTTTCGTGCACGGATGAAGACAATGAAGACTTCAAAACCGTTGACCAGGACGTCTACCTGGGCATGATTCCCTACATGACCCCCAGAGGCACCTTCGTGATCAACGGCGCCGAACGCGTTGTGGTGTCACAACTGCACCGCTCACCTGGTGTGTTCTTCGGACAAAGCCAACACACCAACGGCAAGACATTGTACTCGGCCCGTATCATCCCCTTCAAAGGATCATGGATGGAGTTCTCGACCGATGTCAATGACGTGATGTACGCCTACATCGACCGTAAAAAGAAATTACCCATTACCACGCTCCTCCGCGCCATCGGCTATGACTCCGACAAGGAAATCCTTGAAATCTTCAACCTTACCGAAGAAGTAAAGGTCAACAAAACCAGCCTCAAGCGCGTGCTTGGCCGAAAACTCGCCGCCCGTGTGCTGCACTCCTACTTTGAGGACTTTGTCAACGAAGATACCGGCGAATGCGTCTCCATCGAACGTAACGATGTTATCATCGAACGCGAGACCGTCCTGGAAGAAGAACATATCCAGAAAATCATCGATTCAGGCACCAAGACTATCTTCCTGCACCGCGAAGAAGAAGTGGACGAAGAAGGCCACACCTCCGACTTCTCCGTAATCCTCAACACCATCAACAAAGACACGTGCAACTCCGAAAAGGAAGCCGTCGCATATATCTATCGCCTGCTCCGTAGCGCCGAACCGCCCGATGAGGAAACCGCCCGCGGCATCATCGAGAAACTCTTCTTCTCCGACAAACGATACGACCTCGGTCTCGTTGGACGTTACCGCATCAACCGTAAACTCAATCTCGATATCGACCCGGAAATCCGCGTCCTGACCAAGGAAGACATCATCGCCATCATCAAGTACTTGGTGGAGATGCTCAGCGGCAAAGCCGAAGTCGACGATATCGACCACTTGAGCAACCGCCGTATCCGTACTGTGGGCGAACAACTCTACGCCCAGTTCGGCGTCGGCCTCAACCGTATGGCCCGTACCATCCGCGAACGCATGAACGTCCGCGACAACGAAGTGTTCACCCCAATGGACCTGATCAACGCCAAGACCTTGTCTTCCGTAATCAACTCGTTCTTCGGGACCAACCAACTGTCGCAGTTTATGGACCAAACCAACCCACTGTCGGAAGTGACGCACAAACGCCGTATCTCCGCCCTGGGCCCTGGCGGTCTGTCGCGTGAACGCGCTGGCTTTGAGGTACGTGACGTGCACTATACCCACTACGGCCGTCTGTGCACCATCGAAACCCCTGAAGGTCCTAACATCGGTCTGATCTCCTCTCTCTGCGTCTTCGCTAAGATCAACAGCCTCGGCTTCATCGAGACACCGTATCGCGAAGTGAAGAATGGCACCGTCGACTTCAACCAGGGTCCGCTCTACCTCACCGCCGAGGAAGAAGAGAACAAGATCATCGCCCAGGCCACCACGCCCATGGACGACAATGGTCATTTCACCGAACAATACATCAAAGCCCGTAAGGTGGCCGATTATCCTATTGTGACCCCCGATGAGATTGAACTCATCGACGTCGGTCCCAACCAGATCGCCTCCATCGCCGCCTCATTGATTCCATTCCTGGAGCACGATGACGCCAACCGCGCCCTGATGGGATCGAACATGATGCGTCAGGCTGTGCCTCTGATGAACCCCGAAGCCCCCATCGTCGGTACCGGTATCGAACGCTTTGTTGCCAAGGACTCACGCGTTCTTATCGCCGCAGAGGGCGAAGGTGAAGTCGTCTTCGTCGACTCTACCAAGATCACGATCAAGTACGACCGCTCCGAAGAGGAACGCCTGGTAAGCATGGACGATGACTATAAGACCTACTATCTGACCAAGTACGCCAGAACCAACCAGAACACCAGCATCAACATTAAGCCTACGGTCCGCCGCGGCCAGCGCGTCCATAAAGGTGATATCATCACCCAAGGTTACGGCACGCAGAACGGTGATCTGGCCCTCGGCCGTAACCTGAAGGTGGCCTTCATGCCCTGGAAAGGTTACAACTACGAGGATGCTATCGTGATTTCTGAACGTATCGTCAAGGAAGACCTCTTTACCTCCATCCACGTTGAGGAGTTCACCCTCGAGGTGCGCGACACCAAGCGCGGTCTTGAGGAACTGACCAACGATATTCCAAACGTCAGTGCCGACGCTACCAAAGACCTCGACGAACACGGCTTGATTCGCGTGGGCGCCGAAGTCAACGAAGGCGACATCCTTATCGGTAAGATCACACCTAAGGGTGAGAGCGATCCTACCCCGGAGGAGAAACTGCTGCGCGCCATCTTCGGCGACAAAGCGGGCGACGTGAAGAACGCCTCCCTGAAGGCAGGCCCCTCCATGAAGGGCGTGGTGATTGGCAAACGCCTCTTCTCCAGAACCCAAAAAGACCGCAAGTCGAGAGCCAAGGATAAGGAAGATGCAGCTAGAATCGACGCTGCCGCCAAGGTTGAACTCGATGACCTGAAGAAAAAGCTGGTGGAGAAGCTGATGATCATTCTCAACGGAACCACCTCGGCTGGTGTCTACAACAACTTTAAGGAACAACTCATTCCCAAGCGCGTTAAGTTCGCACAAAAGACCCTGATGGAGCTTGACTACTCGGTCGTCAACCCGCACAATTGGACCAGCGACGAGAAGAAGAACGAGATGGTGGCTACCTTGATCGACAACTATACTGTCAAGTTTAAGGAAGTACAAGGCAAGTACAACCGCGAGAAGTACGTGGCCAGCGTCGGCGACGAGCTTCCCAACGGCATCATCCAGATGGCCAAGGTCTACGTCGCCAAGAAGCGCAAGCTGATGATCGGTGACAAGATGGCTGGTCGTCACGGTAACAAGGGTATCGTGTCGCGCATCGTGCGCGCCGAGGATATGCCCTTCCTCGCCGACGGCACTCCTGTCGACATTGTGTTGAACCCTCTGGGCGTGCCTTCTCGTATGAACCTGGGCCAGATCTACGAAACCGTGCTGGGCTGGGCAGGTCACGAACTCGGACTGAAGTTCGCCACCCCGATCTTCGACGGCGCCTCTCTCGAACAGATCAATGATCTAATGGAGAAAGCCGGTCTTCCAAAGAACGGCCGTATCCAACTCTACGACGGTGAGACAGGCGAACCTTTCGACCAACCTGCCACTGTGGGCTACATCTACATGCTGAAGTTGCACCACATGGTAGACGACAAGATGCATGCCCGTTCCATCGGACCTTACTCACTGATTACCCAGCAGCCTCTTGGCGGTAAAGCCCAGTTTGGCGGCCAGCGCTTCGGTGAGATGGAGGTCTGGGCCCTAGAAGCCTTCGGCGCAAGCAACGTGCTTCAGGAAATCCTGACCGTTAAGTCCGATGACGTGGTGGGTCGTGCCAAAGCCTACGAAGCCATCGTCAAGGGCGACAACATGCCAGTGCCGGGTACTCCCGAATCCTTCAACGTCTTGATTCACGAACTCCGTGGCCTCGGCCTTGAAGTGACCTTTAAAGATAAAGATGGTAATGTCTTGAATTAAACAGAAGAGCAATATATGGTCAATAACACAATCAATAGCAACTTTGCCAGTATTACGGTAAGCCTTGCGTCTCCCGAATCCATCCTTGCCCGTTCCTACGGTGAGGTGCTGAAACCGGAAACCATCAACTACCGTACCTATAAGCCTGAACGCGACGGTCTTTTCTGTGAGAAGATCTTCGGTCCTGTCAAGGACTGGGAGTGCCACTGCGGTAAGTACAAACGCATCCGCTATAGAGGCATCAAGTGCGACCACTGTGGTGTGGAAGTCACCGAGAAGAAAGTGCGCCGCGAACGCATGGGTCATATCCAACTCGTTGTTCCAGTAGCCCACATCTGGTTTTTCCGCTCACTCCCCAACAAGATCGGTGCTCTGCTGGGCATCCCCTCCAAGAAGCTCGATTCAATCATCTACTACGAACGTTACGTGGTGATCCAAGCCGGTGCCCTCGATGGCGCCGCCATCCCGAACGACAGCGATGGACGTACTGTCCAGTTCAAGGAATTACTCTCCGAAGAGGAGTATCTCAACCTGCTTGAGACTCTGCCCATCGAAAACCAGTACCTTCCTGACGATGACCCGAACAAGTTCATCGCCAAGATGGGCGCCGAGGCCGTCTACGACCTCCTGACCAAGTTGGATCTCGACAAGGAGTCATATCAGCTCCGCGACAAGGCCAATGATGAGAAGACTCCCCAACAACGCAGACAGGATGCACTGAAACGCCTTCAGATCTTTGAGGCTTTCCGTGAGGCCAACAGGCACATGGAAAACCGCCCTGAATGGATGATTGTGAAGATCGTTCCTGTTATCCCACCTGAGTTGCGTCCTCTCGTCCCGTTGGACGGCGGCCGTTTCGCCACCTCCGACCTCAACGACCTCTATCGTCGTGTCATCATCCGCAACAACCGTCTGAAACGCCTCATCGAGATCAACGCCCCCGATGTCATCATGCGTAACGAGAAACGTATGCTGCAAGAGGCTGTCGACTCCCTCTTCGACAACTCACGCAAGTCGAGCGCCGTCAAGACTGACTCGAACCGCCCGCTGAAGTCGTTGAGCGACAGCCTGAAAGGTAAGCAGGGCCGTTTCCGTCAGAACTTGCTGGGTAAACGTGTCGACTACTCTGGCCGTTCCGTCATCGTGGTCGGTCCCGACCTCAACATGAACGAATGTGGTCTGCCGAAAGACATGGCCGCCGAACTCTTCAAGCCGTTTGTCATCCGCAAGATGATTGAACGCGGTATCGTGAAGACCGTGAAATCGGCCAAGAAGATCGTCGACCGCAAGGAACCCGTCGTGTGGGACATCCTGGAGAACATCCTGAAGGGTCACCCGATCCTCCTGAACCGTGCTCCTACACTGCACCGTCTGGGTATCCAAGCTTTCCAACCCAAGCTGGTCGAAGGTAAAGCCATCCGTCTGCACCCCCTCGTCTGTACGGCATTCAACGCTGACTTCGACGGTGACCAGATGGCTGTCCACGTACCGCTGGGCAACGCCGCCGTGCTGGAGGCTCAGATCCTGATGCTGGCCTCGCACAACATCCTGAATCCTTCTAACGGTGCCCCTATCACCTTGCCTTCACAAGACATGGTGTTGGGCCTGTACTATATCACCAAGCCTCGTAAGAGCACGCCCGACCACATCGTGAAAGGTGAAGGTATGTCGTTCTACTCGCCCGAGGAAGTGATTATCGCCCACAATGAGCGCCGCGTCGATATGCACGCCGTAATCAACTGTCGTGTGAAAGTGCGCGAAAAAGGTGAAATCGTTACCAAAAAGATCGAGACCACCGTGGGCCGTGTCATTTTCAACCAAGTGGTTCCTGAAGGTTACGGCTACATCAACCAACTGTTGACCAAGAAGTCGTTCCGCGGCATCGTCGGTGAGATGGTACGTCTGCTCGGCACTGCCGTGACCACCAAATTCTTGGACGATATCAAGAACATGGGTTATTACATGGCTTATAAAGGCGGTCTGTCGTTCAACCTTGGCAACGTGTTGGTACCTGCAGCGAAGGAAACCCTTATCGCCGATGCCAACGCCAAGGCTGCTGAGATCCGCGAATACGAAAAGATGGGCTTCATGGGCCCCAACGAGCGTTACAATCAGATTGTCGACCTCTGGACCGATGTCAACACCCGCCTGACCAAGAATGTGATGGAGATCCTGTCATCTGACGACCAAGGCTTCAATCCTGTATACATGATGCTGCACTCCGGTGCTCGTGGTTCCGAGGCTCAGGTATCGCAACTTTGCGGTATGAGAGGCTTGATGGCCAAGCCTATGAAGGCAGGCTCCGGCGGCGCTGAGATCATCGAGAACCCCATTCTTTCGAACTTCCAGGAAGGCCTTTCCGTGTTGGAGTACTTCATCTCTACCCACGGTGCCCGTAAGGGTCTGGCCGATACCGCTCTGAAGACCGCTGACGCTGGTTATCTGACGCGTCGTCTGGTCGACGTCGCTCATGATGTCATCATTACCTGCAAGGACTGCGGCACCCTCCGTGGCTTGACTGTCTCGCGCGGTGAGGAACCCAAGGAACCCGGCAAACACTCCTTGTTGTATGACCGCATCCTGGGCCGTGTGGCTTTGCATGATATCTTCAACCCTCTGACTGGTGAACTGATCGTTGCCGGTGGTGAGGAAATCAACGAAGAACTTGCCGAGATGATCGACGAGTCGGCCATCGAAAGCGTCGAAATCCGTTCTGTGTTGACTTGTGAGGCCAAACATGGTGTGTGCGCCAACTGCTACGGCCGAAACCTGGCCTCTGGCAAACTGGTACAGAAAGGTGAGGCTGTGGGTGTCATCGCCGCACAATCCATCGGTGAGCCTGGTACCCAGCTGACCCTGCGTACCTTCCACCAAGGTGGTAAGGCCTCGAAGAACCTCGTGGAGAACAGCACCGAAGCCAAGTACGACGGTGTGCTCGAAATCGATGAACTCCGCTCCGTAGAGGCCGTCCGCGACGGCGTGAAATGCCAGATCGTAATCGGCCGTTCCGCAGAGATGAAACTCCGCGACAAGAACACCGGTGTCGTCCTGATGACCGTGAATATTCCTTACGCTGCCAAGTTGTACTTTGAAAACGGCGCTGAGGTTAGCAAAGGCGACAAAATCTTCGAATGGGACCCCTACAACGCCACTATCATTTCGGAATACGCCGGTATGGTGCGTTTGGTGAATTTGGTCGAGGGTGTCACCTATCATAGTGAGACCATCGCCGAGACTGGTTTTAGCGAGCGTGTTATCATCGAAGGTAAGCGCGGCGCTAAGAACCCGCAAATCGAGGTTGTCGACAAGAACGGCGAAGTGCTGGCAGTGTACGACTTGCCGGTTGACGCTCACGTCGTGGTCACTGATAACGAAGAGATCAAAGCTGGTGACCAGTTGGTCCGTATTCCGCGTAACGTCTCAGGCGGCGGCGATATTACCGGCGGTCTACCGCGTGTCACCGAACTGTTCGAGGCTCGTAATCCTTCCGACCCGGCAGTGGTGTCCGAAATCGACGGTACCGTCAGTCTCGAGCAAAAGCTCAAGCGTGGCAACCGTGTGATTGTCATCACCTCCAAGACGGGCGAACAAAAACGCTACTTGGTGCCTACATCCAAGCAGATCTTGGCTCAGGAGAAAGACTATGTGAAGGCTGGCCAACCCTTGTCGAATGGTGCCATCACGCCTACCAGCATCCTCGACATCATGGGACCCATGAAGGTGCAGGAATACATCGTCAACGAAGTCCAGAGCGTGTACCGCTCACAAGGTGTGACGATCAACGATAAGCACTTCGAGGTCATCGTGCGTCAGATGATGCGTAAGGTGGAGATCAGTGAACCTGGCGACACTCGCTTCCTTCAGGGCGATCTGGTGAACAAGCTGACCTTCCAAGAGGAAAATGACGAGATCTACGGCAAGATGGTCGTCACCAATTCTGGTGACTCTGAGACCCTCTCCGTCGGTCAGATCGTGTCGGCCATGCGTCTGCGCGATGAAAACTCCTTGCTGAAACGTAAGGACCTCAAGTTGGTTGAGACCCGTCCCACCGTGCCGGCTACGGCCAAGCAGGTGCTCCAGGGTATCACCCGCGCCGCTCTGCAAACCGACAGCTTCATGTCGGCTGCCTCCTTCCAGGAGACCACCAAGGTGCTGACGAACGCCGCCATCAGCGCCAAGACAGACTATCTGCTTGGCATGAAGGAGAACGTCATCGTCGGTCATAAGATTCCTGCCGGTACTGGCCTCCGCGAGTACGACGACCTGATCGTAGCTTCACGGGAGGAATACGAAAGACTGAAGGAACAAGGTGCCGTTTTGGCCGAATAATCCTATCGTCGAATGAATGTAGAGACGCAATGTTTTGCGTCTCTACTTTTTTTAACCAGTCAAAAAACAATAGTATGGACGAAAAACAAAAGAATCAAATCAACATCGAATTGACCGATGATATCGCTGGAGGCATCTATTCCAACCTGGCCATCATCACCCATTCTCCTACTGAGTTTGTTCTGGATTTTGTGAGCCTCATGCCGGGTGCTCCCAAAGCCAAAGTCAAGTCGAGAATCGTGATGACCCCTCAGCACGCCAAGCGCCTCTACAAAGCCTTGGCCGAAAATATCAGCAAATACGAGTCGAATTTTGGTGCCATCAAGGAGGTCAATAACGAAATGATCCCCCCGTTCACGATGGGCCCGAAAGCGCAAGCTTAATTGAAGTAGGGTTGTGGTTCAAACCCGAACTGGTCGGCAATGATGCTGCCGGGGAAACTGCGGACCGATTTGTTGTACTCCTGCACTGCCTCATTGAAGCGTGTGCGCTCTACATAGATGCGGTTCTCGCAGCCAGTATACTGGGCTAAAAAGGTCTGGTAAGCCTCAATGGCTTTCAGGTCGGGGTAGTTCTCAATGGAAACAATGACGTCGTTGACGGCGTCGCCGAGCAGCTGTTGGGCGTTGTCGAAGCCCGACAGCTGCTCTTGCGTTATCCCCTCTGGTTGAAGTACGATGGCCGATGCCTGCTTGGCCCGGGCCTCCACTACCTCGATGAGTGTCTGGCTCTCATAGTCGGAATAGGTCTTCACCACAGCGATGAGGTTAGGCACCAGGTCCATGCGCCGCTGGTAGACGTTCTCCACCTGTGACCAGGCTTGGGTGATTTTCTCTTCTTTTTTTACAAAACCATTGTATTTTGCAATACTCCAAATTAGAGCAAACACAACAACACACACGATAATCCAGAGAAGCTTTTTCATGGCGAACGAAGATTAAATGAACTCGATGTTCTCTTCTGAGGTGTACTTCTCGCAGTAGTGGCAAATCAGGCGGAGCTTGCCGTCCACATACTTCACACGGAACTTGGTGGGGATGTCGTGCTCCTTGTTGGTGACGCAGTTCGGGTTGAAGCATTTCACGATATGGGCGATGCGCTCGGGGATGGTGACGGTTTGCTTGCGGACCACCTCGAAGTCCTTGATCTCGATGATGGAGGCAGTAGGGGCCACCAAGGCAATCTTGTTCAAGTCTTCCGGGTCGAAGTATTTGTCGGATACTTTTACGAAGCCTTTGGTGCCGTATTTCTTGCTCTCCACGTTGATGCCGAGATACACGGGGTTGCTTATCTTGTCCAAGCCCAAGATTCTGACCACCTGGAACACTTTGTCGGCGGGGATATGGTCGATGACCGTGCCATTCTCAATGGCGGAAACGATCAGTTCTTTTCTCTTTTCCATAACTTTTCACTTTTAACTTTTCACTCTTCACTTTATTTAAGTCCTAAGATAGCTGCGATAAGTGCCTGACGTGCGTAAACGCCATTCTGTGCCTGCTGGAAGTAATAGGCCTTCGGATTAGCGTCCACATCCACGTGAATCTCGTTGACGCGCGGCAGCGGGTGCAACACGCGGCAATTGGGCTTGGCGTTGGCCAGCATGGCGTTGCGCAACACGTAAGAGTTTTTCACCTTCTCGTATTCCAACGGATCGGGGAAACGCTCACGCTGCACACGGGTCATGTAGATGATGTCGGAGTGGGGGATGACCTCCTCCAGTTCAGTGAACTGCTCGTATTCGAGATGGGCGTCCTTGATGTGTTGTTTCACAGTTCTCGGCAGCTTCAACTCTACAGGCGACACCAGGTTGAACTTGGCGTTGAAGTGGCTCATGGCCTCCACTAGGCTATGCACTGTGCGGCCATACTTCAGGTCACCCACTAAGGTGATCTCCAGATTCTCGAGGGTGCCTTGGGTCTTGCGAATGCTGTAAAGGTCGAGCATACACTGGGTGGGGTGCTGGTTGGAGCCGTCGCCGGCATTGATGATTGGCACTTTGGAGACCTCGGAGGCAAGACGGGCAGAGCCGTCGATGGGGTTACGCATCACGATGAGGTCAGCATAGCTGGCCACCATGGTGATGGTGTCGGCCAGCGACTCGCCTTTCTGCACACTGGTGCCTGAAGTGCTACTGAAGCCGATGACATTGCCGCCCAATAGTTGGATGGCGGTCTCGAAACTCAAGCGCGTACGGGTGGAGGGCTCGAAGAACAACGAGGCAATGATGCGCCCGTTGAGTAGGTTCTGATGGGGATTCCTCTCAAAATCCTCAGCGATGTCGAGCACGTGGCAAATCTCCTCAGGACTGTAGTCGCTGATGGAGATCAGACTGCGGTTTTTTAGTGAAATGGACATTGCTTATTATATTTAATTTGTTGATTGTCAAAAAAAAGACGGTCGCTAAATAGCAACCGTCTCGATTCCTTTTATTATGCTTTCCGGTGACACTTTTTTGTACATCATCGGAATGCAAAGATAAGTACTTTTTTCAAAAAGGGCGTTTTTTCTGAAAAAAAATTAATATTGGTAGTTCATAAGATTGAAGGCAATGCCTGCAGTGGCTGCATGAGCGGTACAAGTGGCGTTGATTTCAAACCATTTGCAAGGCACCACGGTGAGGCCTGCACCATAGTTGAAATCGTTGCGGTGCCAGGTTGCGGTGTACTTGTGGTAAATGGATTGCGACTCGGCATCAATGCCAATATTGTTGCCCTCGGTGTAACCTGTGGTGACACGAGCCAAACCAATCATAGGGGTGATGAAAACGTAGTCGCCATAAATGGGTATCTGATAACCGGCATTGATGGTCAAAGCAGAGTGGTCATCCCAGTTGCCCATAACGATGTGGCTGTCGAAACGGTGGTCCGGGCTGACATAAACGAAATCGACATATACGCCAGCAATGGCAACGCTGATGCCCACTCCGACATCGGCAAAATTCCAGGTCTCGCCCACAGCGAGATCACCAACATTCTTGTAACCCACTAGCCCAGTGTTGATGCCGACCACGGCGCGGTTCATGTTTTGTGAGAAGTCAAACCATTGGGCTTGGGCGCTGATCGTCATCATGGAGAGCAGCAGAGCGATTAATGCGAATTTTTTCATAGAAACTTTTATTAGATTGATTTGTTTTCGCGGCAAAAATATAACAAATTTTCATAATTTTGCACTTAGAATAAAATTTTGCAGTTATGTTAGAAGAAATCCTTAAACAACTGTTTATCAAGTCGTTCAAGACTTTATACGGACAAGAACCCAATGCTCAACAGGTCAATTTCCAGAAGACAAGGCCCGAATTCGAAGGCGATCTCACCGTGGTGGTCTTCCCCTTCGGGAAACTGGCGGGCCGCAATCCTGAGCAACTGGCCAATGAGATGGGTGCTGAGATGATGAAGGAATCCCCCATGATCGCCCGATTCAATGTGGTGAAAGGCTTCCTGAACATCCTGATTTCTGATCAATACTGGCTTGACTTTTTCCGTGAGAATCATCAAAAGGAGAACTTTGGCCGTAAGGAGGTCGCTGGCAAGCCGGTAGTGGTGGAGTATTCCTCGCCGAACACCAACAAGCCCCTGCATCTGGGCCATATCCGTAACAACCTCTTGGGTTGGAGCGTCTCCGAGATCCTGAAAGCCAATGGCAAGAATGTGGTGCGCGTCAACTTGGTCAACGACCGCGGCATCCACATCTGCAAAAGCATGTTGGCTTGGAAGAAATGGGGCAATGGCTGCACACCAGAGTCCACAGGCAAGAAAGGTGATCACCTGATTGGTGATTTCTACGTGTTGTTCGACAAGGAATATAAAAAAGAGCTGAAGACCTTGCTGCCGACCGACTTCGACACTTTGGACGAAAAAGCCCAGGAAGCGGCCAAAGCCAAGGCTGAAGCCGAGTCCACATTGATGAACGAAGCCCGTGAAATGCTGCGCAAGTGGGAAGCCAACGACCCCGAAGTACGCCAGCTCTGGGAAATGATGAACCAGTGGGTGTACGATGGCTTCGATGTGACCTACAAACGTCTCGGGGTGAGCTTCGATAAAATATATTACGAATCTCAAACCTACCTGCTGGGCAAGTCGCTGGTGCAGGAAGGCCTTGAGAAAGGGGTGCTCTACCGCCGAGAAGACAACTCGGTGTGGTGCGACCTTCGCGACGAAGGCCTCGACGAGAAACTGCTGCTCCGTCGCGATGGCACTTCGGTTTATATGACCCAAGACTTGGGCACCGCTCAACTTCGTGTGGAGGAATATGACCCCGAGAAGTTGATCTACGTAGTGGGCAATGAGCAAATCTACCATTTCGATGTGCTGAAACGAGTGCTGGTGCGCCTGGGCCGCGAATGGGGCAAGGATATTGAACACCTTTCTTACGGCATGGTGGAACTGCCTAACGGCAAGATGAAGTCGCGCGAAGGCACCGTGGTCGATGCCGATGACCTCATGGACGAGATGGTGGCCACCGCCAAAGCCGTCTCCGACGAGTTGGGCAAGGCCAAGGACCTCTCGCCCGAAGAGGCCGACAAACTCTATCATACCATCGGTCTTGGCGCCTTGAAGTATTTCATCCTCCGTGTCGATCCCAAGAAGACCATGCTCTTCAACCCTGAGGAGTCGATCGACTTCAACGGCAACACGGGTCCCTTTGTTCAATACACTCACGCCCGTATTTGCTCGGTGCTCCGCAAGGCTGTCGAACAGGGCATCCAACTGGAAAGCGAAGTGAAGGTCGCTGACCTCCAGCCGAAGGAGAAGGAAATCATCGTGATGATGTACGGCTGGCCGATGGTGCTCAACCAAGCCGTCGAAGGTCGCAGCCCCGCGATGATCGCCAACTTCATCTTCGATCTCGCCAAGGAGTTCAACCAGTTCTATCAGGAGTGCAGCATCCTCAAAGAGGAAGACCCCAACCGTCGCATGTTCCGCCTCCAGGTCTGCGACATGGTGGCCGCCTTGCTACGAAATGCCTCCGGTCTCCTCGGTATCGGAATGCCTGAACGGATGTAAATATGAACGTTTTTTATATCATAGGAGCCACCGAAGGTCTCAACACCCTGCCCGAAGAGGAATCCAAACACTGTGTGAAGGTGCTGCGGATGACCGAAGGGGAACACTTTTGCGTGACCGACGGTGAAGGCTTTTTATACGACGCCGAACTGGTAGGTGCCCTGCCCAAACACGCTACCGTCAACCTGACCAACAAGCGCCCGGGCTATGACCACTGGGACTTCAACCTCGAAATCGCTATCGCCCCGACCAAACTCAACGAGCGCACGGAGTGGTTTCTCGAAAAAGCCACTGAAATCGGCATCGACCGCGTGAGGCTGTTTACTTCCTATCACTCGGAACGCCGCGCCGCCAACGTGGAACGCTTCCAAAAGGTAATGGTCGCCGCTATGAAACAATCCATCAAATCCAGATTACCTAAGATTGACGATATCATACCTTTCGACAAGCTGGTAAAACAACCCTTCGAAGGCCAAAAGTTCATTGCCTGGATCGACGATGACATCAAGGACTGCCTTTGCAATCTATATCATAAAGGTGAGAACGTCTTGATCCTCATTGGTCCCGAAGGTGACTTCAGTCCCGAAGAGGTGGCCCTCGCCAAAGAAAACGGTTTCGTGCCATGCAGCCTAGGCGATGCCCGTCTTCGTACAGAAACGGCAGCCATCGTAGCCTGCCATACCGTACAGCTAATCAATCAGCTAAAATGAGAAGAATTACCATAATCATATTGTTCTTATTTCCGTTGTTGGTATCTGCTCAGCAACTCAACATTGCCTTGCTGAAATACCGTGGGGGAGGCGACTGGTATGGCAACCCGACTTCGCTACCCAATCTGGTTCGCTTCTGTAATCAGAATATGGGCACCGACATCAACCCTGACGTCCCCACGGTGGAACCTTCCAGTCCCGAGATATTCAACTATCCCTACGTCTACATGACGGGTCATGGCAACGTGGTATTCGACGCCGCTGAAGCACAAAATCTCCGCAATTACATGCTTGCTGGGGGATTCCTGCATATTGACGACAACTACGGCATCCGCCAGTATATCGAACCGCAGATGAAGAAGGTGTTCCCCGAGTTGGACTTTGTGGAATTGCCGTTCTCGCACGATATCTTCAAGAAACCTTACCCGTTTCCCAACGGCTTGCCGAAAATCCATGAACACGACAATAAGCCTCCTCAGCTCTTCGGCTTGATTTACGAAGGCCGCTTGGTATGCATTTTCACCTACGAGTGCGACCTCGGCGATGGATGGGAGGACCAGCGCGTCCACCACGACTCGCAAGAAACCCGTGAGAAGGCCTTACGAATGGGCGCGAATATTTTGAGATACGTTTTTGAAAACTAATAGGAAGCTCTGTAAAACAATGAAGAAAACTGGATTCTTTTTGTTATTTGTGATGGCCTTCGGCCTCAATCTGATGGCCAACCCCGTTGATGTGGAAACCGCCAAACAATTCGGCCAGAAATACATGGCTGCAAACCATCGTTCATCCTCGGACTTAACCTTGGTTTATACTGAAAAGACCGACTCCGGCATGGCTGCATGCTATGTGTTCAACTGCCAACCCAAGGGCTTCGTTATCGTGGCAGCCGACGACCGTATGCAACCGATTCTGGCCTATTCCACGGAGAGCAACTTCAACCTCGTTGCCGCCGAGGAAGGCCCACGGGTGTTTCTTGATGCCTATCGATGCGATTTGCAAACGGCCATAGCTGAAAATATGGAACAGTCAGCCGAAATACAGGCACAATGGCTGAATCTGGAGCAAACAGGTCGCTTGACGAACCGTGGCAACCGCACCATCGGTCCGCTCTGTACTTCTACCTGGCATCAAACCCAGCTCTACAACGACCAGTGCCCTGCAGACCCAGAGGGCTACAACGGCCATGTGAAGTCGGGCTGCGTGGCCAACGCCATGGCCCAAATCATGCGCTACTGGGAATGGCCCAAGACCGGCGTGGGACAGCATAGCTATTACTGTTCCGGCTATGGATCCACTTCCTACGGGACACTTTCAGCCAACTTCGGTGAAGCAGAATACCACTATGAGTTCATGCCTGACTTTTTGGATTACACTAGCCCGCAATACGAGGTGGATGCTGTTGCTTTATTGCAATATCATGCCGGCGTGAGCGTCGATATGGATTATGGTCCCAGTGCCTCTGGCGCTTATACCGATGACTCTGTTGACGCCTTCATCCAGTATTTCCGGTATGCTAGCAACACTTCCCGTATCGACCGTGACTATTATTCCGATCTACAATGGCTTGACATATTGATGTCCGAAATCGACAACGGCCATCCCATGCTCTATTCGGCCTATAGCTACACCAAGGACGCTACCCGTGGCGGTCACGCTTTTGTTTGCGACGGTTACGACGAGAACCAGTTCTTCCACTTCAACTGGGGCTGGCAAGGCTTCGACAACGGTTTCTACAGCATCAACGCCATGAATCTCACCCATCACGCGTACAATTATAACCATTATACTACGATCAATCTGGAGCCTAATGCCGATTATTACAATCAGCCGAAGCCTCTGCGCAGCGTGGACATAGTTCCTTTGGGATACGGTGCAGGCGTGAATTATTCAGTCACGGCTCCAACAGAGACCATCGGAGGTACACCACTGACGAACATCGACTCGGTGGTGCTGCTGCTGAATGGAGAACATTTGCATACTTTTGTCGACCCACAACCGGGAGAACGGCTTGAGTACGAGGGCTTCCCCGAAAACATTCCCCACGGGCACATGGATTGTTTCATCGCTTATCCGATGACTTCGGAAGGTTGTGGCAAAGCTGCTGTCAACAAAGTCCCGATGTGGACGGGTGGTAAACCTATTACCTTCCATCTACATGATGCTGTTGGCGATGGGTGGCTCTCACCGGCAATCTCCATCCTTACAGAACAAGGGACACTCTATCGCATAGGCCTTGACGAGGGTTACGAAGATACCATCACAGTGAACCTGCCGCTCCAAGCGGAGATTA
>JAILBC010000054.1 GCA_024681295.1 Bacteroidales bacterium
GAGTGGAAAACTGAAAGTGGAAAACGGAAAACTTTCCACTCTCCACTTTCAACTTTCAACTTCTCTTTCCTTCCCCCTCAAAGGCCACGAAAAGAATCACGTGGCGGCTGTGACGCCGGGGCGCACCTCTTCCCATTCCGAACAGAGAAGTTAAGCCCGGCAGTGCCGATGATACTGCGATACCCCGTGGGAAAGTAGGTCGCCGCCCACCCTTAAGAAAAAGCCCGCCGAAAGCGGGCTTTTTTCGTTTGGCCGATTTCGTGGCCCTCCGCACCCCATCGGGGTGCCATATCGGTAGCCCAGGGCAACGCCCTGGGATATTGGCGGAACAAAATAATTTGTTTTTATTTGACCGATCCGTTTCCCCAGGGCGTTGCCCTGGGCTAAACGAAAGTTGCCCGTTACCTCCCTATCGGTCGGTGAGCCCTTCGGGGTTCGGGGCGCAACAAACCGGTCCATTGTCTGGAGGATTGGTTCTTATGGACAAATAGACGGATTATTCCAGACGTATAGTCGGATTAATGACGCTATATTCTGTGAAATATCGGACAAAAAGACTGATTGTCGGTTGCTGGGTGTCAGCAACCGATAATATTACGAAGTACCCACCAAAGAATAAACACCCCAAAAATAATCCAGCAGGCAGTGCTGCTCGACAATGCGTTGTGTATCTTCCCCTCCCGGGGGAAAATGGTGAGTGCCATCACATAAAGTAAAGATGGCAACAAAATGTAATTATATTGGATTCCCTCCCAGATATGTCCGTTCAAAAAACTATGAATTGCTCGTTGAGAACCGCAACCTGGGCAATAATAACCTGTCAGCAGCCAAAACGGACACTTTGGTGCCCACTGACTGTGCGTAGGGTCAAAATAATGATAGACAATAAAAAAACAAGACAATCCTATGATCCATAAGATTGTCTTGTATATCGGTTTCATGGTGAATTATCTAAATCTTTGAAGTTCCTCAAGGAATTCCGGCCCATTAGCTGCCACTCCGATAATAATGAGGGCGATATAGGCAATGATGAAGAACGCACCGATGCCAACGCTAACGAGCATCCAAGTTTTGGCCTTGCGCGAAGCATCCCGTGCCTCTTGGTATCTGCCACCGTTCCAGTGGCTGTCGACTTGAGCCGAGAAGATAATGGCAGGGATACCAAAGGGCAGGCAACAGAATAGCGTTGCCAAAATGGACCAGGCCAGATAATTCTTAGGCTTTGGCCCTACTGGTTGCTGTTGGACAGGTTGGGGTTCTGGGGCTGCTGGCTCCTGATACTGTGGTTGAGGTTCAGATGGAATGGGGGCACCGCAGTTCGTGCAGAAACTAGAGTTGCTTTCGATGGGTTGTCCACATTGGTTACAAATACGTGTCGCCATAATCGATTATTTAGAGTTGATCAAGCATTCCCGAAGAAAAAACGTAGACAACATTGACAATGAGTCCCAAAATGGCGGTGACAATAATCCAAGTCTTGGCCTTGCTAGAGGCTTCCTTGGCTCCAACATAGTTGCCTCTGTCCCATTCTTTGTTCACCTTGTTGGAGCATACAATGCACCATACACCCAAGGGGATGCAACAGAAAATGGTGGCAAGAATGGACCATATCAGGTAGTTCTTGGGTTTGGGTCCCATTGGTTGTGGCTGGGCTGGCTGAGGGTTGAAATTGAATTGGTACTGAGGCTGGGAAGCAGCCAGAGGCGCACCGCAATTGGTGCAGAAGCTGCAGTTATCAGGAACAGCTTGTCCGCATTGGGTACAGAAACGTGTCATAAGTATTTATTATTTAGGATTTTGCTATGCAAAGATAATAAAAAACTTATTTCATCGCAAAAACCGCTAAAATAATTCCTGCCGCCATTGAAGCGTTCAACGATTCGGTCACACTGCCATCTGCCCTTGGAATAGTGATGGGATGCGTGATAAAGGGCAAAACGGCAGGCCTGATGCCGTGCGACTCACTGCCTATAACGATGATGCCCTCGGAACTCTTTTCTTTCCTGAAAAGATTCTCACCCTCCAACAAAGCGCCATAAATGGCTCGACCCGACGCTTTCGAGGCTTTGAGAAACCCCTCTAAATCAGTGTAGGTTATGGGCATCCTGAAGACAGAGCCCATGGTGGCCTGGATCACTTTGGGATTCCATAGCTCCACACAGTCGTTGCTGCACACGATCTGCTTGATGCCGAACCATTCCGCCGTGCGGATGATGGTACCCAGGTTGCCGGGATTGGCAATGCCGTCCAAGGCCAACACCAGCCCCTTGTCCGAAATTTCACCTTGTTGGGGAACCTTTACCACGGCAAGGATGCCTGGAGGGGTATCTTGGCCGCTCATCTGTTCCATTTGGATTTCAGTGGCAATCTCTAGACGCTCGTCGTCAATCTCGTAATCAAGCAAAAAACGCTCTGTTGCGAACAAACAGAGCGTTTCCATGTTGGATTGAAGCAGCTCTTCCACCATTTTGCGGCCCTCTACAACGAAAAGGCCATGCTCCTTGCGGAACTTCTGCTGCTTCAGCGATTGTATCAGTTTGACGGTAGCTTTATTCAGCGACCACTTCAAATTCGATCTCGGCGTGGACATCCTTGTGGAGTTTGATCTTGGCCTTGTAGGTGCCGAGTTCCTTCACAGCGTCTTCGTTCATCACAATCTGCTTGCGATCCACCTCGATGTTGCAGGCTTCCTTGATGGCGTTGGCGATCTGGATGGAGTTGACGGAACCGAAGATCTTGCCAGTGGCGGCAGCCTTGGCGCCGATGGTGAGCTTCAGGCCTTCAAGAGCCTTTGCCTTCTCCAGAGCCTCGTTCTTGATCTTTTCTTCCTTATGGGCCTGTTGACGGATCTCTTCAGCCAGCATCTTGCGGTTTCTTTCCGTTGCCAGAACAGCCATCTTGTTGGGGATCAAATAGTTGCGGGCATAACCGTCTTTCACGGTGACGATTTCGTTCTTGTAGCCCAGGTTGGCGATGTCTTGTTTCAGAATAATTTCCATTTCAAATCCTCCTATTATTTCAACATGTCAGCAACAAACGGCATGAGGGCAAGGTGACGAGCTCTCTTGATAGCCTGTGCAACTTTCTTTTGATACTTGGTTGAGGTACCGGTGATGCGGCGGGGCAAAATCTTACCCTGCTCGTTCACGAACTTCAGCAAAAAGTCGGCATCTTTGTAGTCGATGTACTTGATGCGGTTCTTCTTGAAGCGGCAGTATTTCTTTCTTTTGGTATCGACTGCGATAGGAGTCAAATATTTGATGTCGTTATTGGGTTGTTGTGCCATTTCTCTAAGTTTTTAAAGGTTAAACATTAGGCTTGAGCCTCGGCTTGTTCCTGAGCTTTTTTGCGTTTCTTCTCGTTGTAGGCAACAGCGTGCTTGTCAAGCTTCACAGTCAAGAAACGGAGCACACGCTCGTCGCGCTTCAGCTCGGTCTCAACATCGGCAATAACGTTACCCTCGGCTTTGTACTCTATCAACTGATAGAAGCCGGTGGACTTCTTCTGAATCGGGTATGCCAGTTTGCGCATGCCCCAGTGCTCTTCATGAACGATCTCCGCGCCAGCCTTGGCCAGATGATCTTCATACTTCTTTACCGCTTCCTTCATCTGATCTTCAGACAAAACGGGAGTTAAAATGAAAACGGTTTCGTACTGATTCATAATTTAAATTACTGATAATTAATGATTTAATAGTTTTAAACACTTGCTTCGAAAAGCGAGTGCAAAGATAGAAAAAAACTTTAATATACAAGCAGTTGCCTGAAATTATTTTTTGTAGAGCTCAAATAGGCTCATGTTGGTCCATTGGGTGGGTTGCAGCTCGCTGTCGGTCATGGTGGCGTCAAGGCTTGTAATACGTCCAGCCAACGCTTGGTCGACAAAAGCGCAGAAAATGTCAACCGAGCCCGGGAACCAGGAGGCCACTTCGTGTCCAATCCCCTCGAAACGAATGAACCAGTGGGGGATATCTTGCTTTTTCATCCTTCTGTCAAGGGTCTTTGAACCGTATAGTTTCGGGTTGAAAGGCAATCCGAAGCCTTTGTAGTTCACAATCCTGTCCTTTGTGCCATGCATCAGCAGGGTGGGGGTGGGGTCGGTATCGTATTGGAGGTCGCGTTTTCGGCACATGATGCCTCCTGCGTATGGGATCACGGCAGCAGGCTTCCAACCTTTGGGAAGTGCTGAGGCTTGAGGCAAGCCGTTGGCCCGGCAATAGTCAAGTTGCAGCACGGTGATGGCCCCTGCGGAACTACCAGTCAAGGTAATTCTCGAAGGATCAATGTCGATTTCTTTAGAATGTTCGACTACCCAACGGACCGCTTCAGCACAGTCTTCCGTGGCAATTTCGATGCAATACTGGAACAAGTTGTCGATGTTGAAAAAGCCTTGGTATTCCTCCAGTTTGGCCTTGTCTTTCAACCCAAGCCGATAGTCGATGCTGATGACCGTGAAGCCTCTTTTTACCAACGAGTCGGCCAGTGCTGTCTGATACTTGTCGTCACGTTTTCCGACAACGAAGCCTCCGCCGAATACTGCAAGTACTGAAGCTTTGTCGGCTCGTGCCACGGCTGGTTTATACACATCCAAATACAAGGTGGAATCACGTTCTACAAATGGATAGGTTGTCTTGGTTTGCGCCTTCGCGAAAAGGATCCCAAGAAAACACAAGGTCGTCAAAAACAATAGTTTTTTCATCATGACATCAATAGTTCAACCACGTTTATGTAATCCGTATCGTTCGTGTTCAGTTCAAAAGCCGGCTCGTACTCAAGGGCGCCCATGCCGCGTTTTCCAAGATAGAGCAAAAAATCCAACGGGGTGATATCGAGATTTTTCCCAAGAAACAGTGGGGCAAACTCAAAGTAGGAAAGCGATTCTTTCTCGAACCAGAAGAGCGTTCCCACCTGGTTATCCCATAACGTTACATGGATGGCGGTGTTACTCTTCATCGTTTTTCTTTCTTGGTTTATAGACCCGTTCGCGGTGTGTCTTGTTCAGTTTTTCCAGGATCACTGGGCTGGGAGGCAAAGGTTCCAGCAACCGGTCAACAACATCGATCATGTCGATGGAACGCAACATTCTGAACAACGAGTCGAGTGTGATGTTTTTCGCCGAGCCATTCTCAAACTGGCTTATCGTAAACACGCTGACGCCGCTGAATTCGGCCACTTCCTTTTGGGATTTTCCCATACGGATACGATAATCCTTATACCGTTCGCCTAACATGGCCACTAGTTCGGCATTCGACATGTCATCAATCTGTTTCATTCCATTTTTTTTGCAAATTTAGAAATTTCAAAATTAATGACAATATTTTTTTATAACTTTTTAAATATCTAATTTAATATACTCGCCATCCTTTATTTCACTACGATCTTCTGGATTTTCACCTCATCGCCGTTGATGAGGCGGAGGACATAAACGCCGGAGGGGAGGAAGTCAGAAGTCGGAAGACAGGAGTCAGAATGGACCTCATGGCTAAGAAGGATGTGCCCCAGCATGTCGATGACCTGGAGGGTACCAGTGCCATTGACGATGAGCTGTCCGTTGCTGATGAAGGCGAAGGGGTCGTCTGCGTCAGCGTCGCCAGTGGCGAACACCAGCTTGAAGCGGCTGGCGTAATCGGTGGTCCAGGCCTCGAAGGTGTAGCTCGGGGTGGCGAGCAGATCCACGTCGTTGCCGGTAAGGTTATCGATCAAGTGGAGGTACTTGAAGTTAGGAGTTAGGAGTGAGGAGTGAGGAGTAGCTGAGATTGACAGGGTGTAGGTGCCGTTCTCTTTTGCCTTGAAGTTGACGGGCATTTCGCCTTGGCCTTCGCTATAGGCGATGGCGTATTCCTTGCCGCCTTGCGGGATGTAGATGTTGGCGCTCTGCGTGCCGAAGTAGAACTTGCCCAAACGTTCGCCTTTGTTGAAGCTGACGATGGCGTTGTCCATCACGGCATTGCTGCGTGTGTTGGCCTGACTCAAGGCTATCTTCAAGCTGCCGTTGCTGGGACCAACACTAAACTCGCCAGATGTATTGAAAGTGACGGTTTCGCTTTCGCTGACTTCCACGATGACACCGTGGCAAGGCGCAATTCTCTGGTCATCATCGGCATCTTTCGCCACGATTGCTGAACCGTCGCTGTTCAGCGTATAGTAAGGCATATTGACGTAGGCATCCACGGTGAACGGGTTGCCCACGAGGTTGAAACCAGCAGGAAGGTCTGTAATCTCTTTCGACGTGCCAGTGTTGAACGTGCCAGTGAAAGCCAAAGTCTTGGTCTCCTTGGTGGCATAGAGGTAGCCCATGCCGTTGACGAGGTTGAAACCATCCTGGTGAGTGGCATTGTTGTAGTTTTCCCACTCCAAATTAGCTAATGGGTTAAAACGATACAGGTCATAATCGTACAATCCAGTACTGGAATCATACGTTCCCACAAGGTCGGTGACAGCCGTGGGGAGGATGCTTCCTTCGACCGGTGAGGCGATAAACGCCCAACAGTCGTTGCCGTCGCCATAGCCTTCTATTTCGCGGTAAACGGTTACAAGAGTGACGTTGGCAGTGATGACAACATCCTCATTGGGCATGGTCAGTGTATAAACGTCTTCGGAAGGTTCAAGGACTCCGGCACTGGTTTGGTAGCCGTGAATTTCATAGCCCTCTGGAAGCATGCAGCTGAGGTTGAGGCTCACGTTGTCGCCGTTGCCGGCATAAAGCACTACAACCTCTTCCTCTTCTTCCTCAGAGAGGACCATGGAGGTAAGGCCAATACCCGTGCCATAGCTGGTGATGCCACTGACATTGTATTCGGTAGCTGTGCCTGCGTTCTCCACGATGGCGTACTCGCTACCGCTGATGGTGCGCGCCTGTTTGCCTTGCGCTGTACCTAAAGGCTGCGTGTAATAGCTGTTGGTGATGGTGGCTTGGTCATCGTTGGTGTAATGGACCAAAGTGCTGCTGCAGGTAATGTCAACAGCGGTCTCGCCCTCAATGAGTTCAGCGGGTGCGTAAAGACTGTTGATGACGCTTACACTGGCACTATAAGGGGCATCAAATGCCTCTCCCACAAAACCGCCGCAGTGGGTGGTAGCCCCTCCGTTCCCCAAGGGGAAGGATAGCATTTTACCATCGAAGAGGCAACCTGTGATGGTGACATTAGCCCCGCTACGGATGAGGCCTATCAGACCGCCGTGGCAACCTTCGCCAGCAAATCTGCTGTTGATGGTGACGCTGGAGCGGCAGTTGGTGAGGGCGGTATTGCCGTCAACGCGACCGATGATGCCGCCAGCATATTTGTTGGCGGTGACGATGGTGCCATCCACAACGAGATTCTTGATGGTAGCGTCGTCCACAAAGCGGAAGGGCGCAATGAGGCCTTCCGTGCCTATGTTGTAGTTGAAGGTCAGCGTGTTGCCTGCACCATCGAAGGTACCGCTAAAGGAGTATTGATTCCATGCGGTGCTGGTGGTGCCTGTGCCTATCATGCGGTTGACGGTGATATTGTCCGTCAGCTGCAAGAATTCACCGCTGTAAGTTTCACCTAAAAAAATGTTGCCTGCCAGACCATTCCAGTCATCGGTGGACGTAATCAGATAAGGTGAAGCTTCGGTGCCTTCGCCTGAGAGAGAATATTTCTTCATGATGGGCACCACTTTGGCAACGTCAACCTCCGTGACGATTTCCCAGCCATGGCCGAGGTTGAAGCGTAGCTGCTCGTCGCCAAATCCGCTGGCGTCGGTGCTACCTTGGGCGTCCTTGATGAGCGTCTTGTAATAGCAGGTTTCAACAACTATGTGACCGCCACTATGGACGCGAGCGAAGGTCTTGCTGTTGTCGTCGCTGTCGTTGATGTCAAAGTTGATATCCGTGGGATTAAAGAGGCAATGATTGAATCTAGCCCAACAGTCATCGGCCACCCAGCCAACGAAGCCACCCCAACAATAAGCTTCATTTCCCCGCAGTATACCGTCGAAGAGGCAGTTGTAGAAACTGGTGCTGTTATTGCTTCCACCACGCAGTTCACCGACGAAGCCACCGCTGGAGCAGTCGCCTTCATCATCGAAGAAGATGTCCACACTCGAACGGCAGTTGCGGATGGTGTTGCTGCCCTCGGCCTTGCCGACAAGACCGCCTGCGTTCTTTTCATCCGTTTTGACGATGGTTCCTGCCACGTGCAGATTCTTGATAGTGCCGTCCTTGAGGTAGCGGAACGGGGCGCAGTAGTCGTCATTGCTATTGTCGGTGATGTCGAGGGTAATGGTGTGCCCATTGCCGTCGAAGGTGCCACGGAACTTGGTGTTGTCGCTCGTGCTGATGCCCACCATCACTGCGGAGTTGCCGGAGTTGTGGGTTTCCGTAAGCGTAATGTCGGCCATCAGCTTGTAGTATTTCTCGCTATAGTAGCCACCATGGTAGCTGTCGTACTCACCATTGTTGATGCGTGAACACATTTGTTGCCATTGCTCGAAAGTGTAGATGAGGTAGGGATCGTTCATGTCGCCCACGCAGAGACCCAAATCGGTAGGTGCAAGGCTGATGGTGACGTCCTCGTTGGGCATAGTAAGGGTGCGTGGATCTGTGCTGCCGTTGATGGTTCCAGCACTTGCAATGAAATGGTCGGTCGAATAGTCTTCGACGGGTTCACCTTTCAGGCTCAGGTTGAGTTTCACTTGGTCGCCGTTGCCTGAGTAAAGCACATCGCCGTACATGACACAAGGGTTGTAGTTGTGAAAGATTAGGTAGGAGGTGACGCCATCGCTGATACCGGGTTCCTCGGTACCTTGGGGGGTCATCGTCACGTGCGCATCGGCGCTGATGCTGCACGCCTCTTTGCCCTGGGCACTACCGAGGGTCTGGAAGTAGTAGCTACTGGTGAAGGAAACATCGTCGCCATCGTTGCGGCGGGCAAAGGTCCTGTTGCCGTCGTCTTTGACGTTGACCTGCTCCGGATCGAAAACGCAGTTGGTGAAGTTAGCCTGTTCGCCGTCGGCCACCCAGCCTACGAAACCGCCCCATTTCTTGGTTCTTGTGCCTCGCAGCTTCCCGTCGAAGACGCAACTTGTGAAGTTGGTGGTGCCGTCACGCAGGTCGCCGAGGAAGCCGCCGTGCGAGCCGTCACCGTCGGTATTGGCCTGGATATCTACGCTCGAGCGGCAGTTGATGATATGGTTGGTGCCGTAAGCTTTGCCCACTAGACCGCCCACATGTTTCTTCTTCTCCTTGTAGATGGTACCCGCCACGTGCAGGTTCTTGATGGTGGCGCCGTTGATGAAGCGGAACGGGCCGCAGTAGTGTTCGTTGCTGTTGTCGGTGTAACTGACGGTCAGCGTGTGGCCGTCGCCGTCGAAGATGCCTTGGAAGCTCGCCTTCTCAGTGACCCCCAACATGGTGGAGGGCTCGTATTCGACGGTTTCCCAGAGGTAGATATCGTTGGTCAGCTTGAAATACTCACCATCGTAGGTTCTCCACAGGTAGATGTCACGGGTAAGCCCCCTCCAATCGTTGGCGGATTGAATGAGGTAAGGCGATGCCTCCGTGCCTTCACCTGCGAAAGCGTAAGGCGACAGGCTCACTTCGACATTTGTTCTTGGCAAATATACCTGCTTGCCATCCTCAACATCAGGTTTCCAGTAGGTGTCGCCGAGGTAGTTCATGATTTCTATGGGGTTCCAGTCACGGGCATCGACACCGTCTTTGTCGTCACCGCACTTTTTGGTGAAAATGCTGTGGTACATGGCAACGTTGGCACCGTCGCCTTTGCTTACAAAGGTAGAGCTATGGTCCGACCAGAAATCGTCCTCAAACTTTTTCGTTGCAGACAAACAA
>JAILBC010000101.1 GCA_024681295.1 Bacteroidales bacterium
AATAGATGTCTTTCTTCAGTTTCTTCAGCAATTCGATGGCTGTGCCTTCAGTAGTTTTCACTAGCACATTGCCCGAGAAGCCGTCGCAGACCACCACATCGTAGCTCCCTGAGAGCAGATCCCGGCTCTCCATATTGCCTATAAAGTTGACCTCAGGCGTTTCTGTTAGCAGCTGATAGGCCTTCTGGCGGATCTCATCTCCCTTTTCGGTTTCTTTACCTACATTAAGCATCGCCACACGGGGTTTGTCAATGCCGTATACCTGTTCCATATAAAGACTGGCCATAATGGCGAACTGCCTAAGATGGTCGGGGGTGACCTCCACGTTGGCGCCGCTGTCGCAGATGCCCACGATGCCACCGTTCATGGTCGGCAGGATGGGGCAGAAGGCAGGACGGATGACGCCTTTCACACGACCGATACGGGTGAGAGCAGCCGCTACTAGAGCTCCCGTCGATCCTGTGCTCACCATGGCATTGATGTCGTCGCGATCGCGCAGCATGCGTACGGCTTTGATCATGGAGCTCTCTTTCTTCAGGCGGATGACGTCGATAGGACGCTCATCGCAACCGATGACCTCTGGGGCGTGGATGATCTCCACCCTCTCGGGGTCATATTCTTTTCCATTAAGGTATTCACGAATGACGCTCTCGTCACCTGTGAAAATCAAATATAAATCTGAGTTCTTAGCGAGAGCCGCCAAGGCTCCGTCAATATTGGCTTGGGGGCTGTGGTCCCCACCGAAACAGTCTATCAGTATTTTTATCATTATAAATCTAAAAAAACGTATTTTTGCAAAAATAAGAAATAAAGCTAGATGTCATGTTTGAACAAGTAAAAGAAATCTTAGCCCGTCAGTTGCGGGTTTCCCCTGATAGAGTAACCATTGATGCCCAAATCAAGAGAGATTTGGGTGCAGATTCCGTTGATATCCTTCAATTGTTGATGCGTCTGGAAGACGATTACGGCATCGTCATTCCCGACCAGGAACTCGCCAAGTTCGAGACGGTCGGTGACGTGGTTAATTTCCTGGATGGTTTGAAATAATATTTTTTTTCATTATTTCATCGTCAAAACCCAGGGCGTTGCCCTGGGCTACCGATATAGCACCCCGATGGGGTGCGGATTCCACATGTTATCTTCCCCTAACTCCTAACTCTTTCGAATAACAGCGATACCGTTTTACCTTCGTCTCATCAAACCGTTTCCATTGGTTCTGGATGGCGTAGTTCTCCTCGAGGTTAAGATTGGTGTCGGCGTAGAGCACTTCGGGGCGTTGGAGCATCTTCATCAGTTGTGCGGAGACGATGACGCTCACGCCGCGATTGAGCCATTCCGGGTCGACGCCGATGAGGCAGAGGTCGATGATGGTGGGTCTCTTCAAGGCCTTCAGCAAGCGTATCAGCGTGAGCGGTGTGAGGCGTCCGCCTGAGCGGCGTACAGCATCGGCGATGGCCGGGAAGGCCAGGCCAAAACAGATCATGCGGTCGTTCTCGTCGAGGATCACCGCCACGTTCTTCATGTCGACCACCAACTTGAAGTTGTCGATCATCATCTTCTTCATCCCCTCGGTGAAAGGCACCGTGCCATAAAGCAGATCGTACGACTTGTCGATGAGCTCGAAGATACCATCAGCGTATTTCTTGATAAAGTCCTTGGTGTTACGCGCCGTTCCAAGGTGCAGGTTATAGCGTTTCATCACGAAATCGGCCAGCTTATCCAACTCGCCATCGTAGCCCTCAGGCACGCGAATCAAACTACCGGTCCAGTCCACCTCTTTGGTGTAGCCTAGTGCTTCGATGAAGGTCTGGTAGTAAGGATGGTTGTAGTTCTCCTCGAAGGTAGCCGGATAGTTGAATCCGTCGATGAGGAGGCCTTCGCGCTCCAGGTCGGAGAATCCCAGGGGACCTATTACTCTCTCCATGCCTTTCTCAAGAGCCCAGTCCTCCACCGCCTTGAACAGGGCGCGGGCCACCTCCATGTCATCGATGACGTCGAAACGGATGAAACGCACCTCTTTGCGTCCCGTCTTCTCGTTGGAAGCCTTCTGGATGATGCCCGAGATGCGGCCTGCCATTACGCCGTCCTTGTAAGCGTTGAAGTACACCGCCTCGCAGCAGTCGTTGTAGACGTAGTTCTTCTTGAAGATCTTCCGCTCGTCCATCATCAAGGGCGGGGTGAAGCATTCGTTATCCTTGTAAAGATTCAGAGGGAATTCGATGAAATCCTTCTGTTGTTGTTTTGATTTGACTCTTTCTATTATTATCATCGGTTTAGGGTTTGTTGGGGGCATCCGCCTTTGGCGGATGCAAGCTCTGTAGAAAGGGATGTTTTTTACAAAGCTAGCATCCCCTTCGGGGATGCGGAGCAATTATGGCGCTCTGGCTACAGAGCTAGCATCCCTGCGGGATGCCTTACCGGTGTTTAGCGTGGAAGCAGATGCCAACGCCGTTGGGGCCACAGTGGCTGCCGATGGTGGGGTTGACCACCGTCATCACCACATTGAGATCTTCGCCGAACTTTTCCTTCAACAGCGCTTCCGCTTCGGCGGCGATGTCGGGGCAGTCAGAGTGGCCAATCACCACGCGGTGGGCTTTCACGTCTTCGCCAAGTTCCTCGACGTATTGCACCAGTCGTGCGATGGCCTTGGTGCGGCCTTTCTCCTTGCCGATGGAGACCATCTTGCCCTCGTCGTTGAGGTAGATGATGGGTCGGATGCCGATGAGGCCGCCCATAGTGGCTGCCAGGCCGCTCACACGACCGCTGCGGCGGAAGAACCTCAGGTCGTCAGCAAAGAAGTACATGGGGAACTTCGGCACCTCCACCTTAGCCCACTCCACAATCTCCTCGGCAGTCTTGCCCGCCTTGTACATCTCGGCGCATTCCAACACCACGTTATAGGACAATGCTGTGATGCCTAGCGTATCGACATGGTAGAACTTCCTCTCGGGATATTTCTCTTTCAGTTTGGTCACGGCCTGATCCATGATGGTAAAGGTGTTGGACGTCCCCGATGAAAAATGCACGTAGAGGATGTCGTTGCCCGCTTGGAACTCCGGCTCGAAATACTGGAGGTAGGCCTCCTCGCTCATGGCGCTGGTAGTGGGCATGGTACCGCCACGAAGCATATCGTAAAAAGCGTGGGCATCGAAGGTTTGAAAATCAATGTAAGGATAGATGACTTGGTCACCCACGGTGTATGGCATGCTGATCATCTTGATGCCATATTCGGCACACTCCTTGGGAGTGATGTCGCAATCCGTGTCACTAAAAAAAGTTAACATAAAACAAAGATATAATCATAAACCGGCTGATCGCCGCCTCTTAAAATAATTTCAACATTCTTATATTGGTTCTGCAGCTCTGCTGTAAACGTTTCTGCCTCCTCATGGGGAACATCCTCACCGTAGAACACCAGGAGCACGTCGCAAGAGGCAGCGTTCAGCTTCTGGAGCAGTGCCTTGGCCGCTTCCACCCTTGAGGGGTTGTCCGCCAGAATGTTCTTACCGCAATAGCCCACGAAGTCGCCTGAATGCACGCTCACCTCCCCTTCCGCGTCGCGGATGGCTTTGGACACCATGCCTGTGGTCACCGAGGCCATCATCTCGTTCACGCTGTCGATCACTTCGTCCACATTGTCGAGCGAGTGGTCCGCCGAAGCGATACCGTAGTAGCCTTCGCCGATAGTATTGGAGGGCATCACGTGGATAGCAGCGTCCTTATAGAGCTCCGCAGCTTGGTCCGCCGCCATCTTGATGTTCTTGTTGTTGGGGAACACCAGGATATGCTTCGCGTTGAT
>JAILBC010000102.1 GCA_024681295.1 Bacteroidales bacterium
AGCACCCTGCCGGGATGGTCCACCATCGGCGTCACCGTCGCCGCCTTCGCCGGAGCCTTCCTGGTGTTGCTGCTCATCTTGGCGCTGAGCTCAAGGCTGAAGAGCATGGTGAGTCTGATCCTCGTGGGCATCATGATCGCCTATATCGCAGGCTCCGTGACCGACGTGCTCAAGTTCTTCAGCCAGAAAGAAGACGTGCACACCTTCGTCATCTGGGGCTTCGGCAGCTTCTCCAACGTCGGCAAGGCCCAGCTGGGGTATCTGGCCATCACCGTCAGCTTCGGTGCCGTGATGGCGTTTCTCCTGTCGAAGTCGCTGAACCTCTTGCTTTTAGGAGAACGTTATGCCGAGAACCTCGGACTCAACATACGTCGTGCCAGCCTGCTGACCATCTTGGTCTCCGGCTTCCTGATGGCCGTCATCACCGCCTTCTGCGGTCCCATCGCCTTCATCGGCTTGGCGGTGCCACACCTGGCGAGGTTCACCTACCACACCAGCAACCACTTCGTGCTCCTGCCCGCCACGGCGGCCATCGGCATGGACCTGGCGTTGCTGTGTAACCTCATCGCGCGGCTGCCCGGTTTCGACGGCAACCTGCCGATCAACTCCGTCACCGCCCTCATCGGCGCGCCCATCGTGATCTACGTCATCTTCCACCGTCAAAAAGTGTTGTCGAAATGAAAGAAGTGCTGAGAACCAACGGCTTGCAGATCGGTTATAAAGGTCATCCTTTGTTTCCCACCATTGACGTGAGTCTTTCTGAAGGCGATCATGTGGCACTAGTGGGTGCCAATGGAAGTGGCAAGACCACCCTATTCAAGACGCTGACGGGCAACTTGAGACCTGTCAGTGGATGCATCGAGCTTTGCGGGAAGCCCTTGGACTCGTACTCTCCCATCGAACGGGCAAAACTATTCAGCCTGGTCCTCACCGAGAAGCCCGACGACCTCTTTCTGAGCGTCTTCGACATCGTCGCCTCTGGACGTTATCCCCACTCCGGGCTGATGGCCAAACTACATGAGGAAGATTATGCCATGATTGAATCAAAGCTTCAGGTCGTAGGGATTTTACCATTGATTCACAGAGACTTCGTCTCGTTAAGTGATGGAGAAAAACAGAAGGTGATGATTGCCAAGGCCTTGGTTCAGGACACCCCTATCATCTACATGGACGAGCCCACGGCATTCTTGGATTATCCCAGCAAGGTTGAGCTGATGCATTTGATTGCACAGTTAGCCAACGAGGAACAGAAGACCATCCTCTATAGTTCACATGACTTGGAGTTGTTGATGAAATACGCCGACACGATGTGGGTGGTGGCGAAAGGCAAGCCCCTGTTGGCGGGGAAGCCCCAGGAAGTGGATGTGGAAGGCTATCTGGGAGTGAAAAGCTAAAAGGGTAGTCTTGACACAAGTCAACTAAACTGAACTACCGTTTTATTCTTTCCAACCTCCTCCTTCTCGTATAGGTCTTTTTGTAGGAATTGGTTTTTCCGCATTTCGCGCAGGCATACGTATATAAAGTATGCGTGTGGGTATCTTCAGTTTTATACTCAACCGCTTCGTAATAATCCGTTATTATTTCTTTATCACCCACCCTTTCAGTTCTCGTATATAAGTATTTCCCTTTTTGTGAATGATCCACCTCGGTACCATAGGAAACACTCTGACCAAGGTAATCCTCCGAGACCGTTGCAAAATCAGCGTAACGTCCGCAATTCGAACAGATTTCCTCGTTCCTCTTTCTCCAGAGGATCCCGGCGATTCCGCCGCAAACAGCCAGCAACAACACGCATTGGATAATTCGATAGACCAATATCGAGTCATGTTTCGGGATATTGGTGTAATAATACAAATAATAGCCCGACGCCAATAAAGTCAGTCCCAATAGAAGTATGCCAAACAACGAAGTGGTGCGGTCCATATAGAGCAATGGGTAACAGACCACATAAACCATCAGCGGAATGGCGAACGCAAAGTACCACGATGGCATGACGCATTTCGTTCCCATGAAAACGAGCAGGGCCCCGATGAGAAGAATCCATAGCAAGGCCAATCCTTTCAAGCGCCGGATGGCCGGAATCAGCAAAGCCAGCACAATCGCCGCCGTCGCCCATCCGATATAGTTACATGTTTTGGCATAGACATGATGGATCCTTACCATCCTTGGCGAGAAACGCTCTTCCGCTTTAGCGTCAATCATCTTGCCGGTCTTCTCCGTCTCGGCAGCGCTGAGCGCCTCATTGGTCAGGACGCCAAGCGACTGCAGTTGGTTCGCAGCGACCCATCCAAACCTACTGGAAGGCTCGTCCAGCTTCCCGTAGCTGTATTTGAGACATCTCACATGAACCCAATTGTTGGCTCTTGCGGTGATTTGAACCGTATCGTTCTTTTGCAACGCACTCCTCACATTGTCCTTGTTTGCCTTGGGCGACTTGTACAGCTTCAAGGTCTCTGGCTTGACCACACAGGTCTCCAGTTCTTCCTCCAGGTTGTCGCTTCCGCAATAGGTCATTTGATTCAGCGGAAGCCAGGCGCTTTTCTTGAACAGGATATAGTTCAATCTGACGCGCCCCCATTGGCCGGTGCTGTCTTTCTCAACTACCTTGACTGGGACAAACGTATAAAGTTCACGAATCACCGGAGCGTTCTTTGACGGCGTCTTATAGGCGGTCACCATATCTTCCGAGATCCAAAACTCATGAACTTTCGGCTTGCAGCCCGCACCAATAATCAACAGGGCAAGCACGGGCAATAATAAGGCTATCCTTTTCATTTTCAAATCCATTGTTTCTGATACAAAGATAGTGTTATTTTTTAATATTATTAACACACAATTTCGCAGAAAACAGTATTTTTGTGATTCAATCCTTGAGAGATGGAACACAACCATTCAAAAGCATCAAGATATGAAGACAAACATCAACGCATCCTCCTTATGGGATAGCATCAAAACCTACGCTATGAAAGCCGGTCGCGTGGCAGCGAAGCCGGTTTTACACCTTTATTTTGTCATGACAGACGACGAGACGCCCCGTTCGACGAAGTTGCTGATCGGCTCGGCCCTCGCCTATTTGGTGTTGCCCATCAACCTCGTCTCTTCGAAGAAGCATCCCGGCATCGGCTGGGTCGACGAAGCCGCCACCATCGCCATCGTCTACCAGAAGGTCAAGAAAAGCATCACGCCGAAGATCGAGCAGGAAACCGAGGAGGTGCTGAACAAGTGGTTTGGAGAGACAGCGAACGCAGCGGATCCGAACCGTTGACACGGATTCTGGTTGTTTACC
>JAILBC010000113.1 GCA_024681295.1 Bacteroidales bacterium
ATCAACGAGTTCAAGCCCAAGGACAAGTGCTACGCCATCTTCGGCGGCATGAGCTGGAGCGGCGGCGGCGTGAAGACCCTCGCCAAGTATGCCGAAGAGGGTAAATGGAACCTCGCGGCCGAGAGCGTCGAGGTAAAAGGCGCCCCTATCCGCGAGGAGGATTGGGATAAGCTTTACAACTTAGGTAAAGCGATCGCTGAAGCCGTTAAGGCTTAACTATTTCACGACAGTGGTCTTGATGACTTCAAAGTCAATGACCAACGTACCTTCCTTATTCAGGTCAATTTCGTAACCTGGGTGGTAATAGGAGTCACCAAATTGGACGCCTGAGATGTCCTCGGGGTCGTATTCACCTTTGAAATGGAGCGTGCCTTGCGTAGCATCATGAACATTTTCATAGATTTCGTTGCAGATACCGGCCGCCTCGTTCTTGTAATTCATAGCGTCATCAAAAGGCACGTTCTCGATCTTCACGGTGATGCCGCAAACATGGTCGTGAGCCCGCCAGGTATAACGGCGACCGATCTCCATGTCATGGATGGTGCCTTGGCCGTGATATACCTTCATCCAACTGTCAAGCGAACGTGGGTACTCATCGGTGAGCCACTCGTCGGCCTGCTTGCGGTAGCCCTTGATGCAGGTGTTCCACTCCGGTTTGGGGAGCGAGGGACCATACAATTCATAAATCTTGGCATAGGTCTCTTCGAAAGAACCCGCAGGATAGTAATGCAGCAACTGATGCTCCACATGGTTGGTCACCGAGTTGAGCATGTTATAGTTGACGTAATACAGGCACTGCCAGTGCTCATCTACAAAAAAGTGATGGCCTTCGTTGCTGTAATGGGTCACAGGAATGCCACAAATGGTGGTGTCGTAGACTTGACCCCACTCATCAAGGAAAGTGTCATAGTTATAAGCCCTGCGACTCATCACCATCACTGTGTTGAGAACGCCTTCGGAAGCCTTGAGGCCGAAGTTATAAGGCGGTTCGCCTTCCTCGCCAGCTGCAAGGGTGACACCCTTGTACATGGCTGTACGATCGACGAATTCGTTTTGGTCATAGTATTGGATCTTTCCGTCGCTGGTCTTCTCGCCAAAGAGGCTGAATGACGAGGTCTTGTTATCGGTCGCATAGAAGCCGAAGTAGATGGCAGATCCAATGATGTTGGTATGGTCGGGATCGATATACTCGATGTCCTTCAGCCAGAACAAGCCACCGTCGGTACTCTTGGCCAGCACAGCGGAATGTCCCCAAGTCTCGGAGAGCTTGAATTCATAGATACCAGGAGCCATCGCGTCGACCAGATCGCCGGCGTAGGCATGCTTGGTGAAGTTGGGACAGCCTTCTGGGAAATTCTTCGGGTGTCCTCCGTCTTTCCCGCAGGAGGCAAATACGCTCAACAGCACCGCCATGGCGCCGATGAGAAAGAAGCGTTTGGTTTTCATGGTATTACGTAGTTTTGTTTTTGCAAAGATAATAGTATTATTTTATTTTTCAACCCTTTCGAGCGATTCACCCAGTGTCTTCGAGAAGATTCGATCTCTGGATCTGTCATAAATCCAAATCACCAGAATGGTCACTACCATCACGATGAAGCCAGAGAGGCCTGTCATGCCGTTTAAGAAATCGTTACCGCCAAGGGTAAAATAGATGGTCGTCCCAGCCACCGCGTTGATGGTGCCATGCATGATGGCCGCCACAATCATTGACTTGGTCTTCAATACGAAATACAGCTCAAGCACACCCGCCAGCACGCAGAAAACCACCATCAGCAGCACGCCCCACTCGGGCTCGTTCGGATAGTTGTGTCCCATCAGAATCAACGGGAAATGCCAGATACCCCACACCACACCGATGAACAGGGCTGCCGGCCAGAATTTCTTCTCTCTTAAGGCATGGACCAGATAGTTGCGCCAACCGTATTCCTCGCCAAAAGCACAGAGGGCATTAATGGAGACGCCCGTCATCAGACCGCTGGCAATGGTAATCAATAGCATCACCCAAGCCGGGAATTGCATGAGTTGCTCCCTTACCATCTCTTGCTGGTCTTCAGGAATGTGATATTGGTTGATCATCTGATCGGCATTGTATTGCAACGAAACGCCAGGCATCAGACCATTGACGAGGATACAGAGCAGCACCATCACCACGGGCAACAGCCAAGCCACCAGCCACGACCATTTAATCTTAAAGTTCACCAAACCAGTATGGTTAAACTTCTCCTTATCGATCTTTTGCAGCACCAAGGCTGTAATCAAAGGGAAAAACATGTACGCCATAGCAAACATGGTGTAAAACATTGGGGTCTCGACCGGATCCATGTCGAACCCAAAGCGAGCTACGGCTGCCACTGCCCAACTGAATAGGCAAACGGCAATTGAAAATCTGATAGCTTTTTTCATGATGTTTATTTTTTCTTTCTTCCTGATTTGCGAAGCGCCTCGGCAATGATCCACTGGATCTGCCCGTTGACGGAGCGGAACTCATCGGCAGCCCACTTCTCGACCGCCTCCATGGTCTCGGCATCAACGCGAAGCAGGAAAGTTTTGGTGTTGGTATTATTGTCTTTCTCCTTGGCCATAACTCTCTTTCACTTTTGAAAAGATATCCAGGGTTTCCTCTTCCGTATCACCATTAATATAATATAGGTTATCCGTCGTACGAATCTCAATATAGGGTGCCTTGTTGCGGGTGAACAACATGCAATTCTCGCCATTGGTCAGTCTGAAATGCCCCTTGTTGTACCTTCCCGTACTGGAGCCATTGGTACGCATGGCCACAGCCGGCATCTCCTCGAGCAGTTCCACGGAAACGATCTCCGACACAGGGATATCACGGCCATACATCCCCGAAATGCTGATGGACTCCTCTCCTACCACAATTTTTGTCGGTTTGCTGGCAAGCAACAGGATGACGACAACAAAAACCATCGACAACCCCACGATCAGCCAGGTCAGTTTCGAATACTTATTTTTCTTTTGTTCCGGAGTAAGCACACCCGACCTATCGCGGCCAAAGCCGTTGTGCCTATGCATGGCGATGAACAAAGGGATAATCATACCGAGACCGATGACCGTCAGGAGAAGCCCACTCATATACTCATCAATGATCTTGAGATAAGAGAGCAAGACCGTGATAAGCAATAGTCCCCCTGTCACTGTCAAAATGATGGCGGTCGACCATTTCAGTCCTTCGATATCGACCAGGGCTTTCCTTTCGGGCGACATATTACCATAAGGGTTAATCAAATTGGGGAAGCGATAGCATAGCCAGCCCACAACGATGAGGAGCAGGCCCGTTCCCAGATTAATATAATCTATGGTATTCATTGTTTATTCGTTTTTATCTCTTGGCTACCAATATGGCACCCCGATGGGGTGCGGAGATTTAATACAACGATCCAGTGTTAACAACTGGTTGTGC
>JAILBC010000119.1 GCA_024681295.1 Bacteroidales bacterium
AGGCGGCAAGGTGCTGGAAGGCATCGGCTGTAACCCTGATCAAATCATACTCCGCAAGGACTACAACGGCGACTTCAAGCCTCAACTTGACGCGGCTATCGAATACATCAAGAGTATATGAAAAAGCCCTCCCTTACCGCACAGATTGGTATCGCCCTGCTGCTTGCCGTGGTGGCAGGTATCCTGCTGCGCAACCAAGCCGACTTCGTCAATGCGTACATCAAGCCTATAGGCACCATCTTTCTGAACCTGCTGAAGTTCATCGTGGTGCCGCTGGTACTGTTTTCCATCATGGCGGGTATCCTGTCGATGAACGACATCAAGAAAGTGGGCAAACTGGGACTTCGCACCTTGCTGTATTTCATGGTAACAACCCTCTTTGCGGTGACGTTGGGGCTGGTGGTGCCTAGCCTGCTGAAGGGCATCCTCCCGACCATTCATATCGATCTTGATCCTGCTGCGGAAAGCGTCGAGGTGCCTCATCTGTCGGTGATGGACCAACTGGTCAACATGTTTCCGAGCAACATCATCGAGCCGGTGAGCTCCATGACGATGATGCAAATCATCGTGATCGCTTTGCTCTTTGGCATCGCTATGGTCCATGTGGGCGAGAAAGGGGAGATGGCCAGAAAGGTGACCCTCAGCTTCAACGACGTAGTGTGCAAGATTCTGGAGTATATCATGGCACTGGCGCCCATCGGCGTGTTCTGCATGCTGACGCCTGTGGTGGTCGCCAACGGTCCTGCAGTGCTGGGTTCGTACGCGGCTTTAATCGCTTTGGCTTACCTGTGTTTCTTCATCCATGCGGGTGTGGTCTATTCCTCGGCGGTGGCGCTATTGGGAGGCCTGTCGCCGCTGAAGTTCTTCAAGGGCATGCAACCGGCCATGCTGTTCGCCTTCTCGAGCGACTCGTCGGTGGCTACGTTGCCTTATACGATGCAGTGCACCGAGAAACTGGGCGTCAGCAAAGACATCGGACGTTTCGTGCTTTCGCTGGGGGCGACCATCAATATGGACGGTGTGGCCATCTATCTGGGCGTGGTGTCGGTGTTTATGGCGACTTGTTGTGGTATCGACCTTACCATGAGCCAATATCTGGCCATTGCTTTTGCCTCTACAATAGCCTCCATTGGCACTCCTGGCATCCCAGGAGGCAGTTTGGCCTTGATGGCGATGGTATTTGCCTCGGCGGGGATCCCCGTCGAGTGCGTGGCTGTTGCCGCAGGCATCGACCGCATCATCGACATGGGCCGCACGGTGATGTCCGTCACCGGTGATGCCTCCTGCGCCATTGTCATGCAGAAATCGGTGGGGAAGAAGATGTGATTGGATTTAAAAATCCACTCGCTCAACATAGCTTCTTACCTTTCCGGTAGACATTTGTTGCCGTTTGAGGATATACAAATGGCTGTGCCATAGGGATACTTTGCTGTAAATATCGACATCGATCTTGATTTTCGGGATGGTTTTACCCGTCTGGATGTCGATTTCGTTGAACCAATACCCGATGACCGTATAGAACTTGTTGTTGGCTTTATCTTGGAAAATCCTTGGTTTCCAGTCGCTTTTCAGTGGATACTCGGTGGTACAGCTGTCGGTCTCGTTCAAATCAAAGTCGTATTGATGGATTTTGTTATTGTCGTGGTCGAAATACACCAAGGTGTTGCCGGTCAGGGCCAGATGCGACGAATTGTGGTTGAACCAGAACATTTGAATAAACCGATCCCAAGCACCACCTGGGACTGGATGTGCGAGATCAACGGGGTTTCGGGCCTGGAAATCCCATTCGTCCTTGATGGCAGTGATGTTATCCGAACCGTCACTGATGAATAAAGCCTGTTTTTGTTTTGTCTCCACGTCAATGCGATAGAACAAGGTGGAAAGACCGTTAATGGCTTCCGCTTTCAAATAAAGATATTTGTCGGTCAGGAACAGGCAGTTTCCCATCACGGCGTAATAACGGTTGCGTTCCGTGGCAAGAAAGGGCATCGTCTTGTTCTTCAAGTTGATTTGATACACACTGTCAGAAGCAGCCAATTGGCAGTTGCCCATGCAATCTTTTAGCAGTTGTTCGGGCCTTATCCCTTTGGGAATGAGGATGGTGTCGAACACGGAGAGGTTTTCGTCAGCCAATAGCAGTCGATATTTGTTGGCATTTCCTTGAAGCATGCATATCGTGCCGTCGTACACTTCAAAATCGACAATGATATGCCGATCGCCTTCAAAATGAGGACGTTCCGCTAGAATGCTCACTTCCTTTAAAGTATAATCCTGTTTCCGCATCTTGAAGCTGATATTGATGGAATCCCTTTGCAACCTTGCAGGGGTGAGGCCTACCACGGTGTCCTGATATCCGATGCAGGAATAATTCAGGTTGATACGTCGGCCTTTTTCTGTCAGTGTTAACGTGTAGTCGCCCTTGGCGTCAGTCACTGTTCCTTGTTGAGTGCCGATCACGCTGATGTTCACGTTCTCCACGCCGAGGTTACCGTAGACCACGGTTTTGTTTTGTGCGGATAAGGTTGCACAAAAAAGAATGAACAAAAATGAAATGACGACTCTTTTCATGGGTCAAAAATACTAAAAATCATCAAGTTTCACCTGGAATAACGCTTGTCGATGATTGTTACCGGTAGGGTAGAGGAAATACAGCACCCTGTCGTGCACTTTCATCATCTCCGCAAAGGGGTAGCCGCTGAGGTCGAGGACGGGTGACGCTTTGCCCGTGGGTAGGTCAATGCGCATCAAAGTGCAGAGCCCGTCGTTGACGAAAAGGGTGTAAAACTCCTTTCGTGCCCGATCGATCATCATCTTTTGTTTCCATCGTTTGTCAACATCAACAGTTCCATCCCATTTCTTTCTGCGATGAAAGTTGAGCGGAAAACGTTCCAGTACAGTACCGAACTCATCGTAAATGATGGTCTCGTCATCGGTGTAATTGAACAGATAGAACTGGTTGTCAAGGCTGTAAATCGGATTGTAAATATAAAAACGGGCGGGATAGAAGTTCATTTCATACAGTGTGTATCTGTCTAAGCCTCCTGTCCGAGACATAAAAAACAGTGCATCACGCCGGTCTTCATCCACGATATGTTCCAGCAGATACGAGGTGTCGGCGGTCGGGGTGACGCAATAATAGTATTGCTCCAAGCCATAAAAGGCATATCGGCCTGTGATGACCACCTTGTCGGATGCTGCAACAATGGGTGCATAGTCGTGATAGAACTTCTCCGTCGAGATAGGCAGATACAAAAACATTTCTTTTTTCTTTCCGTCGGTGGTTTCGGTGAAGCCCACTTGACAGACGTTGTCGTTGCTGATGACATGGACGAAACCGTAGAAATCCCGATAGAGGTTCTTATACGAAGAAGAGATAGTCAGTTCGTGAAGTGTGTCCATCTCGAACGAGAGATGCAGTAGGGCGGTGTTTCTCATTCGATAGGCGATGAGATAGATTCCATCGTCGCTGATGACGTAGTCAAGCACACTCCGTACTGGATTGTCGAAGGCAATGTGTGGCGCATTGGCGGTCACTTCCACTTCAAACAGTTCGTGTTGCTTGGTTTGCAAACTTATAGTCACCGGCTTGCCATTCAGGTCCTTGTCTTTGACGGAATAATACTTTGGCTCGTAAGCCATGTGGGCAAAACGGAGTTTGTCGCTTGCCTTGGCGTTTTCAAACGTGAAGCCGCCGTTCTCATCGGTAATTGAAACTAGGAGTGTATCGTGGTAGTAAACACTAACATTCTCAATGGCACGGCCATTTTCGTTCACGCATTTGCCTTGGAGGATGGTCCGCTCCTGGGCATGGGCCATAAAAACAAGAAGCAGGAAGAATAGTAAGGTGAAGATTCGGGTAGTTTTCATGGGAACAAAGTTAATAAGCAAATCAAGAGGTTTTACGCTTTTGGGGTTGTAATACAGATTATTATTGATCGAAATAAATCATAATCCATTGGTTTTCTGAATGCTATAATAGATAGAAATATAGATTTTTGCTTTTTCATTCGTGTTGCCGACAGAGCAGTTTTTGATTATCCGTATTCCAGTAGGAATCTCTGTTGGTGATTAAAAAACCATACAAAGATTATTATATCACAATGATTATCAATAAATTAAATTGAAATCCAAAGTAAAAAATCTATACATGACAATAGCAATATGAAAAGCATCGTTTTTTCATAGTAAATTTGCTCCAGTGTTTGTAAAAAGAATCGCTATGAAACAAAAATTGTTTTTCATCGGGATGTTGATTTTGTTCTCAACGGCAACTGCCTTTGCCCAGATTGAGAAAGAAATCGATCAATCCAAGTCCGAACAAATTCGCAGGGGCAGGGAGTATCTTCTGGAAAAGTTCCTTGACCGAGATTATGAAAAGGTGAAGGAGATCAAAGATTATCTTTTAGGTCTCGAAACGGATGACTATAAAGCCTTGGCGCTTTTTGAGCTGTGGCATGTCTTGTTTTGGACTCAGGAATTCGACGCGCTGACCGAGAGTTTCCGGCAAGTGGATTCGGCTTTTGCCGCCAATCAGGAGAAAATAGTGATTCCACCCCGTGACCAGCTGAGGGAACAGCTATATCGTCGAAGTGTAGAGGACGAACATCTACTGCGGTTTAATTTGCAAGAAGCCCATCTGCCAGCGGAGGATGAGGCGTTCTTGAATCTTTATTTGGATTGGGATTTGAAACCGATTAACAACCCAGAAAACACTGAGAAGTGCAACGAATTGGCCGACAAGTTCTTGGCTCAATATCCCAACAGCGATTATGAATGGTTTGTGCGACACATGATCCGCAAGGTGTTTGTCGATAAGAAAAGGGGTTGGGGCATGGGAATGGATTTGTGTTCAGGCCTGTCAACCGGAACATTTGCCAGACCCATTGGGGGCATAGGTCTCAGTCTGGATTTTTTTTATGGTAAGTTTGATTTCATGTTGGGTTATGAGGTTGTTTTCGGAAAAACCGTTGTCGATGTGCCCTACACCATAAACTCCGTTCCTGAAATATATCCCAAAGGCAGCCATAGCAATACAATCGTGTGGTATGCCGACTTAGCTTATCCCGTTTGGGAAAAGAAACGGCTGCGTCTGGCACCGTTTGTCGGCATCGGCGGTGTGTCGGAATCCTATCCCGACGATAAAGTTCCCGGGAGCGATCTTAAAAACCAAGGAGAATACCGCTGGACTGGCAACGCAGGACTTTGTCTTGATATCAAAGGCCGTCTTGCATACGATGTCGGCATGACCCGTTTCAAATACATGTTTAGCATGACCATGCCCAATGCTCCGATATCCACCATGCACACCTTCTCGATAGGTTGGACATACGTTTTTCGTGGAAAGGAACGGGCTTATTGAATGGGGCCTCTCCAAAACTGGCCGAGCGGATCAGCATCTTAATCTTCCCATTCAATTTCCGTGTTCGGAAATTGGTTTTGCAATTTTTTCCTACATTTTTTTGACGGTTTTGCGAATAAAGAGATAGTTCCAATTTGTTTTGTCACATTTTTCGGTATAGTGATGTCCAGCGTCTTACCCGTGTAATAAAAACCTTGACGTTCCTTATTTCTAATAGTAAGCGTTCCTATGGTGTCGATCCCATCAAGGGCTGAACCCACATTGGCTCCGACAATTACGTTCCAAGCACCTTCTTCCCATGAATAACTCGCATCGTTTATGGTAATCATCCATGCCGAAGGATACCAAGACAATAGTTTCAGTTTTTCACTAGTTGAAATTTTCCCATACACCCATAAGCGTTGGATTTGTTTGCCTTTCATCCATTCGGGGAAATAAACTTCATCCTTGAATCGAAGATCCAATACCCGAATGGTATCTATTTTACACAACACCTCAGGTATTTCTTTGACTTTCAGAGCAATCCTTCCTTCTTGACGAAGTTGTTTTTTCATCTTTGCAAAATAAACGCTGTCTTCATCTATCTTTTTCATCACCTCCCAACCAATCTTGGGTGTCAGAGCAAAAGTCTCGGGATTCTGTTCAAGACCCATGAATCCTCCATACAGTTCAATCATTGTCTCTGTAGTGGAGCCATCCTCATTGATTTCGATGAAAAGCACATCAGCTTCTGCCTTTTCGTTTGGCAGATTGGATTCAATGGTCAAAGTCTTCAAATCGAAGCGTTTGCCGTCTTTGTCGTAAGGGTAAAACTTGACAATCCAGCCATCAATGATATTGGGGGCTCCATATTCCTCCTGCGTATGCCACTTGAACATATTCCGCCAGAATTTAATTTCAGCCTTGCCTTTCGACGCTTCAATGAACTGCTTGAGAATAGGCTCTAACTCGTCAATCCACCAATCCAAATCATAGGAGCGTAGTTGCATCGCTCGATCATATATCTTTTGCCAATCTTCTGTGGTACCTAACAAGGTGACCTCGGGAATACCACAAGCAATATACATTACCACAAACTCGAAAAAAGGTTTCGTTATTTCCATCAAAGTGATTTCAGAGGCAATTTGCTCACTATTTGTTGTGGTTGAGAAGTCGGCGATGATTGTTTCAGCGATTGTCCCCTTGGTGTTTTTCTTGATTTCCTCGGCAAATTGTGGTATCAGCACCTCCCATTGTGCTGAATCAAGCGGCCGATCGCTTTCTACCACCAACGACAACTTATCTGAGAAATCAACCATGCGGTCACGGTATTTCTCAGGATTGGCATTGATATGATGCGAAAACCCTTGACTGATGAGCAGCCAGATCATATCGGGCGAAAGCACAAAAGGACGATGGTCGGCATAAGCATCATACATTCCATAGAAAAAAGGATTTTTGTCATTAAAATAAACAAGGCTGTCAGCATCCACATTCATCGACAGGGTATTTTCACTCATCGACACTCTCCGAACATGCAGTAAACTTTCTGGCTTTGTAAGTTCCTCTATTTTAATGGTAACCTGAGCCGAAACAACCCATGAGGATGCTAGTATTAACAACAGAATGATTAAACTCTTTTTTTCCATTTTTCCATTATTTTTCAAATTCTTTCAATCCAATAACCCAGCAATTGGGTCTTTTCCAACTTTTTTTAAGAGGTTGGAGCGGTATTTCATCACCGTATTTTGACTCAATTCCAAAATTTCGGCTTCTTCCTTGATGCGAAACTCGAGGAAGTTGAGGACAAGGAGGTCGTATTCTTGATCACTCAGGTCGGGGTAAGTGGTTTTCAGACGCTCATAGGCATGAGGATAAGCCTCATTGAAGGCCTCTAGAATGCGTTTGCGTTGGTTGCCTCGGGAGAGAATTTCCCTGGCTTGCTTCTGCAGATTCTCAAAAGTTTGTTTCTCCCTGGCGGTTTGCGCCGCGTCTAGCTGCCGGTCAAAAGCTTCTCGTTGTTGCTGTTGCTCTTCAAGCAGGGTGGCTTCGGTCTTTTTGTGTCGTTTATGGTTAACGAAAAACACAACTCCAGTGGCCAAAAGCACCGATGACGCCACTGAGATGATCCAGATGATTCGGTGATGGGACTTCTGGCGTTCCTGGTCGAGGGAAAGGTCATAATTTTCCGCCAAAAACAAAGCATATTCATTGGTTCTCAGCGTGTCCCCCTCGCTCAAAGCTATGTCGAGCAGATATCTTGCGGCGGTTATCTTTTGATTGGCATCGTTTTCAAATACGGGCTCCAGATACATCTTGGCAGAATCCGATTGTCCTTCAAAATAGAAGGTGGTTCCCATGGACAAATAGTGATCCCATTGTGCCGCATCATCTATGGATGGGGCACAAGCGGTGAGAGCAGCCGCACAAGCGATTGCCATGATGAAAAGCCTTATCATGATTGCTCTCTGCTGCATCGTCGTCGGAATCATTCATTAATCTTCACTCTGCTAAGCACTCCCTGGCATCGTTCTTTGTCGAAATAAACGCTGTAGGCGTAACCTCCATGTACCTTGAAAGCCCGGGGATAGATCTTTTCGCTGGCTTTTTGGCCCATGCTCACGGTGCCTTGGGTCGGGTTGTACAAACCGAGGTAGTTCATTCCGTCTTTCTCAAAAAGACCGTAAGTTTTTCCCGTGGCTTCGTCGGTAAAGAATTGGTTTTTGAAATGCTCTTCTCCCGAAAGGATTTTCAGCGGTCGTGCTTCAGAAACTTTGAAATCCTTGTCAACTTCAATAATTTTAAGTTGCTGTAAATCAATCAACTGAAGAATATTGTTGACTTTCGAAGCCACGGTGTGATATTCCTTAGCCACAAACTTCCGGTACCAAATGACTTGAAGATGTACATAGAAGTCCGAGGTCAAACGGAGCAGGTCGCCGTCCCAAGTGCCCAAACGCAACTCGTTGACTTCTGGGGGTACTACGTTGTTGTAAAGGGCCATGATCTGATTCAGATAGGCTTGACACGTTTCGACGGCCTTGGTATCGACAAATCGGCACAAAGGATGTTGTGTCTTGTCCGGATCGTTTTTCAGCACATACGAGTATGACTGCGTCTGTCCATGGAATTCCTGAACATGGTAATCGTACTTGTCGTATACCATCTCGCGAAGTATGTAGGCATCGTTGAATTCCAATACGACCCTTGCCACCTTATTTAAGAATTGTTGTCTTGAGAATGTTGTTAACGGATTGGCTTTCAAATGTTTGTCAAAGAACACTTGCAGGCAGCTGTCTTGATTCAGCAACAAACAATTACCGAAACAATCGATATACAGTTCTTGGTAGGTTTGTTGGAACGCTGTCTCGCTCAGTTGGTTGCCTTCAAGGTCGAGCAAACACAAGGTGGAGGTGCGGTTGGTGTTCTCAAGAACAAGAATTTGGCTTCCCGAAAAGGCTACATCAGAAATATAACGGTTGCTGCGTGTTCTGTAAAAGCTTTCTGGATGGAGGTTCCCAAACAGACAAAACAGTACGATGATAATGAAGTATCTTTTCATGGGAACAAAGTTATTGATAAAATTCATCAATAATTCATTCCTGGGAACTGATTACAGATTTTTATTGAAAACAGAAAGTGTTAACTTGTTGTTTTTCTGTGTGATAACGGATTTTTGGATATAGATTTTCGATTGCGAATCACTTGATCCATCTCCCACACTCCACTTCTTTCTCTCCAGTCGTCACCTTCCAAACATAAACTCCTTCAGCCCAATTTGTGGCATCAATGGTCGTCACATTCTCCGTAATATCTTGTCTATGAACCAGCCTCCCATTCAAGTCATACACCTCCACCCGCGCATCCTTCAATCCTGTTCTGATATTCAGCACATCCTTCCCCGGATTAGGATAAGCAATAGCTAAAGCGAAACCTGCATCATGGGCTTCCTCGATGCCGTCGAAGATGGCATGCGATAGTTTGAAGATGGCATGTTGCATCTCTCCTGATTTGCGGTCTTTTCCGGCAGTGGAGACCAGA
>JAILBC010000162.1 GCA_024681295.1 Bacteroidales bacterium
GAAGGGCGGTCGGAACCACAATAGGGGGAAGGACTTCTCTCCATCCAAAGGGATTGGTTGTCCGGCTGCCTCCTTTCTTCCAATGTCTGTTATACGATTCCATTGTATTTTCTTGCACAGCAAAAGTACACCTTTCAAATTAACGCTGCAAATCTAAGGCCGCCAAGGAGTTCCTCATCTCTCCGCCGTACTTATAGCTCCTCTATATCGAAAAAAAAAGAAAAACGGACCTTTTACAGTCCGTTTCCCATCGCCTTAATCATCAACCACCTCAAATCTATGGAATGACATCCAGCTTTCATCGGAATTGTTGTGTTCTTCCATATAGCCATCGATGGCGTTTTCGATCTTGGCAAAGTCTGGTGGTAGTTCCTTTCCAATGGTTTCCCCGATGTACTCTGCCGCTTCCTCGATGGTTTCAAAGTATTCAAGCCCGTCATAAGAATCGAGGCAATATCGGTCAGGGAAATAATCTCCTTCGGCATCGTTTGTGGCATAAACCTCGTTTCCGCATTCTTCCACACAATAGTAGATTTTGGAGCCAGGATATTGCTGTTCGATGAAGTGTCTAAACTCTGGCATCTCTCCCCAGGCGGTTTCACATTCTATACTCACTTGGTCGTCGTTTAGGCTGTAGTCGATGATTTGTCCACGGCAGTACACTTTATTCCAGTCACCGCCGAGTAGATGAACCAGGCAACCCATCCATAGTTCTCCAAAGCCATTAGGTACAAGTGGATCGGTAACCGCAGACGGATTGCTGTGCCTCTCGACAGGTTTATGGAAGTAAGAGATGGTATTATGTCATCAACTCCATTTGAGAAAGTGAATAAGAAAGATGTGTTTGGCCGATAGTCAAGCTGTTCTGATGCGGTATATAATCGATGGAATCAACTATGTTTTTTCCGTCTGCTCTTTGGCTCATTATTTAATATTTGACTAATCCCATTTTGTTTGTTGCTAATTATCGTTTCATAGACATAGTCCTTTAAAATTGGATTATCAAATATTTCCTGCCATGACACGCAATGGATTTGAAAACCGCAATCAATGATATTTGATTTTTTTTCAGGAATAATGGCAATGTATTTTGCCATAACACATTCTTTAATCACATCATTCACAATCCAATTGACAACTCCGTTTTTGCCAATTTTACGATGCCTATTACCAGTAGTGACAATAGCCGGATCAATATTTTTATCAATCCGTTCTTGGACGATTTTCAATCTGGATTCTTCTGAGAAACAATCTTTAAGTTGAAAGAAATAGTTCTTTAGTTTGAATTGGTAGAATAAATTTGAAGAATGACCATCGCTGTGAATTGCATGATCTTTCAAATAAGAATCATGAATGTCTTTTTGTGTTTTCAAATCATACCTATCATTTGCACTGACCTTGGCTTCAATAAAAAACATAATTGAATCTTTGTTTTTAAACTTTGCTTTTATCATGAGATCCGGCTCCCCGAAATCAGATAATGAAAATTCTGGATAAAGCTCAAAATCTGAAAAACCCTCCGCATCCTCTATACATGCCAATTTCAGGAATTCCTTCATGGCTTCAATTCCTTTGTGTTCCTGGTCTAATGCGATTCCATAAAACAAGGCATTCATCGCACCGCGTTCTGAATATCCTACGATTTTCATTGTTCTAATTGTTTACTTTACAATTACAAAAATACATAAATTCTAATTCACTTCTAAACATTGTTGATTCAAGTTGGAATAAAAAAGAAAACGGCAAGAGCCGTCTTCTTTCCCTTTATTGGTGATCTTTTACGAATTGATTTTTAATAGTCTGCACGGTCTGTATGCTAAAACCCGTCAGCCTAGCCACGTTCCTGATGCTATACCCACGTTTCAATAGTGAGATAACCTCCTTGTACTCTTCGCGTTTCTGGTCGGCGGTCTTCACGCTGCCTTTTTTTCGGCCAAGCTTTCCACCCCGATTGATGTACTGCTGCCGCCCACTATTGAGACGGTACTGGATATTGGATCGCTCGATATTTGACATTTCGGCGAGTATGGTAATCATGATGGATGCTACCGGGTTGACCTCTCCGTTAGGTTGCAGCGAATAGAGGCCGATATTTTGGATATAGACGCACACTTTAGCTTCGTGCAGAATCTCAAGACTTCGCAAGACCTGGAGTGTGGATCGGCCAAGTCGCGATAGTTCTGAGATAAGTAGGTAGTTGACGGAATTTCCCTTGCAGTATTCGAGGCATTGCGTAAGAATTTCACGTTCCTCAAGCTTTTTCGCCCCAGATACGTGTTCCTCAAAGGTTTTCACAATTTCCATATTCTGTCCTAGGGCGAATCGTTTAAGGTCGTTCACTTGTCTTGCCGTATCTTGTCGGTCGGTTTGGGATGACACGCGTGCATAGATGACTGCCTTGGTGTTGTTAGTGTTCATAATTAAATCAAAGATTTTTTGTTGAATGGTTAAGATGGCGTTCAAAATGGTCGTTGTAGACTTTTTTTTGAACACCCATTATTTTTGAACGATAGATGGGAGCAACCGGCCAAAAAAAAAGAAATTTAGACGCTATCAAAACAAGTGTTGTGGAGCAAACCGTCTCCACACAAAATCAAATAGTTAGGCGTTTTCAGGGGGTAAAATAGGGGGTAAAATTTTTTGAAAAAGAAAAACCCGCTGATTTTCAACGGGTTATCTTGATGCTTCGTGGAGATTACCGGACTCGAACCGGCCACCTTCAGATTGCGAACCTGACGTTCTACCAGATGAACTAAATCCCCTTTCTGATTCAGGCGGCAAAGGTAAAAAATAATTCGGAATTAGGCGGTTGGAATGCGGAAATATTTTTACTTTTGCAACTCTTTAAAATTCAACCTGCTATGAACGTCGAAGAATATATCATCGCCCGTGTTAACGCACTGTTACACACACAAGATACACACATCGTCATGCGCCTCGAAGGAGGCATGAGCAACTATACTTATGTGGTGGAAACCCAAGGTAAAAAATACACCTACCGCGTCCCCGGCAAGTTCGCTGAGAAGTTCGTGGACCGCGTGGACGAATGGCACAACATCCAGGAAGTGGATCGCCTCGGTCTCAACAACGTGACCACCTATGTGGAGATCCTCTCCGGCGAGAAGCTGGCCGAATACGTGGAAGGCACCATCATGAGCACCACCGACGTGGTCTCCTACAACGAGATGTCGGTCAAAGCCCTCAAGAAAATCCACGGCAGCGACCTGAAGTTCAAAGATTACAACGCCTTCGGCCGTCTCGACGACGACGAGCGCTACTGCCGCGAGACTGGTTTTGTTCACCCGCAAGAGTATCTTGATTTAAGAGCCAAGCTGGAAGAACTCCGCAAGACCTACCACAGCGTGAAGATGGTGCCCTGCCATTGCGACTACCAGCCGACCAACCTCGTCATCAGCGGCGACAAACTCTATGTACTGGACTGGGAGTTCGCCGGCATGAACGACCCCTTTTACGACATCGCCTGCTATGGCAACGCCGGCTTCGACAAAGCCCTGGCCCTGCTGGAATGCTACGTGGGTCATCAACCCACCGACGACGAGCTGCACCGCCTCTACTTCCACCGCGCCTTCCAATGCCTGCAGTGGTACAACGTGGCCATCTTCAAGGATCGCGTGGGCCTGAGCAAGGATCTGAACATGGACTTCAACGCCGTGGCGCTGATGTTCCTCGGAATGGCAAAAGACTTACTTGAGAAATGAGCGCAGAAGAGACCAATACATTAAAGGAAACGGTCATCAGCGTGCTGAAGACCATCTACGACCCGGAGATCCCGATCGATATCTGGACCTTGCATCTGATTTATGGGGTCGACGTGGATGAAGAAGGCAATGTGAAGATCGTGATGACGGTGACGGCACCCAACTGCCCCGTGGCCGAGGTGCTTCCTGCCGAGGTGAAAAACCGTATTGAGGCCATCATGGGCGTGAAATCTGTCGACGTGGAGCTGACCTTCGATCCCGTGTGGGACATCAGCATGCTCTCCGACGAGGCCAAAGCCGAGTTGGGACTGGATGGGGATTACAATTACTCCGCTTCGGATTTCCTTTATTGACACATCTTTTTGCTACGAGATACAAGTGAACTATGTTTGATTATTCACATAGATTCACTTCAGATGAAAGAAACAAAAACTACCAATCAAAAATCCGAAGTCGAAATTGGAGACTTTGGACCGATTTACAGACAATTTAAAGGGAAAGCCAAAGAAGCTTTCGAGTTCTTAATTATTCACGAAGAAGGTGATCTTATAGCCGTGTTTCATCGGGAAGGATTCGGCAATATTGATCTTGTTTGGGGCAACGAAAATGGCGGATTGAAACACATTCTTCTGAAACACTTAGGTAATGGAAAGAGTTTTATTAATTTGGAAGATGCCGCTTACCATATTAAAGAAATCATTGAATCGGGTAAAACGGCTTTCGAAAATTTAGATAAAGCCGTTTTCCAAATTGGAAATAAGATTGTGACCGTCCGAAAGAATTTTCGGGAGAAGGGCAAAAAAATAGCCGACAAAAACTGGGTTCTGACGGCTTACGATGAAACAACAGCAGATGGTGGAAGTGCTATAACCACCAGCAATTAAGGCAAAGCTGCACGTACCACTGGTATTTTCATGCTGCAAAATTACAACAAACTTTTGACCCCGCAAGGGTTTATGTTGTATTTTTTCAATAATTAGGAAATGCTTTTAAATGCTTCAGCGTAAAGCATCATCTGCTTCACCATGGAGACCAAACCGTTGGAACGGGTGGGGCTCAGGTGTTCTTTCAATCCGATTTCATCAAGGAACGAGAGGTCGGCTGACAAAATGTCCTCCGGAGTTTGGCCAGAGAAAACCTTGATTAACAAATTGATGATGCCTTTAGTGATGACGGCGTCACTGTCAGCAGTGAAATATACCTTGCCGTCCTTGAGTTCGGCATGGAGCCACACACGCGACTGGCAACCATTGATCAAATGTTTTTCGTCACGGTATTGGTCGTCAATGATAGGACACTCCTTCCCCATCTCAATCAGCATGGCGTAACGGTCCATCCAATCGTCGAACATCGAGAAGTCCTCGACAATACTATCCTGAATCTCTTTAATGGTCATTTTATTATGTTATTTATTTCATTTTCGTCATTGGCCCCGCCTCGCTACGCTCGGCGGGGGATTTGGAAACTCGCTTTTTCTACCGATCTAGCACTCCGATGGGGTGCGGCTACCACAAGGTCCCCAACTCTCAACTTCTCAACTCTCACCTTAACATATTAGCTGCCCGCTCAACTGCTTTTACCAAAGTATCGACCTCTTCGAGGGTGTTATATACTGCGAACGAGGCGCGCACGGTGCCAGGGATGCCGAAACGGGTCATCACGGGCTCGGCACAATGGTGACCGGTGCGGACGGCCACGCCCATCTTGTCAATAATGGTGCCAAGATCGTAGGGATGGATGCCATCGATAATGAAACTCACCAGACCACTGCGTTCTGGTGCCTGACCGATGAAACGCATGCCTTCGATGGTGGAGAGTTTCTCCATAGCGGTCTTCACCAAAAGGTTTTCATGTGCTTCCACCGCGGGGCGGTCTAGATGCTCTAGAAATTGGATCGCGGTCTCCAGACCCAAGGCGGCACCCACGTTAGGAGTGCCAGCCTCAAACTTGAAGGGCAATTTGTTAAAAGTGGTCTTCTCGAAACTCACCGTATCCACCATCTCACCGCCAAACTGGTAAGGCGGCATCTGCTCCAACCACTCGGTCTTGCCGTACAAACCGCCGATGCCCATGGGGGCATACATCTTGTGGCCAGAGAAGACAAAGAAATCGCAATCCAAATCCTGAACGTCGATGGGCAAATGGGCCATAGACTGGGCTCCATCGACCACCGTAATCGCACCATATTGATGGGCCAACTTTATCATCTCCTTAATGGGATTGATGGTCGCCAGCGTGTTCGACACATGGGCCATGGCCACAATTTGAGGGCCTTGCTTCAACAAATCTTCGTAGGCCTGAAGGTCAAGGACACCGTTGTCGTCCATGGGGGCCACAAGGAGTTCGCCACCGTAAAGCTTTACCATCTGCTGCCAGGGGACGAGGTTGGAATGATGTTCCATGGCGGTGATCAAAACCTTCAAAGGGTTCCGCCCTCGCTGCGCTCGGGCGGCTTCCTTTTGGTGGGCTTTTTCTACCGAGCTAGCATCCCCTGACGGGGATGCAGATAACATCCTTTCCAACGAAGTAGCCAGTAAATTCAGCGACTCGGTGGTGCCACGGGTGAAAACAATCTCATGTGCTTCCTTGGCGTTGACAAAACGGGCTACCGTGCGGCGGGCGTTCTCGTAGGCCTCGGTGGCCATCTGGCTGAGGTAATGAACACCCCTGTGGATGTTGCAGTTCTCGTGAAGGTAATAGTCACGTTCGCGTTCGATCACACACAAGGGTTTTTGAGTGGTCGCCGCATTGTCGAGGTAGACCAAAGGCTTACCATAGACCTTCTGGTCTAGAACGGGGAACTGGCGACGTATTTCGTTGACATCCATCATTTTTTAGGATTTTTACAATGTAGAACACAACGGTCGCAACTCGAGAGTTCACCGCGCAGACGGCGTTTGATCATGTCCTCGATGGTGTCACGCAGGCTGTCGATCTTGATGTGGTTGCTAATCTCCGCCGCAAAGGCGTACATCAGCAGCATACGGGCATTGGCCTTGCTGATGCCACGCTGACGCATGTAGAACATGGCTTCCTGGTCAAGCTGACCCGTGGAGGTGCCATGCGAGCACTTCACGTCATCGGCATAGATCTCCAAGAAGGGTTTGGTGTCGATCTTGGCCGTCGAGGTCAAAATGATATTGGCATTGTTCTGCTGGGCATCAGTCTTCTGCGCACCGGGGGCGACATACACATGGCCGTTGAACACCGCCGATGCCTCATCGTCCATGATACCCTTAAAGCGGGTGTCGCTGGTGCAGTGGGCCACGTTGTGGTTGATCTTCAGATAGTTCTCCATGTGCTGCTTCTTATCCACAAGATAGAGGCCGTAGACCTGAGTCTCACAACCCTCGCCGTCCACGTCAACAGTGATGTGGTTGCGCAAGTCGCCAGCGTTGAAGCTGATGACCACAAAATGCACCCGACTATCCCGCTCCTGATGGATGTGGATGTGGGTCTTCAAGCCCGTCGTTTCGTCGAGGTTCTGGATGCGGTACATCTCGAGCGAGGCGTTCTCCTTCACCACAATGTCGCAATGCTCCTCGTTAGCTTGGAGATGCTCCGTATCGTCCGACAAAACGATCTGCCGGTACTGCCCGCTTTCGACAACGATATTGTTTTCCAAGAGTTCCATCGTCGTAGGCATTACAGGTTCATTTCCTTGATCCATTCATAGCCCTTCTCCTCCAACTCGATGGCGAGATGCTTGCCGCCCGATTTGACGATGCGACCGTCGTACATCACATGCACGAAGTCGGGCACGATGTAGTCGAGCAGACGCTGGTAGTGGGTGATGACCACGAAGGCATTGTCTTTGTTGTGTAGCTGGTTGACACCGTTAGCCACGATGCGCAGGGCGTCGATGTCCAGACCTGAGTCGGTCTCATCGAGGATGGCAAGACTGGGTTCAAGCATGGCCATTTGGAAGATTTCGTTCTTCTTCTTCTCGCCGCCGGAGTAGCCCACATTGACGAAGCGGTTCTGCAGCTTCTCGGTGATCTCCACCATGGCTTGCTTCTCTTTCATCATCTTCATGAATTCGATGGTCGACAGGGCGGGAAGTCCCAAATATTCGCGCTTCGAGTTGATGGCAGTGCGCATGAAGTTCTGGATGCTCACGCCAGGGATCTCCACAGGATACTGGAAGCTGAGGAAGATGCCCTCGTTGGCGCGCTCTTCGGGCGACATGCCGATGATGTTCTTGCCTTTGTACCAAATCTCGCCTTCGGTGATCTCATAGCCTTCGCGGCCGGTGATAGCGGCGGCCAAAGTGCTCTTGCCTGTGCCGTTGGGGCCCATGATGGCGTGGACTTCACCTTCGTTGACGCCTAAATTGAGGCCTTTTAGGATTTCTTTTCCTCCAACGGATACATGGAGGTTTTTGATATTTAACAACATGTTGTTTTATGTTTTGTTATTCTCTTTTTCTATGTTGGCCCCGCCTCGCTGCGCTCGGCGGGGGGATTGGCGAATTCGCTTTTTCTACCGATCTAGCACCCCTACGGGGTGCGGTGGTCGATGGGGTTTCCGTATCCCCGGGGTTTCGTCCCTCAACCCCGGGCTACCGACATCGCACCCCGATGGGGTGCTGCTACCACGAGGTTCCCTCACCTCTAACCTCTAACCTATCCCACACTTCCTTCTAAGGTTATTGATAATAATTTTTGTGCTTCGACGGCGAACTCCATCGGAAGCCTATTTAAAACATCTTTGGCGTAGCCATTGACGATGAGGCCAATGGCCTTCTCGGTGGGGATACCGCGCTGCTGGCAATAGAAGAGCTGGTCCTCGGAAATCTTCGAGGTGGTGGCCTCGTGCTCGAGGATGCTCGACTCGTTGCCGCATTGGACATAGGGCCAAGTGTGCGCACCACATTGGTCGCCCATCAGCAGGGAGTCGCACTGGGAGTAGTTACGTGAGTTGATGGCCTTTGGGGCTACCTTCACCAAACCACGATAGCTGTTCTGGCTGTGGCCGGCGGAGATGCCCTTCGAGATGATGGTGCTGCGGGTGTTCTTGCCGAGATGGATCATCTTGGTTCCCGTGTCGGCCTGCTGGTAGTTGTTGGTAACGGCCACGGAGTAGAACTCGCCGATGGAGTTGTCGCCCATCAGCACACAGCCGGGGTATTTCCAAGTGATGGCCGAGCCAGTCTCCACCTGGGTCCAAGAAATCTTGGAACGGTCGCCGCGACAAAGGCCGCGCTTGGTCACCAAGTTGTACACGCCGCCCTTGCCTTCCTTGTCGCCAGGGTACCAGTTCTGTACCGTGCTGTACTTCACTTCTGCATCGGTCTCAGCGATGATCTCCACGATGGCGGCATGCAACTGGTTCTCGTCACGCATCGGGGCGGTGCAGCCTTCCATGTAGCTCACGTAAGCGCCTTCGTCGGCGACAATCAGGGTTCGCTCGAACTGGCCCGTATTGGCAGCGTTGATACGGAAGTAGGTGGAAAGTTCCAAAGGACAATGCACCCCCTTGGGGATGTAGCAGAACGAGCCATCGCTGAACACAGCAGAGTTCAGTGCTGCGAAGAAGTTGTCGGTGTAAGGAACCACCTTGCCGAGGTACTTCCGAACCAAGTCAGGGTGCTGTTTGACGGCCTCGCTGAACGACATGAAGATGACGCCATGCTTTGATAAGGTCTCCTGGAAAGTAGTCTTCACCGAAGTGCTGTCCATGACGGCATCCACGGCCACGCCAGAGAGCTTCTTCTGTTCATCCAACGAAATACCCAGTTTGTCGAAAGTGGCCAGCAACTCAGGATCCACTTCATCCAGACTCTGTTTCTCCTGACGTTTGCGGGGAGCGGCATAATAGATGATATCTTGATAATCAATTTCAGGCAGATCAAGGTGGCCCCAGTTGGGCTGCTTCAGGGTCAACCAGTGCCTAAATGCCTTCAGGCGGAATTCCAACAACCACTCGGGCTCCTCCTTTTTCTTGGAAATCAGCCGGATGATGTCCTCGTTCAAGCCCTTCGGTACAAAATCAGTCTCAATATCGGTCACGAACCCAAATTCGTACTCCTTGTTAGTGACCTCATTGATAATGTTTTCCTGTGGATTTGACTCCATTTCTCTTGTAATTAAGAATAATTTTAAATAACGTGCAAAAATAACCATATTTTGTAAATTGGCAATCAAAAAGAAAGAATTACATTTGCAAAACAATTATGGGTATCTACAAAAAGGTAAAGAACAAATGGCTGAGGGGCGTTTTGATAACGCTCACGACCCCGTTTTGCCTATTGCTGGCCTACTGGCTCTTCGTCTACCTTCTGGCACCGCGCTACCAGTTCACGGCAGGCCGTCCTTTCAATGGGTCTTATCTCTACAACCCTTATCAGCATATGGATCCCGACCAGTGGAAACAGTGTAACTTCCACTGCCACTCGCGCCGCTACTTCGGTCTGACCAACGGGAGGATGAGCAAGGAAAAGGACATTGACAGCGTATATCAAGCCTTGGGTTACGATCATTACGGCATCTCCGACTACATGAGCATCAACCCTTATGGGAGCGACCGGAACGACTATATTCCAGCTTATGAACACGGCTATGGTTTCTTCCGGAAGACCCATCAGCTCTGTATTGGGGCTGAGAACGTGGTAATGATGGACTTCCCCTTCGCCCAAAGCCTCGACTTGAAACAACACATGTTGAACGTTCTTCAGCAGCATACCCGTTTCGCCGTGCCTGCTCACGCCTCGTTTACCAGAGGCTATAAGGTCAGCGACATGCATTACCTCAGTGACTATCGCCTGTTGGAGGTGGGCAACCCTTATGGAACCGCCTTTGAGCATTGGGACGCCGCCTTGTCAACGGGTCACCGTGTGTATGGCATCGGCGACGATGACACACATAATGTGCTGGACCCTAACGAGTCGGGACGTTTCTTCACCATGATCAATACGTCCGATTTATGTGCAGACAGCGTGTATGATGCCTTGGACCGCGGTTGCGCCTACACCGTGGAGTTCCATCCACATTACAATGAGCCTTTCGAGACCAAAGTTCAGCTGATGCACGATGAACTCTATCATCTGACCCGCTGTGAATTGATTGGAGATTCCTTGGTCATCGAGACCTCGGCACCTTACATCCAGAGTGCCGACTTCATCGGTCAGGACGGCAAGGTGCTGAAACACGAAGAAAATGTTTGGAAGGCTATCTATAACATCCAACCTACGGATACCTACGTCCGCGTGAAGCTGATGGTCCACAACATGACCTACTTCTACCTCAACCCCATCACACGGCACAACACCCCCACTCCCATCGACATCAGTACCGCTGAGATCAATTGGCCGATGACCGTGATGTACTATATTGTTTACTTGATCGTTATTATTGCATGCATTTGGAGAATCGCAAGAAAACGGTAATCATCCTGCTGGTGGTCAGCGCTTTGGTTCGATGCCTTTTAGCCGGATGGATCGAGTTGGGCACTGACGAGGCCTACTATTGGACCTTCGCCAAGTACCCCGACTGGAGCCACTTCGACCATCCCGGCATGGTAGGCTGGGTCATCCAGCTGTTCACGTTCAACCTGCTTTTCGACAGTGAGTTCTTCATGCGCTTGGCCTCGGTGGTGTTCATGACGATCAACACCTGGGTGATGTACCGCATCGGCAAGGAGCTGAAGGACGAGACTGCAGGCCTCTTGGCCGCTCTGCTCTATACCGCCTCCATCTACGCTTTCGTCATCACGGGTGTCTTCATCCTCCCCGACACCCCGATGAGTCTTTTCTGGTTATTGGGGTTCTGGATGCTCATCAGGCACCTCCACAATTCGTCATTGCGAACGCCTTTATTATTAGCTGGGCTATTCATCGGCCTGGCCACGCTCTCCAAATACACCGGCATCTTCCTATGGGTCGGCTTCTTCCTTTATATCCTCTTCTTCGACCGCAAACAATTCAAGAATCCTTGGCTGTACGTCTCCGTGCTGATCACCGCGGTCTGCTGTCTCCCTATCCTGATTTGGAACCTGCAAAACGACTTCGTCAGCTTCCGTTTCCACGAGGATCGCGTCAGCTTCTTCGGACCAGTTACCCCGGTCAATATCGGCAACGAACTCATTGGCGAGTTCTTCTACAACAATCCCGTGAACTTCGTGGTGGCCATCATCGCTGTTGTGGCAGCCTTCCGCAAGAGACTTCCCGTCGACCTTCAAATCAAGCGATTGACCTTGCTCACGGCCCTGCCTATGATCGGGTTATTCCTCTATTTCTCGATTGTGCGCCCCACC
>JAILBC010000002.1 GCA_024681295.1 Bacteroidales bacterium
CATCCGCTTTTGCTGGGACGTGAATAATGACGACCCTTATCAAGTCTTTAAGACTCTGGTGGTGAAGGTGCGGGATGTCAACCCCGAGGCCATCGCCAAGGTGAAGTCGGTCATCGAGGAGTTTTTGCCTGACCGGAAGAACGTTGAGGTGCAGTCCTACACCGAGGCGGTTAAGCAAGAGTATGGGTATCTGTCGCAGATGCGGCGGACATTCACCATTGGTGCGCTGTTCGCCTTGGCCATCGCCCTAATGGGCTTGATCGGCTTTGTGCGCGACGAGTCGAACCGCCGCAGCAAGGAGGTCGCCATCCGCAAGGTGAATGGCGCCGTGTCGGGCGAGATCATTAAGATGTTTGTGGTGGATGTGCTGAAACTCGCTGTGATTGCGGCTTTGCTCGGTGTGGTAATAGCCTATCTCCTCTCCAACAAATGGTTGGAACTGTTCGCCATGCGCATCGGTCTCTCACCGCTCTATTTCATCATCGGCGTGGTGGTGGTCTTGCTTATCGTGACCGTCGTGGTCGTGTTGAGCAGCAACCGTGTGGCAAGGATGAATCCGGTGAAATCGTTGAAGAATAATTGATGATCATGAGCAGCTACCTGAAATTCCTTTCCCGAAACAAGCTTTATACCGCCATCGAAGCTGTGGGCTTGGCCGTAAGCCTCGCCTTTGTCATCATCATCGGCAGTTATGCGTGGCAGCAATACAGCATCACGCGCGAAAGTTCCGACCGAAAGAACATCTATTGCTTCGGCATGCCTGGCTATCTTGGCTTGACCTACGCCTTTGTTGATGAGGTGACCGACCGTGTGCCCGAGGTGGAACTTACCGTTCGGTATTGCAATGAGGCCAACCCGCCTTCGATGCTGGTCGAAGGCGAAGAGGTTGAAGTCTCCTACGCTGCCGTCAGCAAGGAGTTTTTCACGATGTTTCCTTACTTCAAATTCGTCGAAGGTGGGCCGGAAGGCATTGAAGTACATAACAATATCATTGTGAGCGAGAGTTTGGCGAGAAAATATGACCTGCAGGTTGGTCAAACCATCGACTTGATTCTTGACAAATATGTCGTCATCGGCGTCCTTGAGGATTTCGTCAACACGGTGTTTCCTCCTGTGGATGTGATTGTCAATGAGCACGACCGCATCAACAAGGTCGCGTGGGACATGCCTTACGACCGATACGGCACGACCATTTCTTTCGTCAAGTTTGCCGAAGGCACCGACCCGCAAGTGATTTACGACAAGGTGGAGCAGGTCTGCAAGGAAATTTATCCCGACATGTACGGTCAGGCCTTTTTCGAACGCTTGGACATAACCCGCTTCGACCAATTGTTTTTTAAGGACTTTGGTGGGGCTAATAAGCAATTGAAGCATGGCGACCTGAAAACGCTGAAAATGTTAGCCATCGTGGGACTGTTGCTGTTACTCTCTGCGGTGTTCAATTACATCAATCTTTCGTTTGCCCTCACGGGAAAACGCGCCAAGGAGATGGCCACGCGCCGCTTGCTGGGAGCGCAGAAGGGTGAGATTGTTTGGAAGTATATCGCTGAATCATTGGTGTTTACGTTGGTTTGTTTTGGCCTTGGATTGTTGTTGGCCTATCTGTTTGCGCCTTCGGTCAATGACTTGCTCAATAATCCGGATATCCCGATTCAAGTGCAGATGAAACCATCTTATATTTTGGCTTATCTGGCTGTTATTGTGGTGGTTGGCGTTTTGAACGGCATCATTCCGGCCTTCTTTGCCAGCCGTGTGGAGCCTATCGATGTGGTGAAAGGCACTTTCCGACGCAATACAAAAATGGTGTTCAACAAGGTGTTTATCGTCATCCAAAGTGCCTTAGCGGTCTTCCTCATCGCCATGTCCATCGTGATGGAGGCGCAGTACCGCACTTCGTTGAACCGTCCGATGCACTGCAACACAAAAGACTTGTATTATCTATCCGTGTTTGGCTCTTCGCCACAGTCCGACTTGTATGAAAGACTTGAGAAATTGCCTTGCGTGAAAAAGATGGGCCGAAGCAGATACGTTCCAGGATGCTTATTTGGTGGACAATACAGTTTGACTCGCGACGGACAGAATATCGGATATTACCATCTGCAGATGGATACCGTAGCTTTCAAAATGTTTGACTTTGAAATCATTAAGGATTACCAGACGCCGCTTTATAATACGGTGTGGTTTGGCGAGCGTGCCTTTGCCGCCACTGGGCTGACCGAGGAGGATCACGACATCCCGACTTTAAGAGAAAGGACAAATAACTGCGAGCAGGTGGCCGGCGTGATTCGCGATTTTCCCGTAGCATCAAGCAATATGGGGGAGGAAGAGTACCAGATTATCAGCATTATGAAGGCGGAAGACATCAAATATGGAGGATTCGTGATGAAAGTCGAAGGCGACCATTCCGAAGCCAAGAAAGCCATTCATAAGGTGGTTGATGAATGGCGTGACGGCGAGTTGCTGCAACAAGTCGCTGACGGTTTCATTGATGATTTTTACCGTGACGCGCTGAAACCCGCCAAGAATAACATGCGCCTTATGGAAATCTTCATGCTTCTCGCCGTGGTGATTTCGCTCTTAGGACTTATCGCGATGAGCACCTATTATGCAGGTGAGAACGCCAAGGGCATTGCCGTACGTAAGGTGTTTGGAGGCACCGTCAGTAGCGAGACTTGGCGCACCGTCAAGGAATACATGGTTTTGGTCGCGGTGGCTTGCGTCATCGGTGTCCCGATAGCGATGTGGGCAGCGCAGCGTTATCTTGAGGGCTTTATCGTCAAGCTCGAAAACTATGGCTGGGTCTTTGTCCTCGCGGTGGTCATTTCCCTGTTGATGGCCTTCGGCTCGGTGCTCTGGCAGACGCTTCGGGCGGCCAAGACCAATCCGGTGGATGTGTTGCAGAAAGAGTAGTTTTCAAAAACTACTACAGGTAACGACCAACAACCTGAGACATGCTGCTTTTGGAATGGTTAAGAAAAGCCTCAATCAGTTGGTGATAGAGCAGAAACTCCTCCTGCGTTGCTTGCGATATATCCTTATTAGTTTCTTTATTGCTCATAAATAAGATCGAGACGATTCATCAACTCATATAGATACGCTGGACTTTGCACATAAAGTTCTCCTTCTTCGTCCTGCAATGCTGGCATTAAGGAGGAGTTGTAAACCTTTTCCATTGCTTGTTCAATGGAACAGCCAGTATCTTCCATCACATATTTTACCAATTCGCTGAGAGCATAGTTGGTCAGATAAGTCGCTATTTGGTGGTGGGTGGGTTGGCTCATACAGTTTCAACGTTCGTTTTATGGAGAAAGCGTAATGAACGCTCTGTTCCGAAATAATACTGCTGATCGAGATACTTGTCCTGAAGCAATAAAGCGGCTTGTTCAGGGGTATAAATCCCCTCGTGGTAGTTGGTCAACTGGAGCACTACGCCATCATTGGCTATAGGGCCAATAACGATGTCGTAATCGTGAACAGGAGCCGCATCTTTATTATTGCGATTAGCATCCACAAAAAGAAACCATTCGACGCAAGCTTTTTCGGGAAAGACTTTGATGCTCAAACCGGACTGACGGAAAGTTTCATCCAATTCGTAAGTGATCAGTGTGGGAGCACCTCCAAAGAGCCGTGATTTCTTTTGGGCCATGCGAACCGCTGTGGTTTTATCGGGAGTCACGTAGAATCCCTTGCCAAAGTCCTTGTTACGTAAGCCCTGCTTTAAATCAATCGTCTCAATGTCGACGTTTGTGCCATGGTAAAGTGTCATACTAGAGTCCCTCCATTCTTTTGGCAGATGATGAGCAGGTCGTCAATTGTCTCATCCATCGATTGCAAATGTTCTACCTCGAAAAACTCTATCAAGAATGCCAATCCTTTGTGCTTGTGCAAATAGCGGAAAGCAGCTTGCCGGGTCATAGCAAAACGTTGTCCGAAGGCCTGTATGCATGCTGTAAGAAAAGGAATCTCGTACTTACTCATGTTCTACCTAATGCAATAAATAATACAACGTTGCAAATATACAAAAAAAACGAAACATGAGTTGTATTTGAATGATTGTAAAGTTTCTTTACACCGCTGTAAAGATTCTTTACAGTCTTTAAGAATCTTTAAATCTTAAATCTTTGAATTTCAAATTATTGTGTTTTTGGCACAATGAATGCCATCCTTTGCCCGTTTTTAATTAGAATAAATGAGCAGCTACCTGAAATTCCTCTCCCGAAACAAACTCTACACCGCCATTGAAGCGGTGGGTCTTATTGTTTCCATTGCCTTCGTCATCCTGATTGGCAATTATGTGTATCAGCAGTATTCCGTAGCTTACGGCAACCCTTATCGAAACAGAGTGTATGCCGTTGGAAACCAGGACTACATGTCGCTCTCCTGGTGGGACAAGGCCGTCTTCGAGGACAAACTTCCCGAAGCCGAAGCCGTGGCCCGCATCTCCGGCTCCGACTATGACGGCTATATCACCATTGGCGACGAGCAGCCCGTCAGCGCCGTCATCACCGAGGCCGACCCCGAAATCTTCGAACTCTTCCCCAGCCTGACCCCCATCGACGGCAGCATGGATGAGTTCCGCATCAAAGGGCATTGCCTCATCTCCGAGTCGCTCGCCAACCTTGCTTTCAATGGCGACGCCATCGGCAAACCAATTAAAGTCACCTACTTCGATGATAATTTTGAGCGTGTGGTCTGTGGCGTCTTCAAGGACTCCAAAAACTCGATGATGCCTCGTACTGATGTAATGCTCAATCCCGCATTTAACGAATTGCCCAACCAAAAGCCGTTCAGTTCCATCGGGCAGTATATGACCTTGATTAAAGTCCGTGAAGGCACTGACCGTGAGCAGTTTGCAAAGAAGGTCGAGGAGGTCGGACTGCCCAATTACTCCGATGGTTTCGTGAGCGCCATGCCGATCTACACTTTGCCGGAAGTCTTTTTCAATGACAATCAATGGATGCTCAAAGGAGGTAAAAAATCGGTGATGCAAACGCTGACCGTGGTGGTGTTGCTGCTGCTCGTCTCGGCCATTTTCAACTACATCAACCTCAACATGGCCCTTTCGGGAAAACGCGCCAAGGAGATGGCCACAAGGCGGCTTCATGGTGCCACGAAAGGTCGTATCGTAATGAGGTATATCCTTGAATCCGTGTCGTTTACGGCAGTGTGCTTCGTGCTGGCGTTTTTGTTGGCCTGTGCCTTGTTCCCGATGATAAACGGCTTGCTGAAAGATGTCGCGGGCGGCGATATGGGTATCGATGCATCATTTGTGCAGTTTGTCCTTATCCGATTCGACTGGACGGTTGGCGTTGTGGCCGTTTATCTTGCAGCCATCGTGTTGGTGGGCGTGCTGTCGGGCATCTCACCTGCTGCCATCGCCTCGCGTTTTGAACCGATTGACGTGGTGCGCGGCACCTACCGCCTGAAGACGAAACGAGTGTTCAGCAAGGTCTTCATCGTGTTCCAAAACACCATTACGATTGTCCTGATTGCTTTGGCGTTGCTGATGGAGGTGCAGATGCGCCACATGATGAACCGCCCCATCAATATGCGCTCCGAGGGACTGTATTCGCTGCAAGTCTGGGTGAAGGAGTATTCCGATATTGCGCCGCTCATCGACCGTTTGGAGAAGATTCCGAATGTGAACGCAGTGGGCTATGGACGAGGTTTCGGGGGACAGATGAACATGGGCACCACCGTCACCACACCCGAAGGCGAAAAGGTGAACATGCAACTCATCCTTTGCGACGAGACCTATTTCAATATGCTTGATTTGCAAGTCGTTGAAGACTTCGGGGTGCGTACCAACTCGGTGTGGATGTCGAGGACTTTGGCCGAAAAACTCGTCATCAGCGACTCGACGGCCTCGTTTTACACCCGTAACATGCACATCAACGGCAGCAATCCCGAGACCGTGGGTGGCATCTATGAAGACATCCCGACGCGGTCGGCGGCATCATCCGAACCCAACCAATACTCGGCAATCATCATCGCGCGTGACGAGGACTTGATTTGGGGCAACGGCGTAATGATTGATGTTTCAGGCGATTACAAGGGAACCGAAAAGGCCATTCTGCAAGCCTACGCCGACTATTCCGAGGCCCGAAACGGCACCTATGTGGAGCCTGCGCAAAACGGCTATGTGCAAGACCTTAACAATTTGTTTCTACAACCTGCCAAGATGGCCATGCGCCTGCTGGAACTCTTTATGGTGCTTTCGGTGCTGATTTCCTTGCTTGGCCTCGTTGCCATGAGTACCTATTACTGCGGACAAAACACCAAGAGCATTGCCGTGCGCAAGGTGTTTGGCAGCAATGTCCATCGCGAGTTGTGGCGCACGGTAAAGGATTACATGATTCTCGTCGGCATCGCCGCACTCATCGGCATTCCGCTTGCCGTTTGGTTCTGCGGCCGCTATTTGGACCGTTTTGCCTACCGCATCGAACACTACGGCTGGATCATCGTCGTGGCGGTCATCCTCGGTGTGCTGATGGCCTTCCTGTCGGTGCTGTGGCAGACCTTGAAGGCTGCGCGGACTAATCCTGCTGAGGCGTTGAAGAAGGAGTAATGAAAGAAAGATGATATTTTGATTGCGAAATAATAATTTTTAATGTATTTTTGCAGTCAAAATACCATCAATATGTCACAGTCAGCTTATACCATCCGTTTGGATTCAGATTTGAAAGAGCGTTTCGACACGCTTTGCGAAGGCTTTGGAATGAGTGCCTCAACGGCCTTTAACATCTTTGTCCGTACCGTCGTCAGGAAACGACGCATCCCGTTTGAGATAGAGATGTCGGATCGGGACGAAGCACATGAAAGAGGGAGAAGAGCCTTTCTTGAAATTAGAAGGATGGCTGAACAGGGTGCTTTCCCGGATTTGACCTTGGAAGAAATCAATGAGGAAATCAGACTGGCAAGGGAAGGGAAATAAGCGTGAAAAAAATTTATGCTGTCGTCGATACTAATGTGATTGTATCAGGTTTAATCACAAATAATCCGTCATCTCCGACCAAAGGAGTGGTAGATTGCCTGACCGATTACGTCATTGTTCCTCTTTATTGCGAAGAAATTCTTGAAGAATATCAAGAGGTATTGCATAGAAGGAAGTTCAATCTCCCCGAGGAAAAGATTGATGAATTATTAGAATTGATCAAATCGGATGGGATATCCACGCAAAGGAAAGCTTCAAAAGAAAAACTCCCCGACCCGAAAGATGTCGTTTTTTACGAAGTCGCCTTGTCGAAAGAGGATCCCTTCTTGGTTACAGGCAACATCAAACACTTCCCGAAAGTAGATTTCGTGGTCACTCCGGCTGAGATGATGGCTATCATTGAGGAAGACTTGTAAAGTTTCTTTACACCGCTGTAAAAAATCTTTACAGTCGGGAAAACACCATTAATTCTATTTCTTTGATTCTTAGTGATTTATGATTCTGGCACGGCAAATGCTTGCCGAGGTCCTGTTTTTTTATTGGAATTAAAATCTTTACGAATATGGACTCAATGGATCGTAAAATCGAAAAGAAAAAAGGAATAGCATTGGCGTTCACCAAAAAGGCGCTACCATTCTGGGGTGGGGCGTTGCTGCTTATCTTTATCCTCTGGCTTATCTTCAGGGACGACTCGAAGAAGCTGCGCATCGATGCCGACAACATCAGCATCGGCACCGCCATGGAAGGTGAGTTCAACGACTATATCCGTATTAGCGGACAGGTGGCGCCGATGACCACCATACAAATCAGTCCCCTTGAAGGCGGCGTGGTGCAGCAGATCGTCACCGAAGAAGGCAGCAAGGTCAATCAAGGCGACGTGATCCTTATCCTGAGCAACGAAAACCTCGACATGCAGATTCTCAACTCCGAGGCCGACCTTGCCGAAAAGGAGAACATCCTGCGCAATACCATGATTCAAATGGAGCAGCAGAAGCTGAGCGTGGAACAGGAGAAACTGCAACTGCAAATGGAAGTGCGGCGAAACAAGCGTACTTATGAGGCACAAAAGGATCTTTACGAAAGCGGCCTCATCGCCAAAGAGGACTTCCTGAAGGCCGAAGAGGACTACGAACTGTCGAGCAGCCGCCTGAAACTGGTGGAGAACCGCGCTAAGCAGGACAGCCTCTACCGCTCGGTGGAAATCACCCAGATGCGCGAGAGCCTGGAGAACATGCGCCAAAACATGATGATGATCCGTCGGCGTAAGGACAACCTGACCATCAAGGCTCCCATTGACGGTGAATTGGGCTTGCTGGACGTGGTGCTGGGCCAATCGGTGGGCGCCGGAACCAAGATCGGACAAATCAATAATCTGGACAGTTATAAAATCGAAGCCCAGATTGACGAACATTACATCGACCGTGTTACTCCTGGTTTGGAGGCTACCTTTGAGCGGCAGAGTGAGCGCTATCAGGCGCAGATCCGTAAGGTCTATCCCGAGGTGCGTGATGGCAAGTTCAAGGCCGACTTCAAGTTCATGGAGCAGCAGCCCGAGAACATCCGTAGCGGCCAGACCTACTATCTCAACCTACAACTCGGTCAGCCCGTTCAGGCAATTTTGATCCCCCGTGGGGCGTTCTACCAGAAGACCGGCGGCAAGTGGATTTATGTGATTTCTCCCGACGGCACCAAAGCCACGAGACGTGATATCCGCATCGGCAGGCAGAATCCGCAATACTACGAGGTCATCGAAGGCTTGGAGCCAGGGGAGAAGGTGATCACTTCGTCATACGATAACTTTGGAGAAAGTGATGTGCTGATTTTTTAGAAGTTAGAAGGCAGAAGGAAGAAGTTAGAATATAATAATACTATGAAATCATACATAAAGTTTTTATCCCGCAACAAACTCTACACCGCCATCGAGTTCATCGGTTTAAGCGTGGCCTTGGCCTTCGTCATCATCAGTTTCTGTTACGTGGTACAGCAATACGCCGTGACACGCGAGAGCCCCGACCGCGAGCGGATTTACGCCGTAGGACTTGATGGCATGACCAATTCCTACGGTATGAAGGAGGTTGTAGACGGCAAACTGCCCGAGGTGGAGGCCGTGACGCATTTCCATTTCCACGATAAACAGAGAATCTTTGTCGGTGAGCAACTGCTTAACGGTGGCTTGCTGAACTGTGACCGAGAGTTCTTCGATATCTTCCCCGTTACGTTCAAGGAAGGCAATGCCGACCTGATGACAGAAGCCAAAGTGGGATTCGTCTCCGAAAGGTTAGCCAACCAAATTGAAGACGAAGTCGTTGGACGGCAGATCAAGGTGGGTGGCGATACGCTGACCATCGTAGGCATCGTTACCGACTTAGGGAGTTCGCTGCTGTATGATTGGGACGTTATCGGCAACATTGCCGTCAGCCGACGTGAGTCCAATATGAAGCAGAATGCCCACAATTGGTTCAGTGGTGATATGCTAACCTTCATCAAGGTGCAATCCGGCACCGACCGTGAAAGTTTAGTCGAGAAACTGAATGCGCTTTGTGCCGAAGCGTATGGGGAGAAAATGGTTATGAAGGAGAAAATGCAGATGATTCGTTTGGACGAAATTTATTTCAACGAAGTGAATGCTCATTTGCATCGGGGCGACAAATCCATGCTGCGCACAATGATTATTGTAGGGCTGGTGCTGCTGATTTCTGCGCTCATCAATTACATCAACCTGAACGTCGCCCTCACGGGGAAACGAGCTAAGGAAATGGCTTCGAGGCGACTGTTAGGAGCGCAGAAGTCTGATATCGTTTGGAAGTTCCTCGGTGAGGCGTTTGTCTTCACCCTGTGTTGCTTTGTGGTGGGTCTGGCCATTGCCTATGCCATTACGCCAGGCATCAACCGCCTGCTGGCCTCGGATGTTCCTGTTGAAATACCATTCGGGCCGCGTTATCTTTTGGTTTATCTGCTGATGGTCGTGGTAGTGTCCCTGTTGGCTGGATTCCTGCCAGCCGCCATTATCTCTCAAACCCGTCCCATTGATGTGGTGAAAGGGACCTTCCAGTTCCGCAGCAAAAAGACGCTCTCGAGGATCTTCATTGTGGTGCAGAACGTCATCGTGGTCATCCTTCTCGCCTTGGTGTTGACGATGGAACTCCAGATGCGCCACATGGAGGAACGACCGATGGGCTTGGATTTGAAGAACCTCTATTTTATACGAAGCGACATGGACCGCAACGACCTAAAAGGTGCCTTTGTGGACGAACTCCGTGCTTTGCCATGCGTGAAGGAAGTCGCTTCCATCAGTAGCGTCCCTGGTATTGGTGGAATGCGGACCAGCGTGAAGAAAAAAGACTGTGAGGAACGGACTATGGTCAACATGCTGTTTGGTGACAGCGTGGCTTATCGCATTCTTGGTATCGAACTTGTCGAGAAGTTCAAGGAACCTGAAGGCACGGGTATGGGAGGTGGCTTCTATATGACGCAGACGACTTTTGCGGCGATGACGGGATTGCCTTATGGCGTGTATAATTTTGATACCCTTCAGGCTTGGAAGGCTCAGAACTTCAGTTTCGACAACTGTGGCGTTGTTAGGGACTTCAAAATGCTGGATGCGCTTCACGCCACCGACGAGGATTTGACTTTTGTGTTTGCCGGTGGTGCTTTTGATGTTCACGACCCCCTTTTGCTTGAAATCACGGGCGACCACAAGGAAGCCAAACGCGCCATTGATGCGCTGCTGAAGAAATACTTGGAACAGGCTTTTGGCACTTATCTTGAACCGGCAAGCGATGACTTTGTGGAAAACTTGATTGCCAAGCAATACGTCAAGACCCAACGGCAGATGCGACTCGTTGAGATCATCTTGGCAGTAGCGGTGTTGTTGGCCTTGCTCGGTCTGGTGGCCATGAGCACGCATTTTGCCTCAGAAAGGGAGAAGGCCATCGCCATCCGCAAGGTGTTTGGCGGCACGATGGAGAGCGAGACGCGGCGTAACCTGAGGGAATACATCATTATGATGTTGATTGCCAATGTGATTGCCATCCCCATCGCTGTATGGCTCTGCGGACGCTATTTGGAAGGCTTCGCCTATCGCATCCCAACCTATTGGTGGATTTTCGCCATGGCTGTGGTGCTTTCGTTCGTTATTGCCATCGGCTCGGTCTTATGGCAGATCATCTCGGTGGCGAAGGTGAATCCTGTCTCAGCATTGAAAAAAGAATAAAAGATCAACGATATGAACCGTTTCAAAGATACATTAATCAAAATCCTATCCTTGGGAATAGGTCTCGCCATCGGTATCGTGCTGATCGCCAAGGTGTGTTTCGAACTGTCGTACGACAGCTTTTATAAAGATGTGGACCGCATTTATAAGATTAAGGTGGAGCACCTCATTGGTGACGGCAAATCGGATGATGACCGCGTTGCTGGTGCGGTGACTCCAGGATTCCAAGCAGAGGTGCCAGGCGTGGAGTACGTCACCCAAATTATGGACCGTACTTTCGCCCCTTGGACTTTTGAGGATGAAGTAGGCAACGAACTCTTCAGTGCAAGACTTATCTTTGCCGATACCAGTTTCTTCAAGATGTTTCCAATTCCCATTTTGGCTGGAGATATGACGAAGGCGTTGGGCAGCAACGACTACATCGCCATTTCGCACTCGTATGCTGAGAAACTGGGCGGTGTGGAGGCTTGTCTCGGTAAAGTGATTGTATTGAATTCTTGGGGAGACAAGGTGAATTATATCGTGGAAGCCGTGTTCGAGGACCTGCCAGCCAATGGCACATTCTCATTCGACATGGTTTATTCCAACTTGTCGTTTAAGGAAAAGAACCTCCATAGTTGGCAAATTGGTGCTTGGAATGGTTATGTCAAACTGCAGAAAGGCGTTGATCCGCACTCGCTTGACGAGGCTATTTACAAGATGCAGGCAGCGCACCAAGACTTGGAGAAGATGAAGACTGAAGGAGATCAGATACGTTATTATCTGACACCCTTCGACAAACTGCATACTTCCGACCCAGATGTGCGCAACACCGTCATCGTCCTTTCCATCGTGGCTTTCCTGCTGCTGTTTATCAGTTTGATGAACTATATCCTCGTGGTGCTTTCCTCGATGGTGAAACGCTCGAAGGAAATAGGCGTCCGCAAATGCTACGGTGCAGGCAGTCGCGAGATTTATGGTATGCTCATCAAGGAGGCGGTGGTGCATATTGGGCTGGCTTTAGTGCTGGCGGCCTTGCTTATCCTTGCGGGCAGTAATCTGATTACCAATTTGTTGGGTGTTCCTTTCACCACCATGTTGGTCGGGAAGAGCGTGCGTGTCATCGTGGCAGTCCTCGTGTTTATATTTGTACTATCGGTGATTGTGCCGGGAGTGCTTTATACTCGTGTGCCCGTTTGGCAGGCCATCCGTAATTTTAGCGAGAACAAGCGTCGCTGGAAACTTTTCCTGTTGAGCTTACAAGTGGCAGTGAATGTGTTTATTGTAGCAATGCTGCTTGTTGTGACGGGACAATACGAACACATGGCCAGCGAAGACACAGGCTACAACTATAAGAATCTGTATTACATTGACACACGCGAGAATTTGGAACTGTTGAACCGCATCGTGGACAAACTGGCTTCTGTGCCTGAGGTGAAGGGTGTTGAAGGCTGTGCCACAATGCCTTATCTCTGGGCGGAAGGCAATGTGGTGTTGAGTAAGGACGGAAGAACCACTTTGGTGTTGCTCGCCGACGGCTATATGGTGACCGACGGGTTCTATGACCTGCTTGAGATTCCGTTCGTTTCAGGAACGCAACCCGCCGACTCGTCGCAAGTGGCCGTCAGCGAGAACTTGATCGAGAAGATGATGGAGTTTGAGGATTGGAGCGATGGTGCCGTGGGGAAGCAGATTGTGATTTCAGACCACAGTTATGTTTACAATGAGGAGGGTAAATTTGTTAGCCTTGCTCCCTTTACGATTTCAGGGGTTTATCGCGACATTCGCATTGGAAGTGCTCTTGACCCGAACTTGAAACCAAGTTGCTTTTTCAAAGGTGACTTTTGGAGTCGAGGAAGGCTCCACAATATGCGGTTTTTATTGGTGAAGGTGGATCGTGCTAACAGCAAGACGATGCAGAAAATCCAAGATGCCGTCAACGAGGTTTCGAAAGGGGAGGAGCAGGAGTTGGAAGTGAAGTCGTATGCAGACGAGATTCGCGCCCAGTATGCCGACAACCGCAAGATGCGCAACACCATCCTGGTGGGGGCTTTGTTTGCTCTGCTCATCTCGCTCATCGGCTTGATCGGCTATGTCAGCGACGAAGCCAACCGCCGCAGCAAGGAGATCGCCATCCGTAAGGTGCATGGTGCCGTGTCGGGCGAGATCGTCAGGATGTTTGTCGGCGAGGTACTGAAACTCTCATTAGTGGCTGCTGCCATTGGCGCGGTGGGTGCCTGGTTCGTCGCCCGCAAGTGGATTGAGCAGTTCGCCTTCCGCATCAATCTGTCCCCATGGTATTTCATCGGTGCTGCGGTCATCGTGCTGATTATCGTCGCCATCGTGATTGGTATCAGCAGCTGGCGTATTGCACGAATGAATCCGGTGAAATCAATTAAAGACGAGTAATACTATTATCACATGAAATCATACCTGAAATTCTTATCTCGCAATAAACTCTATACCGCCATTGAATTCATCGGCTTGAGCGTGGCCTTGGCCTTTGTCGTCATCAGCTTCTGCTATGTGGTGCAACAATATGCCGTCACGCGCGAGAACCCTGACCGTGAGCGGGTTTATGCCGTGGGTACCGTTGAAATGATTAACTGTTATGGCATGAAAGAAATCATTGATGGCAAGTTGCCAGAGGTGGAATGCGTCAGCCATTTCAAGTTTCAGCCGGAACAGCTGATCCATGTCGGCGAACAGAACTTCGTGGGCACGGCGCTCGTTTGCGATGAGGAATTCTTCGAATTCTTTCCCGTGAGGTTCAGCGAAGGCAGCCCAGACATGCTTTCGGAACGCAACACCGTGTTCATTTCTGAGAATCTGGCGAAGAAACTCAACGATGAGCCTTTTGGGCAACGATTGATCGTCCAAGAAGATACGTTGAGTGTCGTGGGCATCATTGCCGACAAAGGCAGTTCGTTGCTTCCTGACTTCGACGTGATGTATAGCTTTGAATATGGACAATCACATTTTGCCAAGAGTTATCGCGACGATCCTTTCCACAATTTCGCGGATATCGGCACTTTCATCAAAGTGAGGCCCAATGTGGACCGTGAAGAACTGGCCGAAAAGCTGAAGGGCTTGTACGCCGACAGGAAGTCATTCCTATTGACGGAACAGGAACCCTCACTGGTTCGTTTTGATGAGTTGTTTTTCCGGTCGGGTTATACTGGCTTGAACAAGGGCGACCGCTCCATGCTTCGTACGATGATCGTCATCGGACTATTGCTGCTCATCTCGGCTTTGCTGAACTACATCAACTTGAATGTCGCCCTCGTCGGGAAACGCGCCAAGGAGATGGCTTCTCGAAGGTTGCTTGGAGCACAGAAAACGGATATTATAGGTAAATACTTGGCTGAATCGTTCGTTTTCACGCTGTTATGCTTTCTCATGGGCTTGCTGATCGCCGAAGCCATCGTTCCTATGGTGAACCGTCTAATGCGGGCTGACGTGCTGATTTCCATACCGTTCTCATGGCAGTATCTCTTGGCCTATCTCGTGATTGTCATCGTGGTTTCGCTGCTTGCGGGCATCATCCCGGCAGCCATCGTCGCCAAGACCCAACCTATCGACGTGGTGCGGGGCACCTTCCGCTTCCGTAACCGCAGGGTGCTCTCTAAGGTGTTCATCGTATTACAGAATGTCATCGCCATTGTGTTGATTGCTTTTGTGCTGACTATGGAACTTCAGATGCGCCACATGGAGAACCGTCCAATGGGATTGAACTTGGAGAACCTTTATTTCTTAGATTCCGACCTCGACTACACGAACGAGAAGGAAGCCTTTGTGGAAGAACTCAGAGCCTTACCTTGTGTGAAGGAATTGGCATCGGCGGAGAGCATCCCTGGGGTGGTGCGTATGCAATTCGGTTTGAAAAAAATCCATGAAACCGAGCCGAAGACTTACGTTCCCATCCTCTCTTGCGACTCGGCAGCGTTCCGTATGCTGGGCTTCGAAGTGAAGGAACAGTTCATGCATGCCGATCCCAGCACTTTCTGGATTACCGAGACCACTGCAGCTGGTATGACGGGATTGCCTTACGGCGACTATAATATCGACACCATCGAGATGTGGTGTAACAACACCTTAGCCAATGATGTGTGCGGAGTAATTGGCGATTTCAAGATGCGTGACGCCATGCATGTGACGGACGAGGAGTATGTGTTGGTTTACGGCAACTATGGATGGAGGTCCGAGTCAAGTGTGCTGATGGAGATTGTTGGCGACCACCGCGAGGCCAAACGAGCCATTGATGCTGTTTATAAAAAACATTGCGAGAAGGTGTTTGGCACCTACATGAAACCTGGTTACAACGACTTTGTGGAGGATGTGATTAACGCCAACTACGGTAAGACACGCCGTAAGATGCGCCTTATCGAAATCATCATGGCAGTGGCAGTATTGCTTGCCCTGCTCGGTTTGGTGGCCATGAGCACGCATTTTGCCACTGAACGTGAGAAAAGCATCGCCATCCGCAAGGTGTTCGGCGGTACCATGGAAAGCGAGACCCGGCGCAACCTACGGGAGTATGTCATCATGATGCTCATTGCCAACGTAATCGCCATCCCCATCGCTGTATGGCTCTGCGGCCGCTATTTGGAAGGCTTTGCCTACCGCATCCCAACCTATTGGTGGATATTCGCCATCGCGACGGTGCTGTCGTTCGTTATTGCCATCGGCTCGGTGCTGTGGCAGATAGTCTCGGTGGCAAAGGTAAATCCTGTGATGGCATTGAAAAAAGAATAACAATGAGAAACAACAAATCAACAAATAAACAGTTCAACAAATAAACAACAAAAGTTATGATCAAAGTAGAAAACCTAGTGAAGATCTTCCGTACGGAAGACATTGAAACCCTCGCACTGAACGGCGTTTCGTTTGAAATCAACGACGGCGAGTTTGTCGCCATCATGGGTCCTTCGGGTTGCGGCAAGTCCACCTTGCTCAACATCCTTGGCCTGTTGGACAACCCATCAGAAGGCAGTTATGAACTTCTTGGACAGCAAGTAGGTGACCTCAAAGAAAAGGACCGCACCAAGTTCCGCAAAGGCAACATCGGCTTTGTGTTCCAGAGCTTCAACCTTATCGACGAGCTCAACGTATACGAGAACATCGAATTGCCGTTGCGTTACATGAACATCCCTGCTGGTGAACGCAAGGAGCGTGTGACGAAGATTATGGAGCGTATGGCTATCAAGCATCGTTCGGAGCACTTCCCGCAACAGCTGTCGGGTGGCCAGCAGCAGCGTGTGGCCATTGCTCGTGCAGTGGTGGCCAATCCTAAGCTCATCCTCGCCGACGAGCCCACGGGTAACCTCGACTCGAAGAACGGCAAGGAGGTGATGGACTTGCTCACCGACCTCCACAAGGAAGGTACCACCATTGTCATGGTGACCCACTCGCAACGTGATGCCGGCTACGCCGACCGTATCATCAACCTCTTCGACGGTAAGGTGGTGGAAGAGGTGCTGTCGCAACTATAAACAAGTAATGTTTCTTTATTTGGTACTTCGCCGAAACGCATCAAAAACGCAGTTTTGGCGAAGTTTTTTTTGCTGTTTATGCAAATAGTCCAAAAAAAAATTGTATCTTTGCAACTGTTAATATTTAAACAGTTGAGTTCTAAAAATGGATATAACTAATAATATTTTATCATTTGATATTGTTTCACCAGAAGGGAAGGCTAAAGCTTTGGCGGAACGGGTGAAGGCCCGTCGGCTGGAGATGAACCTGACGCAGGAAGGCCTTTCGGTGCGCTCAGGTTTGCCTTTGGCGACCTATCGCCGTTTTGAACGGACGGGGAAGATTTCCTTGGAAGGATTGCTCCATATTGCCTACGCCTTGGATGCGTTGAACGATTTCGACCGGTTGTTTGAGTCACGCAAATACGCCACCTTGGATGAGGCACTTGAGGCTAACCAAAAGAACAGAAAGCGAGGGAAGCGCAATGAGTGAGAAAATCGTTGAGGTATTGATGGGTTCCCGCAAAGTCGGAAGAGCGGCTTTGGACAAGGAGGGTCGTTTGATGTTCGAATACGATGCAGACTGGATTCGGAACGGTTTTTCCATTTCACCCTTTCACCTGCCGTTGGAGTCAAAGTTGTTCACCGCCGATGCGAAGCCATTTGACGGCAACTTCGGTGTGTTCGACGACAGCCTTCCCGACGGTTGGAGTGCCTTGGTACTTGACCGTTATCTGAGGTCGCAAGGCAAGTCCCTGGCTTCCTTGAATTTGTTGGAGCAACTGATGTTTGTCGGTTGCCGTGGGCGTGGCGCTTTGGAATACCATCCTGATCTCAGTACGGTTGACGAACAAGACATCATTAACCTCGACCACATGGCGGAAGAATCGCAGCGGGTGTTGAATACCGACTATTCCGACGATTTGGACAAGGCATGGCGGCGCGGCGGTTC
>JAILBC010000004.1 GCA_024681295.1 Bacteroidales bacterium
TGGCCTCTCTTGCCAAATTTCACCACGTTCTGAGAGCCACAAAAAAAGCATTTTTTTTACCATATCAATGAAAATCTCCACAATGATAAGTATTTTCTAGCTTTCCAGAAGATTTTACCACCCAAAATGTCTATTAGCCCGAAATGTTTCAGCTATGTTTCAGTAAAGTGCAAGAAAAAACCCTTGCAACTTGTTGTTAACCAACGAATTACAAGGGTTTGTAAAGTACTCCCGCAGGGGGTCGAACCCTGGACACCCTGATTAAGAGTCAGGTGCTCTACCAACTGAGCTACGGAAGCATCGTTTGCGCCTGCAAAGATACAACCTTTTTTGATTATGGCAACAGTTTTTTAATTTTTTTCTTAAATTTGCAAAAAAAGTTAATTCCAAGACTATGAAAAAACTCCTTACCCTCGCTCTGCTCATTACCCTCTCGTGCCCACTGCTGGCTGGACATGTCGACCAACAGAAAGCCGCCAAGGTGGCCGAAACCGTCCTGAACGGTCAGAAACTCACAACAGTGCCCTTAGTGGCCTTCAATAACCTGTATGTGTTCAATGCGGAAAACAGCTTCGTCATGGTCGCCGCCGACGATTGCGCACGACCCGTACTGGCTTACTCAAAGGATTTCTTTTTCAAAATGGAAGACATGCCCTTAAACATCCAAGAATGGCTGACCTCCTTGAATGACGAGATTCAGAATGCCGTCAATAGGAATCTGGAAGCCTCAGAGGAGACTCGCCTGGAATGGGAACTCCTGCTCACCGGTAAAATGCCTGAACCGAAAAACCGCAATGGGGTGGGACCACTTGTCCAAACACACTGGGATCAATACCCTCCCTACAACAATATGTGCCCAACAGGCTCATTTACGGGCTGCGTCGCCACCGCCATGGCCCAGCTGATGAAATACTGGGAATGGCCCCAAAAAGGCGTAGGAAGCTATGGATACAACCACCCCTCATACGGTTACCTCTCAGCCAATTTTGGCAATACCACCTACGACTGGGATAACATGTGGAGTGTGGTGTACGAAGACGACCCGGCGGCAGCACAAAACGCCGTGGCTACCCTGGCGTACCACTGCGGGATAGCCGTCGAGATGGATTACGGTCCCGAAAGCAGCGCCGCCTTTACCGAGGATGTGCCAAACGCATTGATTACTTATTTTGACTATGATCCGAACGATATTCAGCTGTCAAGGGCCTCTGACTACGGCACGAACGCTTGGGTGGCACTCGTCAAGTCGGAACTGGACCAGGGGCGTCCCATGGTGTACAGGGGACAAAGTGAAGGAGGCGGCCATGCCTTCATATGCGATGGCTATGATGCCAACAATTACCTGCATTTCAACTGGGGCTGGGGCGGCTATTGCGACGGCTTTTACGCCTATGGTGCCCTGAATCCAGGAACGGGCGGAGCAGGTAGCGGCAGTGGCACTTATAATCTGAATAATTTCGCTATCACGGGCGCACACCCCAACACGCCTTCCATCGCTGCACCCCAAAACCTCTCACTCTCAGCATCAGGTCTTACCGTGACGCTTCAATGGTCACCCGTGTTAGGCGCCAGTCGCTACAAAGTGTATTGCGATGGCTTTGTCATCCATAACAACGTGACAAGCACTTCCTTTACCGACATAAATCCCCTCTATGGATACCACACCTACTTTGTGAAAGCGGTGAATGCCAATGGTGTCTGCTCACTGAGATCGGAGGTAATCCCCGTGGAACTGAGTTATCCTGGACCCTTGGCCACCAACGTGACGGCTAATGTCCAAGGCAACAACGTGCACCTTAGCTGGACGGCACCTCCCACCGGAAACGGCCTGCTGGTGTATGGCCAAGGTAATCCCGCTTCCAATTACTATGGAGGTTCTGGATCTGGATTCACTTGGGGACAATGCTACACCCCGTATCAACTGGCTCCCTACGCTGGCATGGCCATCACCTCGGTGGATGTGTACCTGCCAGTAGTTGATGTGTTCTCCTTGTCTATCCATAGAGAAACTGATGATGACTGGGAGACATTGATTTCGGGCAATTTCACCAATCCCTCCACTGGGTGGTGTACGGTGAACCTGCCTGATCCCATCCCGATCGATTATCTGAGTAATTTATGGATTGTGTTTTATAATGATAACACCCAATACAATTATGTGGCAGCCTATACAGAAGGCTATGAAGGTGGCGACAACGCCAGGCTTTATGTAGGCACTGACGGTTATTGGTATGCCATCAATAATGATATTTCATGGCTCATCATGATCAATGCCGTGGATGATGACTATACTTATTCTGTCTATAGAAATGGACAACCTATTGCTACGGATATTGCCCAAACAAGCTACAGCGACTATGGCTTGCCTAGCGGAACCTATCAATACACCATTCTGACCCATTATTACGACATGCTTTCGGAACCTTCTGAAATGGCGACGGCAATCGTTGGACAAAGCGTAGACGAAGATGACGCCAGCCAGTTGACAGTCTATCCCAATCCCACAAGCGACAAAGTTTGGGTGGATAGTCCAGTAATGGTCAGCACTTGCGAGGTCTTTAACATCGTGGGTTCATTGGTTTATAGTGCCGAGGTCAATGCGGAAAGGTTTGAAATCGATGCCGAAGCCCTTCCGTCAGGAACTTATTTGGTTCGTTTGATTTCCGAAGGATCTGTCAATTCTCTAAGAATTATTATCAAGAAGTAAAGGAACGATAGTCGTCATTGCGAGGAGCGAAACGACGTACCCGCTATTACTTTTTGGTCACTCTACTAGGAGTGTGTCCTATTCGTATCGCAAAGCATTGATCGGGTCGGTGCGTGAAGCCTTCAAGGCGGGGAAGAACCCGGCGATGAGGCCTAGGACAGCGCACGAAATGAAGGCAATGAACATCCATAACACGTTGATGACGAAGGGGATGTTCATGATCATGGTCACCACGTAGGAGAGGCCGATGCCTAACAATAATCCGAGCACGCCGCCAATGAGGCTCAAAATGATGCTCTCGGTGAGGAACTGCATCAGGATGGCGGCGTTCTTGGCACCAATCGACATGCGCAAGCCAATCTCCTTGGTGCGCTCGGTGACGGTGACGTACATGATGTTCATGATGCCTATACAGCCTACCAGCAACGAAATCAAGGCGATGGCGATGAGCACCGTGGTAATCATGCCAGTCATCGAAGTCATCATCTCCAGCATCTCTTGTTGGGTACGTACCTCGAAGTCGTTATTGCCTCCATCAGGGATTTTATGCGAGGCTCGGAGGATTTCCTCCACTTCCGCCACAGCGTCTTCCGCCACGTCTTCAGAAGCCGCGGAGCATACAATCTGTTGGATGTAGTTGATGCCCAACATGCGCTTCTGTACCGTAGAATAAGGCATGATGACGATGTCGTCCTGGTCCATGCCCATGCCGTTCTCGCCCTTCTCTTTTAAGGTTCCGATGACCATGAAGGGCATATTACCCACGCGGATAGTCTTGCCGATGGGGTCTTCGCCGTCTTCGAAAAGCTCTTCCACGATGGTCTGGCCTATCAAGCCGACCTTGGCGTATTTTTTGACGTCGTCGTCGGTGAAGTTGACGCCGGTGGCGATTTCGTATTTCTTGATTTCAAGGTAATCGGGTGAACCGCCGTAGACGGTTCCTGACCAGTTCTTGGAGCCGTTGACGAGTTGGCCGCCGCTGTTGACCACAGGGCTGACCATGGTGATGTTTCGGGCATTCTCGGCGATGAGCTCACAGTCCCTGACGGTGAGTGACTCCACGTTGGATGAGCCCATGCTGATGCCGCCACGGCGCTGGTTGGCACGCATCACCATGATGAGGTTGGTGCCCATGTCGGAGAGCTGGTTGGCGGTGCTCTCCTTCAAGCCCTCGCCGAGGTTCACCACCGCGATGACAGCAGCGATGCCGATGACGATGCCCAGCATGGAGAGCGCCGTGCGCGTCTTGTTGCGCATCAAAGCCTTGGCTGATATTCTTATGAGATTTAAAATATCCATATAGTTTTCCGTTCTCCGTTTTCAGTTTTCCGTTTAATAATCGTTTTCTTTGGGTAAAGCAGCGAGGGCTTCGGCAGCCGACTTGGTGTTGACGGACTCGTCGCGGAGGATGTGACCGTCGCGGAGGAAGATGGTGCGGCTGGTGAACACGGCGATGTCAGACTCGTGGGTAACGAAGGCGATGGTCTTGCCCTGCTCGTGGAGGCTCTGGAAGAGACTCATAATTTCGTAGGATGTACGGGTGTCGAGGTTACCCGTGGCCTCGTCAGCAAGCACGATGACGGGATCGTTGACCAAGGCGCGGGCGATAGCCACACGCTGTTGCTGTCCGCCGGAGAGCTGGTTGGGCATGTGCTCCATGCGGTCCTTCAGACCCACCATCTCCAAGGCGTGCTGGGCTTTCTCATGTCGCTCGCGGTGCGAGATGTCGGGATTGTAAACCAAAGGCAACTCCACGTTTTCCAAGGCGGAGGTACGGGGTAATAGGTTGTACGACTGGAACACGAAGCCGATCTTACGGTTGCGGATCTCTGATAGCTCGTTCTTGGTGCGTTCTCGGACCGAGATGCCGTCGATGTAATACTCGCCCGCAGTAGGCTGGTCGAGGCATCCCAGGATGTTGAGCAGGGTGGACTTGCCGCTGCCCGAGGAGCCCATGATGCTCACAAACTCGCCCTGATGGATGTCGAACGACACGCCTTTTAAAGCGTGGACCTCCTCGCTACCCACGATGAAGGTGCGCTTGAGTCCTTCGACTTTGATGATGGATGGGGATTCACTCATGGTCTCTTGTTCTTTCCGGGAGGGCCTGGCATGAAGGGGTTGTCGCCCTTCTTGGCTTGTTTCTCTTTGGCTACGTATTGCGCTGAAAGCACCACCTCGTCGCCTTCGTTCAGACCTTCTTCGATGATTTTGTAAGCGACGTCGCTGGTGCCGACTTTGACGGGCTGTGGCATGATTTCGTCTCCTTTCTTGATCCATACCGTCGACATACCGGAGGGCTGGCTCGAATTCTCGTCCATCATCGGCCGTTCGCCCTGAGGAGCTCCTTGGGGCCTTTCTCCCATTCCTTCCGGCTTTCCGTTCTTACGCATGTTTTTCAACACTTGCTCATCGGGGGTGAAGTTAAGCGCCTCGGCGGGGACGGCGAGACCGGTCTCCTCTTCGGTGATGATGGTGACGTTGGCGGTCATGCCCGGGAAGAGCTTCAAGTCGGGGTTGGGGGCGCTGATGATGACGGTGTACTTCACCACGTTGCTGGTGGTGGTGGCCTTCATGCGGATCTGGTTCACTGTGCCCTCGAAAGTCTCGTAGGTGTAGGCATCCACGCTGAAGTCCACGCGTTGTCCAATCTGCACCTGCCCGATGTCGGCCTCGTCGACGGCGGCCTCCACCTGCATCTTGGTGAGGTCCTTGGCGATGGTGAACAGGGTAGGGGTGCTGAATGAGGCAGCCACGGTCTGGCCTACTTCCACGGCTCTATCAAGCACCACGCCGTCGATGGGCGAGTAGATCTCAGCATAGCTGAGGTCGACCAATGCCTGGTCGTAGGCGGCCTGGGCGTTCTTCTTGCTCATCTGGGCTTGGGTGTAGCTATTCTGGGCCTCCTGATAGGCGGCAAGGGTGGCGGCGTTGGCTTCGTAGAGCTGCTTGGTGCGCTCGTAGGTGAGTTTCGAGTAGTTGAGCTGGCTCTCCGCCGAGGTAAGGCTCGCCTTGGCACGGCTGACGTTCTGGTTCAGCGTCAATTTGTCCAACTCGGCCAGCAGCTGGCCCTTCTTCACGGGATCGTTGAAATCGACGTAGATCTTTTCAACCTTGCCGGACACCTGTGTACCCACCTCCACGGTCTCCACCGGCTCGATGGTGCCCGTGGCCGTCACGGTGTTCTCCACCGTGTATTCCTTCACGATATGGGTGCGAATCACCAACTCCTTCTGCGAGGATTTGGTGGCTCTCACGATGATGATGCCGATGATCACCGCGGCAATCACACCCAGAATAATAATCCATTTGGAACTTTTCTTTTTGCTCATTTTATATTATTGCTATTTATTTGTTCTTCCAAGAATTCATCCGCCTTTGTTCTTCCAATACAGTCATCCGCCTTGGCGGATGAAAGCTCTGTAGAAATTAGATTCCTCCTACAAAGCTAGCATCCCTTTGGGATGCGACCTACTAAAGCGAAACCTTCTTCCCCATATAAACGTCAAGAATCTTGCGCTTCATGAGAAGACTATATTTATTTTGAATATATGTATTTAAAACATTAAGAAAATTGTTCTGTTGTTGAAGCAGTTCCACGGTGGTGATGCTGCCATATTGGAATTGCATGTTGTAG
>JAILBC010000012.1 GCA_024681295.1 Bacteroidales bacterium
GGCGAAACGGGCCAACTCCTTGTTCATTTTGAACACCATGTTCATTCCAATGCTGAAATTGGGAGCATAAAACAGGCTCTGTCCCTCGCGGAGACAGCGCTCCTTGACCTCACCAAGACGGTCGTACCAAGCCGTGGTGCCCACCACAATGGGTAGATGAAGGTCGAAACAACGGCTGATGTTTGCAAAGGCCTGGTTAGGTTGGCTGAACTCGATGGCGACATCGGCAATCTTCAGCCGCTCACGACGCTCGTCCCATTCCTGTTCGTTGTCGATGGTGACCACGATCTCATGGCCTTTGGCCAAGGCGAGGCGCTCCACCTCGTGGCCCATTTTTCCGTATCCTAAAAGTGCGATTCTCATATCAAAAGTTCAATGAAAAAGTGAGTCCCGTCTGACGACCCCCGAAGGCGAGACAAGGGGTCTCGGGGAGGGTGAAGATGGGGTCGATGTGGAGACTTAAGTCGTCGCCGATATCGTAAGTGTAAAGATGTCCGTCGACGATGGCATCGACGATGTTGAGCCCATACCAGGCAGCCATGATGATGCAGTACAACTCGAAGTCGCGGCGATACGACTCCTTATAATTCTGCAGCTGACTGGCATTGTAATATTCGGCAAGTCGCCAGGCATCGTCGCTAAGGGTCTCGCCCTCTTCGAGGTTGCCGGTCTTGTATTTGTAGGCAGTGAGGAAAAGCTTATAGTCGCTATAATTGCTGACCGCCATGTAACCGATGCCACCAAAGCCGGCATAAATGATGGGAACCTTCCACCATTTGCCGTTATAGACCTGGCCTGAGCCGGGCAGGATAGCCGACATAATGGCGGCCTTCTTGGCGCTATGCTCCTTCTTCGCCACCAAGGTGTCTTGGGCTCGCGCCGTTACTGACAGCAACAGCACGGCCGCAAGCATGATGGCAAAGTGTGCGTGTCGACGGGCCATTTATTTCTTGCTGAATGACTCGATGATGCGGTTGAACTCCTCTTCGTTCTTGAAGTCGATGACTACGCTGCCCTGTCCCTTGAGGTTGCGCTTCACCTTGACCTTGGTGTTGAGGGCTTGCGAGAGGGTCTTGATAAGGACTTTGAAGTGCTCGGGCAGGTAGTTGGTCTGCTTCCGCTGTTCCTTGTTCTCCTCAACGGTATTCTTGGCTTTGCCAGCGAGTTCCTCGGTCTGGCGCACATTAAGGTCTTCCTCGATGATTTGCTGGAGGAGCTTGAGTTGGGTCTCCTTGTCGTCGATGTTGATGAGGGCGCGGGCATGGGCCATGCTGATATGGCCGTCGCGGAGGGCAATCTGGACCTCGGCGGGGAGCTTCAACAGACGGAGGAAGTTGGCGATGGCGGAGCGGCTCTTGCCCACCTTGGTGCTCAGTTGCTCTTGTGTGAGGTTGCACTCGTCGATGAGACGCTGGTAGGAGATGGCCACCTCGATGGCGTTGAGGTTCTCACGGTGGATGTTCTCGATGAGGGCGAGCTCCAGCATCTGCTCGTCGTTGGCAATGCGGATGAAGGCCGGAATCTTGGAGAGGCCGGCGAGCTTGGAGGCTCTCAGACGGCGTTCACCGGAGATGAGCTGATAGCGGTTATAGCCGAGCTTGCGCACGGTGACAGGCTGGATGACGCCCTGCTCCTTGATGGACTGGGCCAGTTCTTCAAGTGCCTCCTGGTCGAACTCGGTGCGGGGCTGGAAAGGGTTGGCTTCGATGCAGTTGATGTCGATCTCGGCCACGGCTCCGGCCACATAGTCGCCGCTGATGTCGCGGCTGGTGATATCGGTTTCAGGGCTTTGCAGGATGGCGTCGAGGCCACGGCCAAGCCCTCTGTTTTTCTTAGGGTCTGCCATATGTTATTTCTGATTGATGTGGTTCTTTTCCAATATTTCTCTTGCAAGGTTCAGGTAGTTGATGGCACCCACCGAGCCAGCGTCGTGCATGATGATGGTCTTGCCGAAGCTGGGGGCCTCGCCGAGACGGGTGTTGCGGTTGATGATGGTGTCGAACACCATGTCCTGGAAGTGCATCTTCACCTCTTCGACCACCTGCTTGGAAAGGCGCAGGCGGGTGTCGAACATGGTCAGCAGGATGCCTTCGATGTCGAGGTTGTGGTTGTGGCGGCTTTGCACAATCTTGATGGTGTTGAGCAGCTTGCCCAGCCCCTCCAGGGCGAAGTACTCGCACTGCACGGGGATGATGACGGAGTCGGAGGCGGTGAGGGCGTTCAAGGTGACGAGACCCAGCGAGGGCGAACAGTCGATGATAATGAACTCGTATTCGTTTTTCACGGTGGAGAGGGTCTTGCGCATCATCTGCTCACGCTCGGGGAGGTTGATCATCTCGATTTCGGCGCCCACCAGGTCGATGTGGGCGGGGAGGAGATACAAACCTGGCGTCTCGGTCTCCACGATGACGCCGTGGGGGTCGATGCCGTTGATGATGCATTCGTAGACGCTGGTCTCAATCTCCTTGGGATTGAGTCCTACGCCCGAGGTGGCGTTGGCCTGTGGGTCGGCGTCGATGAGGAGTGTCTTATGGTCAAGGACGGCTAAGCTGGCGGCCAGATTGATGGCCGTGGTGGTCTTGCCGACCCCGCCTTTTTGGTTGGCTATTGCTATGATTTTACCCATGTTGGAATTCTGATTAAATGAGGTAGCAAAAGTACATCATTTGCTTGGGGTGTGTTGGCCGGCGCTGGCGAAAGTTATCAACAAGGTGCACTTTTGTTGATAATTTGGATAAAAAAAGAGGCCGCATTTTGAAGTGCGGCCTCCCAAGTCTTTTCGGATGGAATCAGAGATTCTTGTCCAAGTCGTCAAACCACTTGTCGATACCGTCCTCGTGGCTGGTGGCAGGTTCCTCATTATAATCCTCGGGATACTCGCCAGTCTCGATGAAGTTGATGGCATCGCCGAGCGCCTTCGAAACCTTCTGGAAGTCTTCCTTGTAAAGGAAAATCTTGTGCTTCTCGTAGAAGAAACGGTTCTGGTCGTTGTCGAAACGGCGCTTGCTTTCCGTTATGGTGAGGTATTTCTCATCGTTTTTGGTGGTTTTCACATCGAAGAAGTAGGTTCTCTTTCCTGCTCTGACTGCCTTTGAGAACAGATCTCCCTTCTCATTCATCATTTCATTTTCTTCCATCATATCTTTTCTTTTTAAAGTTTGAAAAATCGCACAAAGATAAAACCTTTTCTGCTATCTTTGCAAAACAGATGAAAAAAATTTAAATCATGGAACTGAACCTGAAAAGACCTATAGCCTTTTTCGACCTGGAGACGACAGGACTGAATACCACCCACGACCGTATCGTAGAAATCAGCATCTTACGCGTGAACACCGATGGCACGGAGGAACAGCATACTTGGCTGCTCAACCCCGAGATGCACATCTCTGAGGAGGCCTCGGCGGTGCATGGCTACACTGACCTGATGGTGGCCAACCAGCCGACTTTCCGCGAAAAAGCCCCTGAAATCGCCCATTTTATCGGCAACGCCGACCTGGCGGGCTACAACATCCTGAAGTTCGACCTCCCCATGCTCATGGAGGAGTTCCTTCGCGTGGATTATGAGTTTGACTTGAAGAGCCGCGACTTCATCGATGTGATGAACATCTTCATGAAAATGGAACCCCGTACGCTGAAGGGAGCTTACCGCTTTTTCTGCCATGCGGAACTCGAAGGAGCCCATGGCGCTGGGGCCGATACCAAGGCTACCTACGAGGTGCTCAAAGCGATGCTCGACAAATACCAAGGGGTTGAATATGAGGACTCCAAAGGGGTGCGCTCGCAAGGCCCCGTCAATGATATGAAGGAGCTCTCGCAGTTCTCGGCCCATCACCAAAATGCCGACCTCTCTGGCCAGATCATCTACGATGCTGAAGGGAAAGAAGTGTTCCAGTTCGGCAAACATAAAGGCAAACGCGTGGAGGACGTGTTCCGGATGGAGCCTTCCTATTATTCGTGGATGATGAATAGCGACTTCCCGCTCTATACCAAGAAACTCATCACCGCCATCAAACTTCGCATGGGTGGCAAAGCAGCACATTTTTAAGAAAAATAGAATATGAGAAAATTATTGATTGTCAGCTTGTTGACTATTGGAATCCAGCTGATGGCCGCCGAGCCATTGTGGATGCGCCATAACGTGATTTCGCCTCAGGGCGACAAGATTGCCTTCTGCTATAAAGGCGACCTCTATGTGGTGCCAACGGGTGGTGGAAGAGCCCAGCAAATCACCACTTCAACATTTTATGAAACCAACCCGATATGGTCGCCTGATGGCAAGACCCTTGCTTTCGCCACCGACCGCAACGGCAACTACGATATCTACACCGTACCCGTCGAGGGTGGCGTGGCCAAACGGATTACCACAAACTCGGCCTACGAGTCGCCGCTGGCCTTCTCACCTGACGGTAAAGAGATCTACTTTGCTGCCCAAATCCAAAAAAGTGCCGACAATGCGCAGTTTCCGGCTTCGTGGATCACCGAGCTCTATAAAGTGAACGTCGAAGGCGGTCGCCCTGAGCAGGTTGTTGCCGTGCCAGTGTGCAGCATGTCGTTCGACAAGGATGGGAAGTCGTTCCTTTACTATGACCGCAAAGGCAGCGAGAACGTGTGGCGCAAGCACCATGTCTCCTCCGTGGCGCGCGATGTGGTGTATTACGATGCCAAGAAAAATACCCATACCATCCTCACCACCAACGTAGGGGAAGACCGTGACCCACGCTATTTGCCTGGCTATCAGGAGGTGGTTTTCCTCAGTGAGCGCAACGGCGGTAGTTTCAACGTGTATAAGGCACCTATCGACAACCTTGAAAAAGCCGAGGCTGTGACCCGTTACAAGACCCACCCGGTACGTTTCCTGAGCGTGGCCAACAACGGCGTGATTTGCTATGGTTACATGGGCGAGATTTATGCACATCATGTTGGCGAGAAACCCAAGAAAGTGCATATCGAAATCGTCAACGACCAGCCTACGGAACAGTTGGAGAAAAAGGTCTTTGGCGGCGTGGGTGACTACGATGTAAGCAGTGACGGCAAGTTGGTGGCTTTCTGTTCCCGCGGCGAGGTGTTCGTGACTGGCGCCGATGAATACGCCACTACCAAGCAGATCACCCACACGTCCCAACCGGAACGCAGCCCCACCTTCTCCAAGGACGGTCGTACCCTCGTGTATGCCTCGGAACGCGATGGCTATTGGAGCCTCTATCAGGCTACCATTGAACGCAAGGAAGACTACAACTTCGCATATGCCACGCTGATTGACGAGAAGCCGCTGTTCGACACCAAAGACGGGGTGGAGCGTCTTGATCCTACCTATTCGCCCGATGGCAAAGAGATTGCCTTTGTTGAAAACCGCAACATCCTGAAAGTGTATAACACCGAATCGAAAGAGGTGCGTACCATCACCGACGGGTGCCAACACTACGAGACAGGAGACTATGGATTCTCCTACGAATGGTCCCCCGATGGAAAGTGGTTTGTGGTCACCCTGATCACCCACATGCGCGATCCCTATTCCGACATCGGTATCGTGAAGGCCGACGGCTCGCAGAAGATTTACAACATCACTGAGAGCGCCTATATCGACGGTAACCCGCATTGGGTGCTCGACGGCAATGCCATCATCTACCGCTCCAACCGCTATGGCATGCGCTCACACGCCTCATGGGGCAGCCAAAACGACGCCTTCATCGCTTTCTTGAATCAGGATGCCTACGACAAGTTCCGACTCAACAAGGAAGAATACGCCTTGCTGAAAGAGACCGAGAAGAACGATAAGGCAAAAGACGATAAGAAGGACGAAAAGAAAGACGACAAAAAGGAGAAGAAAGACGAAAAAGTCAAAGAAATCGAGGTGGATCTGGAACACTTGCAGGACCGTGTGGTGCGACTGACCCCGATGTCGTCGAACCTGAGTGGGATGGCGCTCTCCAAGGACGGCGAGAAGTTCTATTTCATGACCTCCTTCGAAAAAGGCTACGACCTTTGGGAGATGGACGTGCGCAACAAGTCGATGAAGATCACGAAGAAACTGGGCCAAGGCGGTGCCGGACTTAAGATGGTGGGCGACAACCTGTTCCTGCTTTCGGGCGGCAACATGCAAAAAATCGACAAAGGCGGCAAGTCGACCTCCATCAAGTACGACGCTACCATGCAACTCGACCTCGCCGCAGAGCGCGAATATATGTTCAATCATGTCTTCCTCCAAATCGAGAAGCGTTTCTTCATGAAAGACCACCATGGGGTGGATCTTGAGCAGATGAAGAAAGACTACCAGCCTTCCCTGGCGCATATCAACAACAATTACGATTTCAGCGAGATGCTCAGCGAGATTCTGGGTGAACTCAACGTGTCGCACACGGGCTCGGGCTACCGTCCTTCAAGCCGTGGAGGCGATGCTACCGCCGAGTTTGGCGTGCTGCTTGACCTCGACTATCGTGGCGATGGATTGAAGATTGCCGAAGTAGTGGAAGGCGGCCCGTTTGATAAAGACAAGTCGAAAGTGAAAGCCGGCTGCGTCATCGAGAAGATTGACGGCGTTGAAATCAAGAAGGGGATGGATTATTATCCGCTACTGAACAACAAAGCCGGAAAGACGGTGTTGGTGACGGTTTCGGAAGGCAAGAACACTTGGGAGGAAACCGTGAAACCCATTAGTCACGGGGCTATGAACGAACTGCTCTACCAGCGCTGGGTGAAACATAACGAGGCGACGGTGGAGAAGCTCTCGAAGGGCCGCCTGGGTTATGTACATATCCGCAGCATGGGCGATGCCAGCTATCGTGATGTGTATTCCCAGATTCTGGGTAAATACAACCTCTGCGACGGCGTGGTCATCGACACCCGCTTCAACGGTGGAGGCCGCTTGCATGAGGATATCGAAATCCTATTCAGCGGCGAGAAGTACCTTGAACAAGTCATCAACGACAGCGTGGCCTGCGTGATGCCCTCAAGACGCTACAACAAGCCTTCGGTGATGATCATTGGCGAAGCCAACTATAGCAATGCGCACGGCACGCCTTGGGTCTACAAATACAAACAGATGGGCACTTTGGTGGGTATGCCTGTGCCAGGCACCATGTCGAGCGTCACCTGGGAGACCCTGCAAGATCCTTCCTTGTATTTCGGCCTGCCTGTGGTGGGTTACCGCACCGAGCAGGGCAACTGGCTGGAGAACAGCCAGTTGGAGCCTGATGTGAAGGTGCGTAATACCCCAGAGAGACTTGCTGAGGGTGAGGATGAACAACTTGAAGCCGCAGTGCGTGAATTACAAAAAGAAGTGAAGGCGTTCAAGTATTGGGGAAGATGAGAACCTACCATAAGGTGCTTCCCGTCTCCGTCCCGAAATAGAAGTACAAGCTTCCGGGTCGGTCAAGCACCCTGAAATAGGGTGAGTCTTTCTTGCATAGCCAGTCGTGGGCGAACCTATTCTGGATGAAGTCCCTCACGCCTTCGCTGTTCCAGCCGATCTTGAAGGGACCGACACCAGCATACCAATAACCTGCCCGGTATTCATCGGGATTGTCGCCGTTGGCACTGATGGTGTAGGTCTCACGACCACCCCGATCAGGGTCGTAGAAGACTCGGCGGTCATCATGGTCCACGCCGGGGTCACCGGTAAAGATGTTGACACCCACCGAGAAGAAGGCACACCTGAAACGAGCCGATGCTGTCCTGTAACGGTCGCCATTGTCGGCGCTGGGGACAAAGGGGATGTACTTGCCGATATTGAACATGTAGTCGTTCTCGTAGATAAAGTTGCAAAAATAGTTACCCAAGATAATGGAGTTGGTGGTCTGTTGCCGCTTCCCTTGATAGAAAGTGGTTCCTGAATAGCCGATGCAACTGCCGAGGCACCATTCCGCTCCCATCCTGAACTCCAGGCCGGTGTAGCTGTCGTCGATGAAGCTAAAGTAGTAAGTGACGCCCCAGTGACCCCTGAAGCTGACACCGCATTTCTTGGGTACGCCGAAAGAGAGGTCGAACCCGAGGCCGAGTTGTTGTGTCGATAGGTGCAGGTCGATATGGAATGCCAAGGGGTAGATGTATTTCTGGATCTCGTAGCCGAGGTCGGTGCAGTACATCAAATAGAAGAACACGGCGCTTTCGACGAAAGAGTTCCCGTCGGGGTCGGTATAAGCCAAGGGGTTGTTGAGGCAATAGGCGTAACGGTTGAAGTTTTGGGTGAAGTCGGGCATCTGGATGTTGTTGTCGGGGCTGAGCATCGACGAAGTGACGGGGTCGTAAAGACGGCCGTTCATGTTAATCAAGTTTACCTCCTTGATGTGCTCATGTCCAGTGAATCCCCTGTCGAACATCAGATGGTCCGGGTCTTCGCAGCCACCCCATGCGTCGAACCTTGTGCTCTGTTCAATCTTGCCTTTACTGTCGGAAACCATGGTCCAACTTCCGAGATGATCTTTATGGATGTAATGCAACATTGTTTCTCCTTGAACGGTTTCTGCCACCGCGAAGACGCCAGCAGGCCCTGTGAGGAAGGTCCATACCCTGTTGCCATCAGGGGTTTCAACAAACTCACAGGCGTTGACGTAAATCTTGGCCCGGGTGATTCCGCCGACGTTTTCTTCCATCCAAATCCGCTGATGATTGTATCCATATTCGAACTGAATGTTGTTATCGCCTTCGGCAATTGAAGAAACCTTATCAAAAGTGTTATATTCAATAGTCATCGCCTCTTGGGGGAAGATGCCAGGTGGTGTCTGAGCGGATTTGATGGCATGGGGCTTGGCTCCTGAATAGTTGGCATCGCTGAAAACGGTTCCGTTGGGACTTGTCTTGTTGATCATGCGTCCCAAAAGGTCATAGTCGAAATGGCTGCTACCTTGCGAATCCTTAATGCGGACGAGTCGGTTCAACTTGTCGTAGTCGAACGATTCCTCTAAGCCACTATGCTCATCCTTACGGTAGGTCATGTTGGCAAATTCGTCATAGTCGTACACATAGTTCTGAATGACATGGCCATCGAATTCGGTTTGTATAGAACGCAACCGGTTGGTTTGTGGGTCGTATTCGTTATGGGTGACAAAACCGTTACCGGTGACGAACTCAGTGGGCTGCATCAAGGCATTGGCTTCAGCGGTTCTCCATAGCACGTTGTCATCTTCATCAGAGATGACCCTCAGGTAGCCTTCGGAGGAGTAGTCGTAATGGACAATGTAGTCGGATGGGTAACGTATGCTGGCAATCCTCGAAGCTGGGTCATAAGTGTAAAATGTGTGGTATTCGTTGCCTTCCACTTGTTCGATGATGCCGCTCAGTCGCAGTTGTTTGTCATATTCGTAGTGGATGTCGTGGTTGGGCGAGATGATGTCGGTGGGCAGTCCCTTCAGGCCCTCTTGGGTGCCAAAGATCCATTGTGTGGTTTCTTGAAGTCCGCTTAGATGCTCTCGCTCGTTCCGCTCAATGGTCCTACCAAGGACGTCGTAACGGAACGTGGTTTCGTCCTGTTTCGGAGAGACCTGTCTGACGATTTCATTGAAGGCGTTGTATTCGCTGGTGACGATGCCGTAGTTGGGATCGCTCAAAGTGATCCGGTTGCCGAGACCATCGTAATCCATCTCGATACGGGTCTCGTTGTGGCCCTCGATCTGGGCCGACGATGGCTTCCCGTCGGCACGGTAGTCGTAAATGATGCTGTTGCCCTCGGCGTCGGTGCTTCGGATCACCCATCCCATGACGTTGAACGTCTTTGATTCGGTTTGCGTGTCGCCGTTGGTGGTGTAATAGGTCGTGCTCTTGCTGTCTGTTTCCTGTTGAATGGTCTCGTATGAGCCGTCGGGGTGATCGATACGATCCAGTTGGTTGTGGCCGTCATATTGGTATCGGATAGCTTGGATGTCTTTGTCAAGACCATAGGGCAGTGTTTTCTTGCAAATCCGTCCCAAGTTGTCATATTCAATCTGGGTGAGAATCAAATCTCCTTGAAGGTCGTAGCCTCTGATACCGATGGGGTCGCCAGTGAAGGCAAAAGTGCTGATCTTGGTTTTCTGACCGCTTTTCTTTTCCCAGAGGTAGTAATAGTAGCTTCCCCAGCGGAGTGCCGTACAGCTTTCTGTGCCGTCTGGATAATAGACTTTGCGCGTGACCCCAAGAGGATCCTGCTCGTACCGCGTTTTCAAGCCATTGCAGTCGGTGACCGAGGTCTGGTGGTTGTAGATGGGGTCGTATTCATAGATACATGGCTGTCCCATGGCGTCAATGTGCTTGGTGAGGAGTCGGCGACCGTAGTCTTTGCTGTATTCGAAGCTCTCCTGTCGGGGAGTCTCCCTGTCGTTGGGGGTGCTGATGGTTTTCTTGGTGATGTTGCCGGTGGGGTCGTATTGAAGTTCGATCTTCTTCACCAGTCGGTCTTCGGGATGGCTGCTGTCGTTTGGGAGTTCGAGGATGGATTTGACGAGGTGAGGCTTGTTGCCATAATAATTGAAGATCTGGCAGTGGCAGACATCCTCATAGTTGCCTTCGCGGTGGAAAGTGTGGGTGACGGTATTGGGCCTATTGATGGTCCAATTGGTGTAGTCGTTGGCGTAATAAGTCGTTTGTGTAATCTCTTGGAATTCGCAGAAACTGGCGAGACTGTAGTTGGCGTGTGAGGTTGTGCCTTTGACTTGGCGGGTAACGCTCAACACTTTGTCGTACTCGCGAAGTTGATTGCAGTGATTATCAACAAAAGTATTGTATATTTCTTTTTTAACCAATCTGTCGGGATGGGCGACGTCGTACTCTTCCACGGATTTGTCAGCCAGCGGGATGTACACCTTGTTGTTGCTGAGGTTGGAATAGAGCTGATTGTTATAGACGGAACTGGCCATAAGATGGCCGTTGGGGTCAAAGACATCTTCTTGTTCAAGAGCCATGTGGATGACGTGGTCGGTGTATTCGATGTCGAACTGCCGTTGGGTCTTTTTCTGAAGCTGGTTGTCGCAATAGTCGTCTTGTCGTGTTCTGCTGAAGCCGAGGAATCCTTTGCCGTATTTGTGCAACAGTGCGTCTTCGTAGAAGCATCGGGTTTCAACGGGCTTGTCCTTCATGTTGTAGGTGGTGATCTTTTTCAGACCTCTTAGGGGTACGGCCATCATGTAGGTGTTGTGGAAGTGTTCCAAGCCTGTGGCGCTCAGTTTATAGAAGTCGTTGTCGGAGGGATTGATGAGGTTGGGCCTCAGATAGTCATAGGCGAACTCGGTTTTGCGTCCCATGCCGTCGGTGATTTGAGCGACTTCGTGGCGCAGTCGCATGGAGGGAAGTCGCGATAGGGTAGTGGCTCCCAGAAACGAGAGACGTTCCTGTCCCAGGAAATTGCCCAAGCATATGCTCATGTTGTCGTAAAGGCCGAAGGTCTGTGCGTTGATTTTCTGGCAATTGGTAAAAGGAGCATCGTCTCCGGATTCCTTAATAGGGCCGTAGAACACATAAAACAGGTTGTCTTTGTACAAGGCGAGGTCAGAGCAACCATTACCGTCGAAGTCGCCGATTTTGAGATATTGGCTGGTATGGTTGGGCTGGTCCAGAGAGAACAGGTAGTTGCCAGGCGAACTATAGGGGAAGGAGGTGGGAAGGTCGTATCCGCTCCAGTTGAGTTTACCTCCTTTTGAAAGGTGGATTTTCCATGGATGGGTGGCGTTTTGGGTGTAGAACAGGACGTCGGTCAAACCATCTCCGTTGAAGTCCCCGGGGAAACAGTCGCTCCAGTTTTCCATCTGACTGTTGAAGATTTCCTCATAATGGTAGGAGTTGTCTGTCCTTTTCAGTTTGACGATGGCTGTATGGTTGTCGTTTTTCTTATATAAAATTTCGGTGATACCGTCGCCATCGTAGTCAGCGGCAAAGAGTCTTGTTTCATTGAGGGTCTCGGGAATGGTTTCCATCAAGATGTCGCCTGTTTCCTCGTCATAGTAGAATAGCTGTGACTCTTCAAGGCCTTGCCTTTTACTGGAGACGGTCTGGACTAGGATGACGTTTTTCCCATCGCCGAGGAAGTCACCGACGAGATGTGCGTCCACGGTATTGCGCGGCACGAGACACAACGGCATGACTTGCTTGTTGAATCCGTAGCCGCCGGTGGACAGTCTTTTGCAAAGGTAAACCTCGGCTTCCACTTGGTCAGGGAATGGGAAATTTCTTCTGATACGGTTTGAGAACACGATGTCGTCGAGGCCGTCGCCGTTGATATCCGCCATTTGGGCCAAGCTGATGTGTGGACTCAGGTTGAAGGATTGGACGAAATCGAAGTTCTGGGTGCCGTTCAAGCCTCTGTTGATAAAGATGTTGGCGGTGGTGTACTGTCCATTACCATTGGGTTTGAGTGCGAGGACATCTGAGTAACCATCGCCATTGAAGTCACCGCTGAATTTAACGGCGTTGACAAAGGCGTTTGTGACCCCATTGGTGGCCACGGAGCACTTCAGGTCTGATGCCGTCACCGAATTGTAGTTGTTGTTGCCCCAATGGATTTTTGTGGGGTTCAGGCGCTCGTTGCCAGCTTGGAACTGTATCTTGGTGAGCAGAGGGTAGGGTAAACCGTTCTTGGGCGCTGGTTTCTGGTAACTGAATTGAAAGGAATACATAACCTCGCTCCCGTTGCGGACCACGATCTCGTCAAGTATCTTGTCCATCCGACAGAGTACGGTTCCTAGGGAGGCTGTTTCCACGTCGTCCCTATCGCTATAGTGGAACTCGACGGTTAAGGCAGGACTGATTTGGTCATTGCTGTTACCCGAGTATTCAATCCGGTCAAGCCTGTAGTCGTCCTTGCCGACGACGTAGTGGTAATCGATGCTGTTGCCATTACGGTCTTCGATGCGATTCAAGAGCCAGACGCCTACGCGGCTTTGAGCGTCTCTCAGCGCTCTTGAGTCATCGGTGTTCCCGTAATAGAGCAGGTTGCCGTCTGCAGTCCAGACCTTGAAGTAGGCAGGGCCTGTGAAGCCTGACTCATGGTAGGAAACGATTTTGCTCATCTGGTCTAGCTCGGTGCGGTAATTGGTGCCGTTGCCTCCGTAATTGCCAGGAGTCACTTGAATCAGCCGTTTGCCATCCAAACAGAATCGGTCCGTGTTGAAGTTGACGGCGCTGATGCTCCCGTCGTGGTAGGTGGTTTGACCTACCCTTGTGATGGAAGAAATGCCAGCAAGGTCCCAAGCCCAACCGAGCAATCCGTTTCTAGACTGACTGTTGTAGTTGATGCTGAGTTGAGGCTTCATTCCTCCCAGCCCAGTAGGAAGGTCGATGGGGATGGTATAGACGGCGCCACCCAACAGGCTCACGTCGACAGTGCCTCCGAGGGAACCGACGACACCATTGGCGTTGTTTTGTGGGGTGCCACCAGTGACTCCACTTTCTGGTGGGAAGAGAGTGTAAGGGTCGATGTCCAATAGTACTTCGTGTCCGTTTTCCGGCGCCGCCAGAAAGCCATCGGTGAGTAGGATGTGGCTGTTGGCGGTGTAATGATAGTCCTGGCCGCTGTCGAGTTCTTTCCAAAGGGTGTAGCTGTGTTCTGCCTTGGCGACCAGGCAAGACAACATAGTAATGAGGGTTAGTAGTCGGTGCTTCATGACGACGGTTCCTTTCCATGGCTATTTCTTGATGACTTTCCACGTTTCATGCCCCTCCGGTCCTTCAACTTCGAGAAAATAAATTCCTTCGGGAAACTTTGACAAATCGAAGGTGATGTCTAGATCAACCGATTCCTTCTTATCCAGAATGTTTCCCTTCACTCCGAAAAGGAAGGCATGGATTATGGCGTTTTTATCGGGGAGACTTCTATGTAGTGTGAACTCGTCTGAGGTAGGATTGGGGAACAACGTGTAGGCCGACGGGGTGTAATCTTCGGGGCTGCTGGGCCGGACCAAGCGTTCGAAGACCAGACTCCTTGTAATCCGGTTGCCATTGCTGTCGTAGGTGAACACCACGCTGTCGCGTTTCAACGCGTCGATTTCGTCGTGCAGGAATAGGATGTACCGTGTCAGTTCCTCGATCTTTTGCAGCATGGCAGATTGCATCTCGTTGAGGTCGTAGCCTTGGCCCAGGATCTCTTTCTCGCATGGCAATCCAGGCAGATGCCGGTGGTCGGCCAGGTAAAGCTTGAGGTCTTCCAGTCCCATCAACGGGTAGTCGTCGGCAAAGACATAGTCGGGCCATTGCTTCACCTCTTTGATGTACACTTTCGTGGAGATGAGGCCTCCATCGACGGCTAGGGCGTAGCCATCGACATTGTTGACGGTATTGATACCTACTTTCCCACTGAAGGTGATGTTTGCCGATTCCACTTCTGTTGTCTGTGGAGTATGGATTTCCAATGCGTTTCCTTGGATTTTCATGGAGCCAGTGCCAGTGTTGAGTTCCATATTGGCTGTGTTATCTACGGTGATATAGTGGGCATCATCGAAGAGTTTAATGAAGGCTTTGTGCCCATTTTTGTCGGTGGGCTCAATCTTGACGCCAGCATCTTCATTGTTGTCGGACCTGATGTGCAGTTTGGCCTGGGGCTCGGTGACTGCGCCGATGGCAACCTTACCAGTGTAGTTGTTGTTCAGCGACTTGGTGATGAGCAGGGTGGGCTTGTTGCTGTTGACGCCGAAGGCGATGCTGTTGGCGGTGCTGTTGGTCAACGGGTAACTGGCCGTGGTGCCGGTGCCGAACACGAAGGCGTTTTGTGCGGTGGCTTTGACGTAGTTGCCCAACGCCATGCTGCCGTTACCTGATGCGATGGCGGTGTTGCCTACCGCTGTGGTGGTGGATTGCGTGGCCTTGCTGTTGTAGCCAAAGGCCATACTGTTGCTGCCCGTGGCTTGGGTGGCGTAGCCGGCTGCGAAGGAATTATTGCCCGAGGCCGTGGTCTGCTTGCCGATGGCCGAAGCGTTAGCTCCTGTGGCGCTGCAACCGCTATACTGCACTTGGGCATGGGATTGATAAACGAGTCCGAGGAGGAAGAGTATGAGGATGTGTGAGGTGAATTTTTTCATAACTATTTGAATATTAGATTGTTAAAATAAAGTGTTGTGGTTTTTTAGGGCGAGTTTTGGCCTGAAGCCAGTCCAGTGTCTTTCAACACCATGGACTGGCTCAAGCCAGTTTTATGGAAGGATAAATAGCGTTCTACTTCTTGAGGAACTTCTCTGAGAACAAGGTTTTCTGGTCCGAATAGATTCGGTAGTGATAGAGGCCAGGCTTCAACTTCGACACGTCAAGGTTGAGCAAATTGCCTTCAGGCCTGACGATGCAGTCCATTAGGGTTCGGCCTTGTAAGTCGTATACTTGGCAACGGATGTCCTCTGTCCGATAACCGTCGGTGATGGGGATATGGATGGTTCCGTCGCAGGGATTGGGGTAGGCATTAGGAATTGATGGGGCCTGTTCGGTTTGTGTCATCGACCAAGGAATCCGGTCGAAGTCGGCAGACGTGAGCCTCTTGACGAAAGGTAGCGTCTTTGTTGCGTAAGGGTGATAAATGCAGGAGTCGTTGACGGTGATGCATCCGCCGTCGGAAGTGGGGAAAATGAGGCAGGTGCGGTAAGACTCGTGGTCGTCGTCGATATGGCGTCCTACAATCTCTAATTGGTCGTTGAGTTGATAGACGCAGGCGATCCCAGGATAGTAGCCCCATTGGTGGTAATGGAAGCTGAAATAGAAGGTGCTGTCGTTGGGTGCTGCCATGCATCGGGGCTGGGCGGCATCGTCGATGGTGTCGGCTCGGGCGTTGAGCGGAAAGATTTCCAGGATGTCCCCTTGGGTGGTGACGCGTGAGACACGCAGCCTGTTGTGGTCGGCATCGCCGATGCTGCTGAAGAACAAGGCCTCCTCTTCCGAAAACCAATGGTCGGTGTAACAATCCCGATACAAGGTGCGGTCGGACTTTCCCGTCTGGTCAGTCCAGATGGGGTACTCCTGGATGTAGTTGAAGGCTGAGTCGAAGGTGATGAATGAAATGACGCCGCCGAAACCAGGAACCAGGCAAAGCAGGGTCTCATCTTCTTCTTTGTACCACATCTGGCGCATCTTGAAATCCAGCAGGTAGGACACAGGGTCGGGCTCCGCTTCGAACAGATAGCGGTGTCGGATGGTGTCGCCCTGACTGTTGAACTTGTACAGAGCGCCTCGGCTGAATACTCCCTTGTAGCCGTTGTTTTGGGTGATATAGGTGGATAAGATGACGTTGCCGTGCGCATCGAGGATGCCTCTGCATTTTCCGATCGTGCCCGAGTCGACCTCCCTCTCGTATTGCCGCTCCTCCAATAGATTCAGCGCTTTGTCAAAGACGAGCACCAAAAGCCGTTCGCAGGTGTCGTTGCTGAGGTTGCCAGCCACGAAGAGCCGGTCGCCAGGCATCTCGACGATGCAGGTTGCCTTCGAGAAATAGCCCGCCTTGCTGTATTGATAGGAGGAATGACTCCCGTCGGGCCCCACGCGAAAGAGCATGGCGTTGGAGGTCTCCTTGTCAGGCCCTTCCTGCCCTACCAGGAAGGTGACGTCTTCCTCGTCGACGTATCCATCGTGGAAATGGTTATATCCAGAGGGATACGCGCTGGGGTATCTGACGCTCCATTCCTGGGCTGGCAGATGGGGACAGCAGAGGATGAGGGTGGCAAAGAAGAGGAGTTTCTTCATCATGGGACAAGGGGTTCAATGGTTCCGAATTCGTCAATGCTCACTCGTGCCCGGATGCCGTATTCCACTTCGTGGTAGTGAGTGGCCACCGTTCCGTCTTCTGCCATGATCCCTGAAATCTCAATGGAGATGGGACTATAGCCTGTGATTTGGAAGTGGTTGGGGATGATCTGGCTGATGACCTGCTTCTCGCCGTTATAGTAGTCGTTCATATACATGTGATCGATACACAGGTCTTCGGGGTTGGGGTTGTAGTACAAGCCCGAGTAGTTGGAGCCGTCGAAGATGAACAACAACCTGTCGAGATAGATGTTTCGGTACCCGGCGTCTGCTTCGATGAAAGGCTCGATGAGCTCAGCGTAGAGGTGCTCCTGGAGCTGCTCGTCGGCTCCCGAGGGGATGTCGGGATCGTCGCACTTCCCGAGTGGAGCGGCAAACATCCAATCGTCGTCAACGCCGAAGGGACCGTCGATGTGGTTGATGACCGGGTTATGGTTGCTTCGGTTGCCGGTCTTTCCGGAGAAGGTGACGACGGTCCCACGGTTTTCTTGGTTGACTTCCTTGACGGTCAGCGAGAGGAATCCCTTGTTGTCGAACTCGTCAGCTTCCATGGCCGTCCGGGCTTGGTTGATGACTTCCTCATACAGGGCCACCGCATCGTACACCAGCACCTGTTGTTGGTCGTCGACGGGCAGGGTGAGGGTGAATTCATGGTCATTGATCTGGTCGTAGTAGCATTCCACGTCGGAATAGGTGAGGTTGAAGTGGTTTTCCACGTCCCAGAGCGCCTCTGCGAGGGAGAGTGTCTCGTCGCTTTTAACTCCGGTCCGGACTTGTTCGATTTGTTTCCGGAAGGCGCGGAGGCGCTCAATGGCGTTGCTGGTCTGTGGGGTGTTCCCGTTAGGGTTGGTGGAGTGGTCTTTGCTGCATGCGCATAGTGCAGCGAGGGCGCAACATAGCGTCAGGATTTGAACTAGGCTTTTTTTCATGACGTTTAGATTTTTAAATTAATTTGTTTAGTAATTTGGTATCTAATCGTTGGCAAAAATACAACCTAGAAATCCATTTGTCAAGTCTTTTTAATAAAAAAAATTAAAAAAATTCAATTAATGTATATACACCTATTTAATTAATGCTAGATATTCAGTTTCAACTGAATCTCTTCGACCTTGCGTTGCAACTCTTGAACCGTCTGCATCAGTTGCTCTTCGCGCATCCGGTTCTCCTGCCGTTCGGGCATCACGGAGCTGATGTAATGTACGAATCGCCACACCTCCTTGATGTCGGCGACAGCCAAGTCGTAGGGCTTGTAAAGCGGATTGAGCGAGTTGAGGGTGAGTTTGCCCTCGCTTTCGATCTTGTTTTCCACGACCTTGAAGACGATGCCGTCGTCCTGCGTGAGGATGATGTAGGGCTGGCCGTTGCGGATGTAGGTCCAGTCGAGGACGTACTCGCCAGTGACGTAGGATCCGTCAGGGATGGGCAGCATTGAGTCGCCACTGATCTGGAACGTGCGGTACTTGCGGTCGCGCGAGAGGAAAGGCATGGTGAAGGTGGGTAGCACCTTGATGTACTCGGGGTCGGCGAACCCCGTGGCGTAACCGGCCTTGGCCCGCTCGGTCACCAACTCGATGTTCTCGTTGTTGTCGGCATTGACCGTGGTAGCCAACACCCTGAGATTGCTCCCCTTCAGGTAGGGGTCGAAGCCGCGCTCCAACTGCGAGAGCTGGCCTAGGCTGACGCTGCTCAGGTCGACCTTCACCAAGGTGTCGATGGCGATGCCGAAATACTTGGAAAATGCCACCAAGGCATCGAGGTTGGGTTCCGAGACCTCGTTCTCGTAGCCGCTGAGCGTGGAACGCTTCATATTCAAGGCAAAAGCCACATCGTCCTGTGTGCGGCCACGGTGCTTGCGCAAAAATTTTATGTTCGAACTGAAGTACATTTTTTAAAGAATTTAGAATTTAGAATTAAGAATTTAGAATTTTTTTTTGGCGAATTTTAAAATTATGATTAAATTTACGTCGCTGTTTTTGATTAAAAACTCGTCAAAGATACGATGAATTTTGAAATTGTCAAGCAAAAAGGAGGGAAAAATGATAGAAAGGACGATTTTGCATCTGGATCTGGACACGTTTTTCGTGTCGGTGGAGCGGCTGGTGCACCCCGAACTGGAAGGCCGGCCGGTGATCGTGGGCGGCATGGGCGACCGCGGCGTGGTGTCGACGGCCAGCTACGAGGCCAGGCAGTTCGGGGTGCACTCGGCCATGCCCATGCGCATGGCCCGACAGCTCTGCGCCCAAGCGGTGTTCATCCGCGGCGACATGGAGCTGTACAGCCGCTACTCACGCTTGGTGACCGACATCATCGCCGACGCGGCTCCCGTCTACGAGAAGATGTCCATCGACGAGCATTACCTCGACCTCACGGGCATGGATCGCTTCCACGACTGCCAACTGTGGTCACACGAGCTGCGCCGGAAGATCATCCACGAGACAGGACTGCCCATTTCGTTCGGCCTCTCGGAGAACAAGACCGTGGCCAAAATCGCCACAGGCGAAGCTAAACCCAATGGCGAGAAAGAGGTTCCCGTACCTTTTATTAATGCCTTCCTCGACCCCCTGTCGATTCAGAAGATCCCCATGGTGGGCGCCAAGACCTACGCCCTGCTGAGCTCGATGGGGGTGGAACAGATCGGCACCCTGCGTCGGCTGCCGCCCCAAGCCATGGAACGGGTGCTGGGCAAACCCGGCATCGACATCTGGAAGAAAGCCAACGGACACGACAGCACCCCCGTGTGTCCCTACCAAGAATGCAAGTCGATCAGCAAGGAACGCACCTTCGAACAGGATACCATCGACGTGGCCGCCGTACGCCACTGCCTGGCTCACATGGTGGAAAGCCTAGGCTACGACCTGCGCTCGCAACACAAGCTGACGGGCTGCGTGACGCTGAAGATACGCTACTCCGACTTCGATACACACGACATGCAGCAACGCATCCCCTATACCGCTTTCGACCACGTGCTGCGACAGACCGTCGACCACCTCTTCGACCGACTCTACAACCGCCGCATGCGGATTCGTCTGGTAGGTGTGAGGCTCAGCGAACTGGTAAGCGGCGCACCACAACTGGAACTGTTTGACGACAACACCGAACTGACCAACCTTTATGCCGCCATGGATAAAATCAAAAATCGCTTCGGCGAACACGCCATCCATCACTCTATTTAGCTACCGACAGAGCACCCCGATGGGGTGCGGCGACCATATGCTCAATGTCCATTCCTATAATAGCCTCTGCTACGGTACCATGCCGATCGACGACCTTGTGAAAAGGGCCGCCGTGCTGGGCTATGACGTCCTGCCGCTGACCGACATCAACACTACCATGGGCGCTCCCGACTTCGTGACGGAATGCCAGAAACATGGGGTGAGGCCGGTGATGGGCGTGGAAGTGCGCAACGACAACGAATTGCTCTATGTGGCCCTCGCCCGAAATAACGCTGGTTTCGCCGAGATCAACCGTTTTCTTACCCAACATAACCTCAACAAGCTGCCTTACCCTTCAACGGCACCCGACTTCGAGAACGTCACGGTGGTCTATCCCTTCGGACGACGTAAGACTGGCCAACTGGGGGCCAACGAATATCTGGGTGTGCGCCTTACGCAACTCACTAAACTATTCCGCCAGGAGTCGTTTGACAAACTGGTGGCCATGCAACCAGTCACCTTCGCCGAAGCTGAAGATATCGAACTGCACCGCTATCTGCGGTCCATCGACGAAAACGTGGTGGTAACCTGCATCGACCCTTCCGGTTGCGCCGCCCCCGATGAGATCCTGCTACCTCCAGAACGACTGCATGCGAGTTATGCACTGTATCCGCAATTGATGGAGAATGCAGAACGCATCCTTGACGAATGCGAAATTCACCTCGACGATACCCCAAAAAACAAACGCTGCTTCACAGGCAACGTTTATGACGACCGCGAGTTGCTGCGCCAACTGGCCTTCGACGGGATGGCATATCGCTATGGGAAGACCAACAAAACGGCTTACCGACGTATCGAGAAAGAACTGGAGATCATCGAGCAGATGGGCTTCTGTTCCTATTTCCTCATCGCTTGGGATATCGTGCGCTTCGCCATCTCACGAGGCTTCTACCACGTAGGTCGAGGCAGCGGCGCCAACAGCGTGGTGGCCTACTGCCTGCGCATCACCGACGTCGATCCCATCGAACTCGACCTCTATTTCGAACGCTTCCTCAACCCCAAACGGAGCAGCCCACCCGACTTCGACCTCGACTTCTCGTGGAAGGAACGCAACCGCGTCATCGAACACATCTTCAAGAGATACGGCGAGGACCACGTGGCCCTGCTCGGCGCCACGGTGACCTTCCAAAACGACCCCGAGCCACGTATACGCGACTTCCCGAACTACCGCTCCATCCACGCCGGCGGCGTGCTCATCACCGAAGAACCCATCACCAATTACGTGGCCCTTGACCTGCCTCCCAAAGGCTTCCCCACCACGCAGTACGATATGTACGCTGCCGAGAAACTGGGCTTCGTGAAGATCGACATCCTCAGCCAACGCGGCATCGCCCACATCCGCGATGCGGTGGAGATGGTGGAACGCAACCACGGCGTGCACATCGACATCCATCAGGTGGAGGCCCTGAAGGACGACCCGCTGGTCAAACGGCAGCTGCTCAAAGCCGAGACCTGCGGCTGCTTCTATATCGAGAGCCCTGCCATGCGTGGACTGCTGCGGAAATTAAAATGCTCCGACTACAAGACCCTGGTGGCGGCCAGCTCCATCATCCGCCCCGGCGTAGCCCGCTCAGGCATGATGAAAGAGTATATCCAGCGCTTCCATCATCCCGATACGGTGGATTATAAGCATCCGCTGCTGAAAGAACTCCTCGAAGAGACTTACGGTGTGATGATCTACCAGGAGGACGTGCTCAAGGTGGGGCATTACTTTGCGGGACTCGACCTTGCCGAGGCCGATGTGCTGCGTCGCATGATGGGCCACAAGATGCGCGACAAAAGTGAGTTCCAACAGGTGACACAACGGTTTTTCGACAACTGCAAGGCCAAAGGCTATCCCGATGCACTAGTGCAGGAACTGTGGCGGCAGATCGAGTCGTTCTCGGGCTATTCGTTCTCCAAAGCCCACTCGGCCTCCTACGCCGTGGAGAGCTACCAGAGCCTCTACCTGAAGAGCCACTATCCACTGGAGTTTCAGGTGGCGGTGATTAATAACTTCGGAGGATTTTACCGGCCTTGGTTCTACTTCAACGAAGCCAAGCGCATGGGAGCCAAAGTACATCTGCCTTGCGTCAACCACAGCGACTATCTCACCACGCTCGAAGGGAAAACCATCTATATGGGCTTCGTACACCTTCAAGGCATCGAACAGCATCTGGTGGAGCAACTGGTCGCTGAACGTCAGATGCGTGGCCCTTTCGAAGACCTCGACGACTTCATCACCCGGGTGAACTTCCACATGGACCAACTGGTGCTGCTCATCCGCGGCGGTGCATTCGACTTCACCAAAAAGACCAAAGCCGAATTGCTGTGGCGTGCACATCTTCATAAATGTGGTTTAGAGTTACCTGATTTAAAAACCAGCGCCTTGCAGAATGCCTATGATGAGATTGAACTGTACGGCTTCCCCGTGACGATGAGTTGGTTCGACCTCCTGCAGACCTCGTTTCGCGGTGAGTTGATGGCCGTGCAGATGATGAAATTCATAGGCCGTCGCTTCAGGATGCTGGGTAAGTTGGTCACCATCAAATACGTCCGCACTTGCAAAGGCGAGCCGATGGCCTTGGGGACCTTCGTCGATGCCACCGGCGAGGCCTTCGACACGGTGCATTTCCCCCAGGTGTATAAAGCCTATCCCTTCCAAGGCGATGGCGTGTATCTGCTGCTGGGTAAGGTCACCGAAGAGTTCGGACAACCCTCCATGCAGGTGGAAAAAATGGCGAAAATGCCTTACAAGCCAAGAAAATGATATATCTTTGCAGACATGAGAAAAACCCTCTGCATACTGCTTCTCCTTCTGATAGCGATAAACCTTTACGCCCAGCAAGGCCGCGTGACGGGTACCGTGCGTGATGCGGAGTCGGGCGAGAGCCTGATCGGTGTAGCAGTGCTTGAACCGAAACTCAAAACGGGCGTTACCACCAATGAGAAAGGTTTCTACGAGCTGGAACTCCCTACGGGCAGCCATGTACTGCAGTTCTCCTATCTGGGCTTCCAGACTGTTGAAAAGAGCGTTACTGTCGGGCAAAAACCCCAGACATTGAACGTGCGCTTGCAGCCTGATGTGACACGACTCAACGAGGTGCAAGTCACCAGCAAGAAACCCGACCGTAACGTCAGCGAAATGGCGATGAGCGTGCAGAGCCTCGACATGATTACCATCAAGAAGATTCCGGCTTTAATGGGCGAGGTGGATGTGATCAAGACCATCCAACTTCTACCCGGTGTTCAGGCGGCTTCAGAAGGCTCTTCTGGATTCTCCGTGAGGGGAGGAGGCACCGACCAGAATCTCATTCTGCTCGACGACGCGCCCATTTACAACGCCTCGCATTTCTTGGGCTTCTTCTCGGTGTTCAACAACGACGCCGTCAAAGAAGCAACTTTATATAAAGGTGATATTCCTGCCAGCTACGGCGGACGCCTTTCTTCCGTGCTAGATGTGAAGATCAAAGACGACATGCCCAAGAAACTCTCCGGTACAGGAGGTGTGGGTCTCGTCACCAGCCGTTTGATGTTGGAAACACCTTTGTTTGAGCAGCAGACCTCGTTGTTACTAGCAGGACGAACCACCTACGCAGGCCTCGTGATTCCTTTTATGGGTGAGGAAGTCAAGGGGTCAGACATCTATTTCTATGACCTGAACGCCAAGGTGACGCAGCGCATCAACGACAACAACCGACTGTTCCTCTCAATGTATCATGGCAGGGACAAGTTCAAGGTGGTGGACATGATGGGTCTGGGCTATGGCAACTCCAGTGCGACATTACGATGGAACCATATCTTCACCCCACGACTGACTTCTAACCTCACGCTGCTTGGCTCGAAGTTCAACTACGACATCGACATCTGGATGGAGCCTTACGACTTCTCGCTGATGGCGGGATCGAAGAGTGCCCAACTGGATTACGACTTCACCATGCTTTGGAACGATGACAACACCTCACGCTGGGGCCTGAGTACGGGTTTTCTCTCCTTCAAACAGGGGGAGTTGGAGGATCGGGGAGGTGCTTTGCAACAGTATCTGGGCGTCGATGATAATACCGTGGTGACCCGTAAAGCCCTCGAACATGCGCTCTATTTCAGCCATGATCAAAGCTTTGGCACTATCTTCTCCATGCGTTACGGACTGCGACTCTCCGCTTTGCAAAACATTGGTGCGGAGGACTTCTATATTTTCGATGACAACTATGAAGTGGTCGATACCCTCCATTATGATAAGGGCGAGATCTTCAACACTGAAATCCATCTGGAACCCCGACTGGCAGCCATGTTCCGCATTGATGAGGTGTCGTCGGTGAAGGCCTCTTATTCACGCACTTTCCAATATGCCCAAGTGGCCTCGGCGGCTACGGGTGGACTGCCTTTCGACGTGTGGTTCCCCGTGAGTCCCAACGTGAAACCACAGCGCTGTGACCAGTATGCCGTGGGCTATTTCCGTAACTTCCATCACGATGCCATCGAGACCTCGGTGGAACTATACTACAAGGATTTGGACCATGTGATCGATTTCAAAGATAACGCCATGACATACGGCAATGTGTTGATTGATGGTGAGTTGCGATTTGGTAAAGGCCGTTCTTACGGTGCGGAGTTCTTAATCCGAAAGAACACTGGCAAGTTGACAGGATGGATCTCCTACACGTATTCAAGGACATTCCGTACCATCGAAGGCATCAACTTCGGCCAGGAATACCGTTCGCCTTACGACCGTCCGCACAACTTTGTGGTGGTGGCCAACTATGATATTAACCCGAGGCTGAGCGTGGCCGCCAACTGGATTTACAACACGGGACAGCCGGTGACCTATCCTTACGGGCAATATACCATCGGGGGCGTGACTTATGCAATTTATAACGGAAGCCGCAACGAGAGCCGCTATCCAGCCTATCATCGTATGGACCTCTCGCTTACTTGGCAGTTGCCTGACCGTCGTTGGAAACGCTGGGACAGTGAGTTGAACGTGTCCGTTTATAATGTATATGCCCATCATAACACTTGGGCGGTGACTTTTAAACAGGACGGCGATGGTGGGGTGAAGACCGAGCGGATGTACCTTTTCTCGGCCGTGCCTTCCATTTCCTATCAATTTAAATTTTGAACGCCATGAAGAAAGTGATGCTCTATATAATCTTGGTTTTCGCGATGTTTTCGTGCCGTGAGGAGATTATGATCGATTTGGAGAAGGGCGAACCGTTGATTGGCGTGGAAGGCTCGTTTACCGATGAATACAAGCGTCACGAGGTGATTCTGAGCTATACGGCCGATTTCTACAATGCCGATGAAATCAGGATGATTACCGGGGCCACGGTTTTCGTTACCGATGGGGTGGATACCATCCCTTATCTGGAGCAAGAAGATCAGCCTGGCCATTACCTTACCGATTCGGTGGCAGGGCATAAGAACACCATGTATCAACTTCTGGTTGAGATACCCGACGCCGTGGAAGGTCCCAAGCATCTATATGCAGAGAGTTATATGGCCGACAACGTGGAGGAGATCGATTCCCTTGTGCTGAAACACTATTCGATGATGCCCAATTTGCCGATGTTCGACACCATCTATATGCTCTATCCTTATTTCCAAAGTTTGCCCGATCCGACCATTGTCTATATGATCAAGGTCACCGAGGATACCATCCCAATGAACGACACCTTGTTGCAGGCGAATTCCATCCCGATGGCGGGCTATGCAGGTTACTATGTGAACGGTCCCGAGATGTTGGAGAACAACATGGAGATTCCCGTGGCGATGGTCACCGAGAGCCAACTCTATGACGGCAAGCTCTTCCGTCTGGACCTGATGAGCATCCCCTACGATTACACGATGTTCGTCTTCAACGTGAAGATGGCCATGGGCAGCAACCCGATGATGGGTCCTCCCACCAACGTGATGACCAACATCCAACCCTCTGGTGAAGCCGTCGGTTATTTCTATGCTGCTTCGGTGGTCTCGAAAGAATTAATCTATCATCCGAGTGAATAAAAAAACCGCCCCCGAAGGAGCGGTTTTTGCAACGAATCTCGTTACGTTCAAAAGCCTAGATTAAGCCTCTTTCACGTTGTCCATGCCAACCTGGACGGCTTGCATGTTCAGCGGAATAAGTTTGTGGGCACGCTCTGGGAGGCTGTGACGCAGACCCTCTTCGACGTTCTTGTTGTCGATGATGGGACGAAGCTTCAGGAAAGCACCCAGGATGATCATGTTGAACACCTTGCTGTTGCCCATGTCGGAGGCGAGTTGAGCGCCCTCGATAGTGTAGATGTGAATGTCCTTACGGGTGGGCTTGTGCGTGATGCCGTTGGGATCATAGAGCAGGTAGCCACCGGGCTTCACTTTATCCTCGAACTTGTCGAGCGACTGCTGATTCAGAATGACTGCAGTGTCGAAGGCGTTGAGGATGGGGGAGCACACGCGCTCGTCGCTGACGATGACGGTCACGTTGGCCGTACCGCCACGCATCTCGGGTCCGTATGAAGGCATCCAGCTGACTTCCTTGTTCTGCATGATACCACTGTAAGCAAGGATCTTA
>JAILBC010000029.1 GCA_024681295.1 Bacteroidales bacterium
AACTCGCATACCGTGAAGATATCGGGTTTCACATAATCGAGGATGGTACGGATGCATTCGTCTTTGTGCTGCGTGTTGTTGTTGGTCTCGAAGCACTCGGCAAAGCCACTTTGGTAGTTGCCGTATTGCAGCAGGTTATACTGCATCACGGTGATGGTTTCCTGGGCTTTCGACAGCAAAGGAAACGCTAAAATCAACAGAAAAACAAAAAAACGCCTCATTGTAATGGTTTTAGAAAGCAAAAATAACTATTTTTGCCGTTTCAATCTATAATCCATTCCAAAAATGAAAAGAATCCTTCTGTTTTTCTTTGCGCTAACGATGATCCTCGGATGGACCTCATGCGGTAATAATGATGATTATATGGTGTTTGTCGGCACTTGGGGCGTCGACCAGATTGACTATTATAACATCGATTTCTACGGCCAGCCCATCGAGTCCACTAGGGAGACCTACCACTTCACCCCTGGCGATCCTGATCGCGGCATCGATCTAATATTCCGTGCAGATCGTACTGGTGAGATGCGTGACCGTAGCCGCGATACTATAGGCGTTATGGTATATGATGAGGACAACAACCCCGTCGACACCGTATACGTCATCAAACCCGACACCACCATTGTCACCAAATACACCTATTCCTATCACGATGACGATGCGCTCCTATATATGAATATGGAATCCTTGCGTCGTTTTTATCGCCGTAAGATGGTCAATGACGTCGCCCAGGACGATTTGGTGGAGGTTGAGCGTCGATACACCTATAAGATGCATGTCGAATTGCTCACCGACGAGAGCTTTATCTACGAGAACGAGTATGACGTGGACTATGTGGAAAAGGCCCGTTTGATCCGTCTCAGCAATGAAGCGCCCGATGGGAAAGCAATGAGGTCTTCGAAACCGGTATGCATTCCCAATAAGCCGGGTTCGATGTTCGGAGATTATTAAACCGTCAATGGGGTAAAACCGAACTGAACGACGTCAAACAAGCCCTTGTCGCTCAATTTCAACTCAGGAATAACCAACAAGGCCATGAACGAAAGCGTCATGAAGGGGCTGTGAAGCCCACAGCCGAAATCGTGCGCCAAGGCAGCGGCGCGTTCATAGTCCGCCGCCACCCGTGAACCTTCTTCCAGACTCATCAGTCCTGCCACTGGCAATGGCAACAGGACAAATTCCGTCTCGCTACACGCCACCATGCCTCCCTTGGTGTAAACCAAAAGATTGATGGCACGGGCAATGTCCTCGTCGGAACAGCCTACCGCCACGATGTTGTGGCTGTCGTGCGCCACCGAAGTAGCAATAGCACCGCGTTTCAATCCGATATTGTTGATGAATCCTATCGCCGGTTTGGCAGGGACATACCGGTTCAGCACCACCATCTTGAGAAGGTCGCGCGTGGTGTCGCTCACTAGGTTGCCTTCAACCACTTTTGGTGTGGCCATGATGGTATTGGAAATCAGGTTGCCATCCATGCAGGCAATCACCTTGATTCGCTTGCCTTCGTCAGGCACTCGAAGCGCCTCTACCTCGATAGGCAACGCGTGGAAATTGTTGATGGCCTCTTCTTTGCGCCGCTGCATCAACGACACCCCGTTTTCAGCCAACAGGCGGCCTCTGACATAGGTTTGCATCACATTGAAGTCGTTCAGGTTGTCCACCACGATGAAATCGGCATCATCGTCCTTTTGAAGCAAACCCACGTCGAGACGGTAATGCTTGACGGCATTCAGCGAAGCCGCCCTCAACACATCCATCAGCTTATAGCCTTTCTGCAGGGCCCGTTTCACCAGCTGGTTGATGTGGCCTTTGACCAGATCATCAGGGTGCTTGTCGTCGGAGCAGAACATCAACATCTCAGGGTGTTCGGCCATCAAAGGAATCAGCGCCTCAAAGTTCTTGGCTGCGCTGCCTTCACGGATCAGAATCTTCATACCGAGCTCGATTCTTTCAAGGGCATCCTCCACGGCATTGCATTCGTGGTCGGTGGAGATGCCCGCACCGACATATTTTCGGATGTCGTTGCCGGTCACCATAGGTGCGTGGCCATCGATAGGCTTTCCATTTTTTTTGGCAGCCTCCAACTTTTTGTGGATTTCAGGGTCGTCAGCCAGAAGGCCAGGATAGTTCATCATCTCAGCGAGAAAATGGATGTCGTCGCGGGCCATCAGCTGTTCAATGGAATGGGCATCCAGGGCGTATCCCGAAGTCTCGAACGGGGTGGCCGGCACGCAACTTGGGGCGCCAAAAAAGAACTTGAAATGACCGCGCTTACCGCTACGAATCATGTAGTCGATGCCTTCCACGCCCATCACGTTGGCAATCTCGTGCGGGTCGCACACAGCGGCCACCGTGCCATGGCACACCGCCATGCGTCCAAACTCCGAAGGTGGCACCATAGAGCTCTCAATATGAATGTGCGCATCGATGAAACCAGGCATGATATACCTTTTTTCGGCTTCGGGTAATTCTGTGATTTCAGTGATTTTTTGATCAGTAACGGTGATTTTTCCAGGAAAGATGCGGGAATTGACCAAGTCGACGATCTGTCCGCTCAAAGAAAAACTGTTTTCGTTCATGACGGATGTTTTTTGTACTGCAAAAATAATTCATTTTCGTATTTTTGCAAAAACTGATTCCTCTATGAACGAAACACCCCTTTATCCCATCATACGTCTTCATAAAGGCAAAGAGGAGGCTGTACTCCGCTTTCATCCTTGGATATTCTCTGGCGCCATTGAAAGCGGTCCTGAGGGCATTCAGGCAGGCGATACCGTGACTGTGACCGACTATAAAGGCAATATTTTGGGCACCGGCTTTTGCGAGTCGGAAAGCATCGCTGTCAAGTTGCTTTGTTTCGAGAACCGCAAGATCGACGAATGGTTCTTTCTGGATCGGCTCACCCACGCATTTGAGGCTAGACGGGCCATGGGGCTGACCGACAGCCCTATCACCAACTGCTATCGTTTGGTTCATTCGGAGGGCGACGGCTTGCCTGGGCTGATTGTGGATGTCTATGCGCATACCGCAGTGGTTCAGGCGCAGACCGAGGGCATGGCCTTGCATCTGAAGGAAATCGTTAGGGCCTTGAAACTGTTGCCCGATTTGAAGTTGGAGGCCATCTACAATAAGAGCGCTGAAGCCATGCGGCGCATGGGCAAGGAGGATGCCCTGGAGGACGGTTATCTCCTCGGCTCAAAGATTGACGAGCCGATTCTGGAGAATGGCAGCCGTTTCCTTGTGGACTGGGAGAACGGCCAAAAGACAGGTTTCTTCCTCGACCAGCGCGACAACCGGGAGTTGGTGCGGCAGTTGGCCAAAGATAAGACGGTACTCAACGCTTTCGGATACACCGGCGGATTCTCCATCACTGCTTTAAAGGGCGATGCCAAGCGGGTGGTTACTGTGGATGCCTCAAAGAAGGCCCTGGAGACCGCCGAAGCCAATCTCGAGTTGAATGGTTATTCTAAGGAGGACAATCCTTGTATCACCGCCGATATGAAGGAATACATCAAGGAAATGAACGACAGCAAGTTCGACCTCATCATTTTGGATCCGCCGGCTTTTGCCAAGCGGCATCAGGACCGACACCGTGGTTTGCAGGGCTACCGTTTCATCAACGCGGAAGCCATCCGTCAGATTGCAAAAGGAGGCCTCCTGTTCACTTTCAGTTGTTCGCAGGCCGTCGACAAGTTCACATTCCAAAGTATCGTTACAGCGGCCGCTATTGAGGCCAAACGCAATGTTAGGATACTGTATCAGCTTTCACAACCCGCTGACCATCCCATCAACATCTTCCACCCCGAGGGAGCTTACCTGAAGGGTTTGGTTTTATTGGTGGAATAATCAAGCCGACAACATCACAGCGCAGCGGTCAATAATCTCATTGGCCAAACGGATTCCGTCATCACAAGTGGATTTACGTTGAACTCCGTCGTAACCCATTTGTAGATGAAGGACTTCATAGCCATCATTGACCAAGGTTAGCAACTTGAGGTCTCTTTTCCGGACGGCATCACGGTAAGCGTCGATATCAACGCGTCTACGACGGTCTTTTCTGACATGGAAAACAGCGTCAAGCATGATGAGCACGGCATGCCAAAGGTAATGGCCAGCAGCACGGACGTATTTACGGTCGTTGTAACGCCGCAACGTGGCGTCGAATTCGGCTTTCTCGACAAGAGTCTCACTGGCATTGTCCACATAACGTCTGGCTTCTTCAACAGGGTTTTTCTTTTCCATCTCTTAGTAGTTTTTTATTACGACGCAAAGATAGAAAGAATTTTCCATATATTAATAATATTTTTGAAAAATTTTTATTAATTATGGTGAATAAAAAAGGGTGGCCGATGGCCACCCTTTTTTGTGACAACGTAGAGACGTCATATTATGGCGTCTCTACAATAATCATTTGACAACCGTCACGCGTTTCACGCTAACACCGTTGATGGTGCTGATGCGGACGAGGTAGAGACCAGCGTTGTACTGGCCCATGTTGAGCTCGATCTGATCGGCATCGACGTCGGCATCGTAGACCACCTGACCGAGGGCAGTAGCCACAGTGATGTGGTTCATACCCTGAGCTTCGATCGTCACTTTGTCGTTAGTCGGGTTAGGATAGAGGTTGTTGACGATTTCGTTTTCGCCGATGGCATCCCAAGTGAAGTCAACCGTTGCCATCTCTGATTCGCAGTCGTCATAGACAGCCACGATACCAATTTCATAAGTATCATCGGCTGATCCCATGAAGTCGATGAAGACCGGGTGACCGGCAAGTTCACCGAGGTATTCGCCGTTCACATAGATCTTGAAGGAAGTTGCGCCTTCAGGTGCAGTCCAGTCGACCAAAGCACCGTCATTGCCGTTGTAGTTGTACAGTTCAGCAGTGAGGTCGGTCACAGGATCGCAGGTGACTTCGCCGATTTCGACAGTCTCGCACTGCGGGCAGGACATAGCGTAGTCGCTGTAGACGACTCTCACGCAGTATTCATGCTCACCGGGTTCGACGTTGGCATCGATGAAGCTACCGGTGGTCAGAGCAGTCTGGCCAGAGATGAGTTCGCCATCGCGGAACACGTACACGCCGAGGAGTTCACCCGGAGTCGGGTTCGGGTTCGGATTCGGGTTCGGGTTCGGGTTGGTCGCGTCGAGTTCATAGATGACAATGTGCTGCGGGCTCTGCTGGATGTCGCCGAACAAGCAAGTCTTGCCATCGTATGTGCCAACGAAGCAACCACCTGTGCTACCAGTTACGAGTGAGTTAACATTGAAGTTGAACACTGCTGATGTAATAGTATTAGTTGCAATGTTGTAATCGTCAACATCGTTTGTACCATTGTTCAAGCAGTACACGTGCTCAACACCGTCCGGATCTGCATAGTATGCAAGGTCTGATGCGCTTGTTGGAGTTGCACCTGTTGTAACGATAGCACCTGTACGGTCAACTAATGTCAAGTTGCCTGACCAGTTACCAATTACCCAGAAGCCGTCACGTGCTGGATCGTAAGTGATACCACGCATTGCACCGTAAGAAGTGCTGGTCGTACCAACCAAGGTATGGTTGGCAAGGTCGACGCAGTAGATGGTAGCAGCGTTGGCAACACCGTAGAAGTACTGACCGTCGTAGGTCATACCGCGGAGCTGGCCGCAACCACTGATGTTGAATTCCTCAATGAAGTTGCCCTGCATGTCATACTTGTAGAACATGGAGGTCGAGCTGGCGCTCCATGAGCTGGTGTAGATGTTCTGACCATCGCTGGCAACACCATACTGGTAGCCAGAGGTACCGTCGAATTCGTACACCAGATCCCACATGGCTCTGTTGCCCTTCGAACCACCCGAGGTGAGGGTGATGTCGTCGACATCGATGTAGAACATGTCGGAGCAGTTGAAGTGACGGACAGCCACCCAAATCTCCTGACCAGCGTAAGCGCTCAGGTCGACGGTGTACTCTGTCCATGTGCTCTGGTCACGTTGACCGCGAGGACCAGCATATCTCTCACCCTTCGAACCAA
>JAILBC010000036.1 GCA_024681295.1 Bacteroidales bacterium
TTCGGACAGCATTACAGCCATTCAGCAGAGTCAGCTTTTCCTGGCTATTATCAAGTATTGCTTCAGGAAAGCGGGGTGAATGTTGAACTATCGGCCACCACGCGTGTAGGTGTTCATCGGTATTCTTTCCCTTCTGGAAAGCCACAAACCGTAGTGCTCGACTTGGATAGGGGGACTTTCCGTGGCGAAGCGTATTACTCGAAGCGCCGCACCTACGACGTGATTCAGGCACAGATTCGTATCGTCGACAATCACACCATCGAAGGCTACCGGGTCGTTACCGGTTGGGCAAAATTGAGAAAGATTTATTTCAGGGCGGAGTTTTCGAAACCCTTTGCAAGTCATGTTTTGATGAACGGCGGACTGAACGTCGGCGAAAGTAATGTAGTTAATGGCAGAACGTTAAGGGCTGCTTTGAGTTTTGACCCTTCGGACGGTCGTGAATTGACGGTGAAGGTAGCCATCTCCCCTGTTGATATTGACGGCGCACGAAAGAACCTGCTTGCAGAAGCTTCCAGCTGGCGCTTTGACGACTACGTACAAGCTGCTCATGACACCTGGATGCAAGAGCTTAGCCGAATCGATGTGGAAGGCACCGACGAACAAAAGACCATCTTCTATACGGGGCTTTACCACGTGCTGATGCAGCCCAACACCATGAGCGATGTGGACGGCCGCTATATGGACACCAACTTTGAAATCAAACAGATGCCCGAGGGCCAAGCGTATCATAGCACTTTCAGCCTTTGGGACACTTTCCGTGCCGCCCATCCGCTCTACACTTTGATTGCCCCCGACGTCGCCGCACAGTTTGTCCGCGACATGGTGCTACACCACCAGACATACGGCTATCTGCCCATCTGGGACCTTTGGGGACAGGACAATTACTGCATGATCGGCAACCACGCTATCCCCGTGCTGGCTGATGCCATCCTTGCTGAAATTCCCAACATCGACGTGGAAGCCGCCTATCAAGCCATGGTGGAAAGCAGCACCCGGAGCCATTTCAATTCGCCATTTGAAATTTGGGAGAAATACGGCTATTTGCCACAAACCTTGCAGGATGAGAGCGTAAGTATTACTATGGAACAGGCTTTTGACGACGCTTGTGTGGCTCTGGTGGCCCAAAAACTCGGCAAGACAGAGGATTATGAGCGTTTTTATCGCCGCAGCATGTTTTATAAGAACCTCTTTGACCCCACGACGGGCTTTTTCCGTCCCAAAGATGAAAACGGTCGTTGGCTGGAAGACTTCGACCCGTTATCGTACGAGCAGCCTTGCTTTGTCGAAGGCAATGCTTGGCAGTACATGTGGTTTGTGCCACAAGATCCACAAGGTTTGATAGGTCTCTTTGGCGGCAAAAAAGGCTTCCTGAAGAAACTTGATGAAAACTTCAGTTTGACCGCCACTTCGGGTGAAGTCAACGGTAATGCCAGCGGCTTCATCGGGCAGTATGCCCACGGCAACGAACCCAGCCATCACACCGTGTACCTGTACAACTTTGCTGGCAAACCCGAACGCACCCAGGAACTGGTCGAACAAGTTCGCAGCAAGTTCTACCGTGCCACGCCTTGTGGTTATGCTGGCAACGACGACTGCGGTCAGATGTCCGCTTGGTACATTTTTTCCGCTTTGGGATTTTATCCTTTCCACGCTGGATCTGCCGAATATGTGATTGGAACGCCATTGTTTACCAAGGCGACATTGCATCTTTCGAGCGGCAAGGACTTTGTCATTAAGGCCGAGAATAAGACCCCTGAGCGCATTCATGTCAAGAGTGTGAAACTTAACGGCAAGCCGATAAAAGACTATAAACTTACGCATCAGCAGATTATGGACGGTGGGGTGTTGGAGTTTAAGATGAAATAACCTTTCATGAACGACAAACGCTATCTTCTGGAGCTCATCAGCGAAGGTGAGCATCAGCAACAGGATTTTAAATACCGTGTTGACGATGCCCGCAAGTTGGCTCGGTCGGTCTCGGCTTTCGCCAACACCGATGGAGGGCGTTTGCTCATCGGCGTGCGCGACGATGGACACATCGCCGGGGTGCGCACCGAGGGAGAGATCTATGTGATGCACCAAGCCGCTTACAAATACTGCCAGCCAGAGGCGAGCATTCGGTTCGACACCTATCACGCCGACGGAAAGGCTGTAGTCATTGCCACGGTGCCTCCTTCCGACAAGCGACCCGTTTGCGCCCCCGATGAAGATGGACAAATGCGGGCTTATATCCGCATCAAAGACGAAAACATTGTGGCTTCACCAGTGTTGTATACGCTCTTGAGGGAGTCACAGAAACCTCAGGGAGCTCTGCTGGTTTACGATGATGACATACGACGGTTGCTTGGCTTGATGGAAGGGCGGTTGACCTTGGGCCAAATTATTCGGCTTTCAAGGCTCCCTCGTCACAAGGTCATTACCCTTTTGGCCCATCTGATCCGTTTTGGCACGGTGCAGTGGGATTATGTTGATCAGGAGTTTTTGTTTGGTTTGGCATCCGAAGGATGCTAGCTTTGTAGCACGAGAAGATTCTAATTAATCATTCTCCAGAGCCTGCCGGATGGCTTTGGCCAGCTGATCTGGGCAAGAAGTAGGTTTGAATCCGCAGTGGATGCCTTCCAGTCGGGCGATGACCTCTTCGGCCTTCATGCCTTCCACAAGACGGCCTACGCCTTGAGTGTTACCATCGCAACCGCCGTAGAATTGGACATTATGGATCAGGCCGTCTATGATTTCGAATTCAATGACCTGGCTGCAGGTTCCTTTGGGATAGTAAGTGTATTTCATAGGATTAGATTTGACGCAAAGGTACGAAAAACCTTTCAATAAGAGCCTTTTTCCAGTGACAACAGCCGTTGCTTGATATCCAGACCCGATGCATAGCCCGTCAGCGAGCCATCGGCGCCAATCACGCGGTGACAGGGAATAATGATAGCGATGGGGTTGCGGTGGATGGCTTGACCCACTGCTTGGGCAGAACGGCAGTTGATGCATTTGGCGATGGCTCCATAGGTGGTGGTTTCACCGTATGGGATTTTGAGCAGTTCTTGCCAAACTTTTTTTTGGAACGGCGTGCCTTGAGGGTTGAGCGGAGGGGTGAAATTAGGTTTTTTTCCGCTGAAATAATGATCGAGCCATCGGCGAGTTTCTTTGAAAATCGGGAGGTCTTGGTTGTTTGTACTTTCTTCGGGTTCCCCGAATTTCAGCTCAGTCAGTGATTTGCCGTCACTGACCAAAGTGATTACACCAATCCGTGAATCATATCGCTCTATCATACCTCTCACATCTAACCTCTCACTTCACCATCGTGAGTGCTGAAGAAGCGGCATCAAGCAATGGCTGTGTTGAAACTTCACTGCCCACGGCGTGACGCATCCAGTGCTGCGGGGTCAGTCGGCCCACAGGATAGATTCGTTGTATTTCATCGGCAACCACTTTGCCTTTCAGCTGTTGTTCCAGCTGGAATTCGATAATATGACCGTATGGGTAGTTGGCCAAATAGAGCGGTGAGTCGATCATGTGACTGTAGATGGCCAGGATGGGTGAATCTTGTTCGCCAAGGTATTGTGCGTAGTATTTGTTCCAGACCTCTTGAGCCGTACGGATGACCTGTTCTTTCAACTGCTCCACCGTGGCATCGGGATGGTCGTAAAGCCAACGCCAGGAGTACATATCCACGAGCGCGACTCCCATGATCTCGTAACAACCCCAGAAGATGTCGAGCGTCTCCATGGCCTCACGCGTAGGATCGTCGTTCTCATAGCCCAAGAAATCGAGGTCGCGCACCTGGAACACGAAGGCGAGTGCTTCGGTGAAGGCTGTGTTGGGCACACCTTTCATGATGTAGTGGTCCACATCGTGGAGGGTGATCGTCTGCTCAACGTTGTGGCCGAACTCATGCACGGCGATGTTGTAACCCTTGTAATCCATGCCGTCCTTGCCGATACGGGTGCGCAGGCGGGCATTGTCGGAATGCATGTTCGACTCCCACGCATGGCCGGCACCGCGTGACGGGTCGACGGTGATATGTGAGCAAATGAAATCAATCTTCTCTGGACTAAAACCCAGTTGTTTCAGAATTGAGGGCATTCCTTGGGTGGCGAACGCCTCACGGTTGGGATAGAGTTGGCGGGTCTGGGCCGAGAGGTCGTCCTCATTCAAGGTGCTACGGCTCTTGAATCCATCGTACCAGATGTCAAACGGCTCTAATTTGCGGCCCAAGCGTTGCTCTATGAGTTGCGCCACCTCTCCTACTTGAGGTGCGCTGCAGAAGGCATCAAAGAGTTTTTCAATCTCATCAAAACTCACCTCCATGTCCTCGTCAAAGGCACGGGCAATGGCGGTGGGGTATCGTGGATTGTAACGGTCTAACTCCTGCATCGCGTGGAAATTATCAAGGAAATACAGATAGCGAGTATCGGGCTCGGCTTTCACACTGACTTCTTTACTATCCTTGACGACGGTATTGGTAAACGGGTTCCAGTCGTATTCTGGATTGTTGATGACACATTCCGGGATGCTCTGGTCGATGATACGACGCATCACCTGGTAAATCATGCGTTGCTTGGCCAGACCCTCCTCACCTTCGTTGTAATGGGTCTTCAGCTCATCGCGCAGTCCCCAGTGAGTAATCAGCGACATTTCGGGAAAGAGGTGTTCACCCTTGTCGTTCAGCAGATGACCCATCTGGATATTATAGTTTGAGATGTAATTGTCGGCAGCTGAAAGCTGAGCTGACAACGCCTGTTGGCATTCGGCGGGCACTCGGGCGGTGAAGACATCGCCCAGCCTGGCGTAAGCCCATTGCTGACGGCTCCAGTCTGCGCCTAAGGTGTTCTTCTCTTCCAGTGTATAGAAGGGGAAGTTCAGCACTACGATGAAGGCGATTTTCTGTTCAAACATATCGTCGGTAAAGTGTGCCGAGGGACTGTAAGCACCGAACAATTCATCAAGATGCGTTGGTTCGGGACCATCGACATGGATGGGGAGGTTGAGGTCAACATTCATCTTGTTGAAGCAGCCCCACAGACTTTCAAAGTTCTGCTCCAGCTGTGCGGCCATGCGAGCCCGTTCGTCGGGGTCAGCCACAAAGTTTTCCGTACAGAACGTTTCAAACTCAGCGGTTGTACCATCGGCATCCGTCCAGAAGGCCGCCGCCTGCTCCACGCCACGTTGAATACGATCCTTGACACCGTCAGTGCCAGCGTATTTTTCGTTCAGCGTCTTTACTGTTTTTTCAACACAGGTTTGATCGATATTGTTCATGTTCTTTGCCGTTTCGTTGTTTTGCTTGCAGCAGGCGGTCAGGCACACTATGGTTGCCACCAGCAATAAAGTCATTGTTTTTTTCATGGGTTGATTTGAATTTGACTGCGAAATGTGTTTTGCACAAAAATACATCTTTTTCTGATTACCAGATAAAAGGCAAAATCCTGTATTTCACCTTTTGTTTGTATTCGCCGTAGCCCTCCAGGCCTTGCTCGAGGACGGCTTCCAAGATGAGCAGACCTATGATGATGAATCCGAGGAAAAATTTGGTGAGGGATTGAAGGAGGAGTTGGGGGGTCATGGTTGAGGGTGTTTAGCTGTTTTTTTCAGCTGCCATTGGCAGGTTGTTTTCTTCATTTTGATAATAGATGGCTGGTTTGTGTTTTTGATAAAGCGACAGCAACTTCTCATTAAGTAGCAGCTCCACCTCATACATGGTGCGATTCAAGACGTTGGCTTTCAGTTGGCATTCCCAGATGACAATGACTTGCCAACCGTTATCTTTAAGGAGCTCATAGTTCTGTTGGTCCCGCTGTTGGTTTCTTTGGATCTTGTTGACCCAAAAATCACGGTTCGTTTGCGGAATCTTGCAACAATTTGCAGTTTTTCGTTCTCCGTTTTCCGTTTTCCACTCCACCCCGTGTCCATGCCAGAAGCATCCATTGACAAAGATCGCTGTATGGTATTTTCGCATCACGATATCCGGTTTTCCTGGAACCCCTTTCACGTTAAGGCGATAACGATACCCGTGGCCCCACAGCCATTGTCGCACTTTCAGTTCGGGCTTGGTATTCCGGCTGCGGATGTGCGACATCACGAGGTGACGTTGGGCTGGAGTGAAGCGGTCTGTCATGGCAAGAGCAGTTTTTTCAGTTCTTCAACTGTTTCAACAAAGAAGTACTCGGTCCCTAGGCCTGTCGAGGGGGTTATTCCCCATTTTGTCCGGTCCTTCATATCGCGATAGCCCCAGCCGACGGCGATACCACGAATGCCACCATTGAGGGCGGTTTCCATGTCGGTATCTGAATCACCGACCAATACGGCGTCGGCTTGGGAAAGGCCCGCCTTTTTCAATACTTCTCCGATCACTTCGGGGTTTGGTTTCAGCGGAAACCCGGGGCGGTTGCCCAAGATGGCCACAAAGGGGATGTCGGAAAAGAATTCATTAATCAGGTGCTCTGTGCCTTCTTGGAACTTGTTGGAGGCGACGGCAAGTTTGATGTCATTACGATGAAGCTCAGCGATGAGCTCCCGTATTCCAGGAAACGGTTTTGTAAACACATCAATGTGAGTGTTATAGTATGCCCTAAAATCGGCCAGTACCGCGTCAATTAAAGCTTCGTCGTGGGCGTGTTCCAAAGGCAAAGCTTGGCTCATCAGGTTACGCGCCCCGTGGCCGACCATTTTCATATATTCCTCACGCGTATGTCGGGGAAAGCCCCGTTGCTCCATGGCATAGTTGACCGCCGTGCTGAGGTCGTCAAGCGTGTCGAGCAAGGTGCCGTCAAGGTCGAATATGACTAGTTTTGGGGCCATGTTTTG
>JAILBC010000043.1 GCA_024681295.1 Bacteroidales bacterium
TGTTGTCGCTTAGAATCACTCGGTAATAATGCTCAGTTTGATTACAACTGAGGATGCTCGCTTCTGGGAAATGCGTGTTGACAAACGAGATGATTGCCGTGTCGGTATCAGCCGCGTTGACCGTTGTGCCGTTCCCTTCCGACTCCCATTGGTTGTTGTTGCTATTGTTGCCACCTGTAGGTGTATCTTTTGTGCAGGATACTGCTGCGAGAGACAGTGCAACGAATGCTACAAATAATGCTAGTTTCTTCATTTTTAGTTAGATTTTAGTTAGTAATAAATGAATTATGGGATAAAAAAAGATGGTCCGAACCGAAGTCCAAACCATCTTTTATGTTTTTCGTAATGATATTATTATAGCTGTCGGCCAGGCTTTTCCTTGGGACATAACGCCTCACCTGTCCAAGACGCAAAGCGGCCGAGCATAGATTTGCAATTTGTTCTTCGCCTAAGGATGTAACTGGGCAAAAGTCACATCGACATGGCAAACCATCCGATGGTCCATTGAGCACGAAATCCGAATCCTCGTCTTCGTCAAACTCATCACCATCGAACGACATACTGGACAGGATTTCGGTTTGTTCCATGACATACAAATCCTCTTGGGCCGTGCTGGTAAGGTCTAGATGGAACAGCCCCATCAGAGTGAGTACTACGACAGAAACATATTTTCGGAAAAAGTCAATCATGCGATGCATATATTCCTAAGTATAACGGACAAGAGTTGGAATTATTGTTATTCTCCTCAAATCAATTTACAGTCATGGAAGTTTCTTGACTGCCGACGACCCTATTCTTCTGACAACCCAACCATAATCTTTCTGTATTCCATAGGGCTTTTTCCAAGGTGTTTCTTGACGTATTTGCAAAAGAAACTGACATCGGGGAAATCCAGTTTGAAGGCGATTTCCTTCACGGAGAGGTCGGTTTGGAGCAAGTAGTATTTGATATGGTTTACGGTGCTTTCCGTAATCCAGTCCATCGCCGTGCGACCACTTTTTTCCTTGCAAACAGCACTGAGGTACTTTGGGGTGATCAACAGTTGTTCAGCGTATGCCCTGACTTCACGCTCGGTGTTAGTTGGACGGCTAAGCAGGGACATGAAACGCTGGAATAGGCGGTCTTTTTGCGAGGTCTCACTTGTGGTTTGGTCAATAATTTCATTTTCAAGTGCATGAAGAAGTTCAACAGCTACCGCTTGTGAGGTAAGCCTGATGATACGCTGGCGATAAGGATTGTCGCTGTCTTCCATGTAAACCATCAAAAGATTAAAGTAAGCTTGAAAAAGCTTGCTCTGGAACTCCGTGGCGTGAACAACTGGGTTTTGCCTTAAAAAGAAAAGCTTTTTCCACCAATTAGGGTCGATTTGAAAAACGCCTGGCAATGTCTCGTCATAAATCGACTCTCCGGCACTGATAACCTTGCCTTGTAAGTCGGGTGTGCGCATATACATGCCAATGATGTTGCGGGGTGTGCTTATAATGATGTCACCTTCCCCTACGTGGTACATTTCTCCCTCTACGGAAAACTGCAAAGCACCTCTCTCACAATAGAACGCGAGGAAGGAACTCAACATGGTTTCTGACGTAATATTGACTTCATCTATATTATCAGAAATGATGAGGTCGTTGAACGATTTCAGCATTTTGGTCAATTTTTCTGCAAAGAAACAATCTATTACGATACGTTTTATGGTAAATAACTCCTTTTTTGTTTTCAATATTTCTTGTATTGGATAAATTAACCACAAAAAAAGTAGTTTGAGCAATGCACTTCTGCCCCTATGTGTCTAATTTTGCGCCATAATTCAATTCACTATGTATAGCTTAAAATACAAAGTAACCACCAGCACCTGCGACAGCGAGGGCAAACTCAAACTATTTTCCGCCCTTCAGATGATGCAGGACTGCTCGGAAATGTGGCTCGAAAGCGAGCCTGAAGTGAAAGACTATTTTGCCCGTGAGAATATGGCGCAGTTGTTGGCCTCAAGACAGGTGGAGATCATGCGTGTGCCCAATTTCAAGGAAGAACTGACCGTGACTACTTCGGTCTATGGCATGAAACCCATGTTCGGCTTCCGCAACACCTTCATCTATGATGCCGAAGGCAAGCCCTGCTACCGCACCTGGAGCATGGGGGCCTTTGTTGACAAGGCCAACGGCAAGCTGAAGCGCGTGGACGATGCTGTGGCCAACTCGCTGCTCATCGAGCCGCAGTTGGAGATGAACTACAAAGACCGTCGCATCATCCTGCCGAAGGAAGGAGGCACGACCTTTTCGCCCATCCAGGTGATGCGAGCAGACATCGACTACAACCGCCATGTCAACAACGCCAACTACATCCGCATGGCAATGGAACTGCTGCCCGAGGATTTCATTATCAAAGATCTTCGCGTGGAATATCGAGTAGCCGCCAAACTGGGGGAAAGCCTCACCCCTACCCTTTTCCAGATTGAAAACGGCTTCATCATCGAGCTTGCCATTGGTAACGAGGCAAGTGCTCTTGTGGAGTTTACGAAATGAATGAGTTTTTTTGTGTTTTTGTCGCCAAACTGAAATATAACGACAAACAAAACTCATTTGTCATGAAAAAGTATTTACAACTTGCCTTGTTAATCCTCGTTTTTGCTGGCTTTGCCAAGGCACAAGGACCACAATCAACCGCCAACTGGTTCGGATACATCTTGCCTCCCAGCCCAGCAGCTAGCAAGTATGTCACTTTTACCATGCAGGATTTAGGCTCCGTGTCTATTGCGTCGGACGAGATCCCAGCAGTATCGACAGCCACCTTTGCCGACGGTTATGTGTGGAGTGTGAATGACGTCTACGGCTATTGCCTTTACAGGTGGAGATATGATGCTGCCAACAATCGTATTGAAGACCCTGAATTGATGGTTGAAGACGTTCCTTATTTCAATGATATGGTCTACAATCCTGCCGACGGGTTGATTTATGTCATTACAGGAGGACACTTGAAAAGCTTCAATCCGGCTACCCCGAACAATATGCAAGACCATGGCGTGATCGAAAACGATGGCTTCAATTTGGCTATCGACATGGATGGAAACGCTTATATCATAAGCACCTATGGAAATTTCTGTTCGTTGGATCTTTCCAATGCACAGATGACCGTAATCAGCCCGATTGATTTGCCGTTAAAAATGTCTTTCGACATGCTGACAGGAGAATTGTTTGGCGTTTTTATGGGCAACTTGTATCAGATTGATCCCAATACGGGTGCCTATACCCTGTTAGGTGCGCTCCATGATGGAAGCAACAACTATGATCCAACCTGCTTATTCATGACCTATGGTGAAAACCCATCGGAATTCACAGTCGGCGACCTGAATTATCGTGTCAATGAAGACCAAGTTTCTGTATCGGTTACAGGTCATGTCAACGGTTATGATGCCACCGGAGATTTGATCATCCCTGAATCTGTGAGTTACCAAGGACATGATTATGCCGTGACTACCATTGGCGAAGTTGCTTTTTTGTATTGTTTTTATTTGACAAACCTGTCCATTCCCAATTCAGTGACCACCATCGAAGCGAGTGCTTTTTCCTATTGCCAAGGTTTTACTGGCGATTTGGTGATTCCTAACTCCGTGACCACTGTTGGCTATGGCGCATTTCAGTATTGCTCCGGTTATGATGGAGATTTGATCATAGGAAGCTCTGTTACCACGATTGAGGATTATGCCTTCAATTCATGCAACGGCATGACAGGCATACTGAACATTCCAAGCAATGTACAATCGCTTGGTGGCAACTCCTTCGGATATTGCGCTTTCAGTGGCATCGTCATCGACCCTGAAAACCCCAATTATGACTCAAGAAACGACTGCAACGCCATCATCGAGACTAGTACCAACGAGCTGCTGACGGGATGCAAAAACACCGTGATACCTAACACAGTCACTTCTATCTGCTATTGCGCCTTCAGAGGCATCGAAGGACTGACATCTATTGAAATACCCAATTCTGTGACTTCCATTGGGGAGAATGCCTTCGCGATGTGTTATGATTTGACTGGTGACCTGACCATTCCCAACTCCGTAAAATCCATTGGACCTAGTGCGTTTTTCAATTGCGAAGGCTTTAACGGAACCTTAACCATCGGAGAATCCGTTTCTTTTATTGGGGACATGGCCTTCAGAAATTGCTCCAACTTTACGGGAGCAGTCACCTTAGCCACCACACCACCTGTTCTTGGTGACGAATTTGGCGCTTTGACGTTTGAAAACTTCGGCTATCCCATCCTCGTCGTTCCGTGCGGTTGCGCAGAAGCATATCAAAATTCCAGTTGGTACGAGCCCTACGGATTGAATGGCTTCAATGAGTTTGTTGAGGATTGCACCATGGTTTCAGAAGCCAATACTGTTGGTTCAGTAGTTTATCCGAATCCTACACAGGGTAAGGTGACCATTGAGGCAGAAAACCTCCAAAGCATCAGTATATTCAATATGCTTGGAGAAATAATCCTTGAAACTTCTACTAATGGCGATGTCTTTGAATACGACTTCAACCATGAAAAAGCCGGGATTTATTTCGTCAAGGTTAAGACGACAAAGGGAACTGAGACCATGAAGGTAACGGTGAGATAATCCCAGTGTTTTTTAAAAGAAAAACAAACACACTCCCGTAACACTGATAATCGCTCCTATTACTTCACGAACGGTCACTTTCTGATGGAACAGGAGGGCTGCTGGGGCAATGATGAGTATGGGGGTGAGCGCAAAGAGCGTCTGGGCAATGCCTGCTGAAGTGTATTGCGTGGCCAACAACGACGCGCTGACACCGATGAAAGGTCCAAATATAGTAGATGCCAGCACACACCACATCGCCTTTCGATCGTTTACAGCATGACGTAACTTAGCGAGACCATCTTTATTAAAGAGCATCAAGGCTAAGAAGAAGCCGACCAAGCCGATGTAGGCGCGAATGGTGGTGGCGGCAAACGACATGCTGATGCTGACAGGCAATGGCAACACAGCCCCGGAGAAGATCGAATCGCCCGAAATGCCCATGGCCGTGAGGGCCTCTTCGTAATGCGTCAATCCTCCTTTGCTAAGGACCAGTCCAAAGCCTTGGCAGATACCAGCCATGGCGGCATAGAATATGCCTTTTGCAGGCAACTTGAACTTTAGGGCATGATGTTCGGATTTTTCACCCTTCGACAATATCGAAAGCGCAATACCGCTCAAGGTGATGACCATGCCGAGAATGGCTATGGGGCGCATCTGTTCGCCGAGAAGCAGCCGTCCAGTGATGGCAGCCGTAGGAGCTGAAAGCGTCATGAAAAGCTGACCGAAGCGTGAGCCAATATGGATATAACCCTGCATGAGGCAATAGTCGCCGATGACGTACCCAACCACACCCGAAAGCAGCAGCCAAGTCCATGTGCTGCCATCAGCATAACGTGGATACGGCACACCCATCACCAGCCATAACGTCACGCACAAAAACAGCAGCGACAACGTCATGCGGATGACGTTGAACGGTAGCGAGCCCATACGCTTTGAGCCAACCTCCGCAAACAATGCGGTGGCGGTCCACGAAACGGCAACGCCTAACGAAATTAGTTCTCCTACAAACATATAGGTTGCAAAAATAGAAAATGTTTATTTTTGCAGGAACAAAACGATTCAACTATGAATAAAAACAACAACGAACTAACCGCTTTTGTTGTTCAGAAGGAATTCCAGAAGAAATGAAGAAAATGAATATCCCCTTGATGGCCACGCTGTTGGCGCTGTCCATCATTGTATGCCCGGTTTTGTATTTTACGGTCGGCCCCAAATTGGACGAAACCCAGTTGGATGCACTAAAACTGTTGGGCATCATAGCGGCGTGCAGTGCAGCTTTTTGTTTTATTGTTGGGGAGATCACTGGGAATAACAGCCAAATGGACAAACTATGGAGTTTGCTCCCCATTGCCTACACATGGGTGATTGCCGTTAAAGGCGGCATGAATGCCCGTTTGGTAGTGATGGCTGTTCTGGCTACGCTTTGGGGTATTCGACTCACCATTAACTTCGCGCGTAAAGGAGCTTATAAACTAAAGTTTTGGGAAGGTGTTGAAGACTATCGCTGGGCCATCGTCCGCTCTAGTCCAACTTTCAAAAAGCGTTGGGCCTGGACGCTGTTCGACTTAGGGTTTATCTCCATCTATCAGAACGCATTGGTGCTGATGACTACCTTCCCTGCTCTAGTAGTCATGAAATCGGAAATTCCATTCGGATGGATGGATGCCGTCGCAGCAGTGCTGATGCTGGGATTCATCATCTGGGAGACTGTCGCCGACGAGCAACAGTGGCGCTTCCAAACTCGTAAATGGGCCATGATCAATGAAGGGAAAAAACTTGAGGAATTACCCGAACCCTATAACAAAGGCTTCAACACCACAGGGCTTTGGAGTCGCTGTCGTCATCCTAACTATTTTGCCGAACAGGCCATCTGGGTATGCTTCTACCTGTTTACCATCGGAGCTGGCATAGGTGTTATCAACTGGAGCATCATAGGGGCTCTGTTGTTGATCGTTCTGTTTCAGGGCAGCTCGTCACTGGCTGAAGAAATCAGCGGTGGAAAATATCCAGAGTACGAGAGGTATTGCAAGAGCGTGCCCCGGTTTTTTCCAGGAAAAAAATATTTGATTTGAAATTGTAAAAACAAAATACACAAAACACCATGAAACAACTCACATTAATCCTGGCGGCACTGCTGACATTAAGCCTCGGTGCCTGCGCGCAAAACAAACAACAAAAGGAGAATAAAGAAATGAAAAAGACCTTAGTAGTTTACTTCTCGGCCACCGGCACCACCAAGGCTGCCGCACAAAGATTGGCCAAAGAGCACAACGCCGACCTCTTTGAGATCGTCCCTGAACAACCTTACACTTCCGCCGACCTCGACTGGCGTGATAAGACCTCTCGTTCGACCATCGAGATGCAGGACAAGTCCTCGCGTCCCGCCATCAAAGGCCGCTGCAAGAACATCGCCGAATATGATGTCGTTTGGATCGGATTCCCCGTGTGGTGGTACACCGCCCCGACCATCGTCAACACCTTCATCGAAGCCCATGACCTTAGCGGCAAGACCATCAATGTCTTCGCTACCAGTGGCGGCAGCGGTGTCAGCGGCTCCTATAACGACCTCAAGAAGGCTTATCCGCAATACACTTGGGGTGAGAGCCGGTTAATGAACGACTGAATCCTTCTTGATGAAATACTACATTGTCGATGCTTTCACCGACCAGCCTTTTGGTGGCAACCCTGCTGGCGTGGTGCTTCTGGAGGACAATGCCTTTCCTCAAAAAGCACTGATGCTTCAAATCGCCGCTGAACTGCGATATTCCGAAACGGCGTTCGTCCACAGACTGTCACCGACAGAATACCATTTGCGTTACTTCACCCCAAAGGCCGAAGTAGAGCTATGCGGTCATGCCACCATCGCCACTTTTTCGCTGTTGTACCAGATGCAGTTGGCTGAGGGTGAATGCCTTTGCCATACACTGGCAGGTGACTTGCGCATCGAAGTAGGTTCAAAGGTGATGATGCAGATGGCTACCCCTCGCATCGTTGTAACCATCGAAGATAGCAAAGAGATATATCGAGCCTTAGGCGTGGCTAACTACCAGCCTACCCAGCCCGTACAAATCGCTTATTCCGGCCTCCCTGACCTCATGATTCCCATTGCTGACGTAATGACGCTCAACGGCCTGCAGCCCGATATGGAGGCCATCTCAGCCATCACTCAAAAGTTGAATGCGGTCAGTTTCCATGTGTTTTCCTTCGGCAAAGACAGCTACACCGCCCATGTCCGCGACTTCGCCCCTTTATATGACATTCCTGAGGAATCGGCCACCGGAACGGCTAATGCTGCTCTGACGCATTACCTCGTTGTCAATGGCGTTATCCCAAAACAAGGCGACTATGCCTTCCTTCAAGGCGAGGCCATGGGACGTCCCTCGGTAGTGGCTACACGCATCACTAGCGATGGGAACATCTATGTCGGTGGCACTGCGACAATAGTTGCAAAAGGAGAATTGATTGTATGAATTATTAAAAAATTTTTGTAACTTTGCAAGGATGAATCAATTAACAAAACAATGAAAAAACTAACACTTATCCTTATGGCTATAACAATGATCACCTGCGGCTGCAAGTCAAAGAATAACGAGGCTCCCGCAAAGCAAGAAGGCGCAACCGTCTATCTCACCAGAGAAATCTCTCCTGAATCGCTAGTTCGCATATATAAAGCGCTTGGAGTGGAGGCCACAGGCCGCGTGGCAGTGAAGATTTCCACGGGCGAAGGCAGCAACCCCAACTACCTGAAGCCAGAACTGATCAAAGACCTGGTGTATGAGGTGGACGGTACCATCGTGGAATGCAACACCGCCTACGGCAATGCTCCTGGCGACGAAAAAGATGACCGCAACAACTCAGCTGTCCACTGGGAGGTGATCCGCCGGCATAAGTTCACCGACTACTTTCCTGTCGACATCATGGACGAATACGATGAGATTCGCATCCCCGTGAAGGACCAGAAACATATCAAATACGACATCGTGGGCGGCCATCTCGCCAACTATGACTTCATGATTGCGCTCAACCACTTCAAAGGTCACCCCATGGGCGGCTATGGCGGTGCACTGAAGAACCTCAGCATCGGCTGTGCCAGTTCCAATGGCAAAGCTTACATCCACTCCGCTGGAAAGATGGAGAAACTCGACATGGAGAAACTATGGACGCCAGAATACATCGGTGACCAAGACGGCTTCCTTGAGAGCATGGCGGCGGCGGCACAGGCCATTGCCAACTACTTCAACAGGAGACAGGGCATCATTTACATTAGCGTGATGAATAACATGAGTATCGACTGCGACTGCGTCGATCATCCCGCCCCCGTTAAGCTTGAAGACTACGGCATTCTGGCTTCCACCGATCCCGTGGCCCTCGACCAGGCTTGTGTCGACATCATCAACAACCAAGAGGTGACTGCCAAAAACGATCCCACCGACCTGCTGAACCGCATCGACAAGCAGCATGGTGTCCACACCATCGAGCATGCCGAAGCCATCGGCCTAGGTACCCGTAAGTATCACATCGTCAATATCGACAAGTAAGACAGTCTATCTATTAACGCTTCAAAGGGAAATAGTCCGTCGGCGTTGGCATTCAAGCCTTTAAGACGGATAGGATATACCATTGGCGGATTGTTCAAATCCAACAACGTCATGTTGCGTAATTGCTCAGTGCTTTGATATACGAGGTTAAGGGCGACAAACGACTGGCCTTGTTGGTTTTCCCATCTCTCAATCACGAGTTTGCAGCCAATAGGGGTTTTCTTCTCTATGGTTCCAGGAAGGCTATAGTCTTCTGCCTCCAGTGAAGCCAGCACGCTGCCGATGTTGGAATCGTGGCCGCATAGGAAGGTAAACTTACGGCCATCACATTGTAGCTCTTCGAGCATCGTCCGCAAGAGTGGTCTGGCCACCTGACGGGCCACCACAGGCGCGGTGAACAGCACGTCGCCATACCAGTCTTTGATGGCCGAGATGGTTTCCCAGTCCTTCCAAGTCAGCGTATCACCGAAGGCAGCCTTCATGGCATCAGGCTCTTCGTAATATTGAAGGACGAGCGCATCGGCGGCCTGACATGCAAGGCGCATGGAACCACCCATGCCTGGCTCACGATATTTGATGAGATATACATGCGCGTCGTCGGTACGGAAATGGCAAGTATCGCCTTCAAGACAAGCCTTGCTTTGGTCCATATCGAGCACCCGCTCCAGCACCTTGTAGTTTTCCGACATCTTCTCCCCTATTCCAAGCATTCCTTTTTCGCCGCCCATAGCCGTGATTTGCTGTTGGGCTAGTGCCTTGAATGCCTCGCTGTCGTCGGTAATCTGTGGGGCGAACACTGAATCCATCTTACCTACTTCTAAATGATGCTCGATGCGAACATTGGCTACTGGAAGCATCCCAGAGGAGAAATACTGCGCAGTGGCGATGGTGCGCTGCAAGGAATTAGCATAGAAACGCACGGTGCCCTCAGTAGGGATTTCGTTTTCACGCATCAGTCCCTCGCTCACCAGCCATTTGCGGAAGTATTGGCCCATCATCGTTTCCAAAGCGCCGCCACGTAGCGACAGTTCGCTGGGTGCTGACGACCAGTGATACCACTCATGAGGCGTGATGCGTTGCAAAGCTGAGGCTCTCCCTGAAAGCGGCGATCGGATGTTGTGGCGGCTCAGCACAACAACTTGTTTCAACGTATAGCGTTCCCTGAAGTCATCGGGACGGTTGACTTGTGCGAATGTCGCAATAGACAAACCCAACAAAAAGATAAAAAGAAGGATTTTGGATGCCTTGAACATATACTTTTAGTTTTCTGCAAAAGTACTCTTTTTTGTCAAATTCCCATATCCTTATAAATCGGTAAGCAATTCACCTCAAAATAACCATCATTGGGGATTTTACGCCTTTTGGATTCGCTGTTACTTTGCATCAGATTTTTGTCATACTGTAATAGAGTTTAAGTTAGTTTCGGAAGCGGGGCAAGAGAATCTTATCCCGCTTTCTCGTTTTTCGCCTACACCCTTCATTGGTGGACCGACACCGAAGGCTCACTGGCCGCTGCCGTGGAGGGAAGGACTTTCTCGCGAAGAACGCCATGATATAGACGATCGTGGCAGATGCCGCAGGGAGTGTAGCCCAGCTGGGTATAATAGCGTTCAAGCACTTGATTGCCAATCGCAGAGTCGAGACGAAGTATGTGGACGTTATGCTCGACGGCATATTGTTCCACATACTTCATCATCTCAACACCCACACCTTTAACTGCTGGGTCGGTAACCAGGTGATGGACATAGTAGGCATCACCTGAAACCGACCCTGTATATTTGCCATCACGGGTCCAACGGACATCCTCGGAGTAAAGGGCGGTGGCAACAACCACTTTTCCGTGAACTTCACCTACTAAGAAGTATTTGATGTTCTTTTCCCAATAACTCCGAGGATATCTACCGAAATAGTCCGTCTCATTCCATTGATGCAACCCAACGGCATTCATCCAGTCAATGCGCAGCTGAACCAACGCCATGATGGCGTCCACATCATGCAATGTCGCTTCTCTGAAGTTAATCCACATCGCTATCCTAATGTAGTGGGCAAATATAACAAATTTTTCAATGTCAAACAAATCTGATTATTTTGTATCTTTGCCGCCGGATTCGGGTTCTTCAAGTGAAGATTAATAGGGAATCCTGTGTGAATCAGGAGCTATGCCCGTAGCTGTAAGTTCAGCAATGATCCGCTGCATCATGTCACTGGTATTCGTATCGGGAAGACGCCGCGGATTTGAACAAGCCAGAAGACCTGCCCGACTCCATGTATTTCAACTTTCGGGAACAAAAGTTTAACAATAATGAAAAAATATTTCTTTTTAGTTTTGTCGCTCCTGATAGCGGCCTTCGCAAACGCCCAGTTGTCGGGCACTTATACCATCAATAGCAATGCTTCGCAGAATCCGAACTACACCTCGTTCAGTGCGGCCACCTCTGCCCTATCCGCTGGCGTGAGTGGACAAGTGATCTTTGAGGTGGCACCAGGGACGTATGAGGAGTTTGTCACCATCAATGAAATCACTGGTGCAAGCGCAAGCAATCGGGTGATTTTCCGCGGTATGGGTGCTGACAATCAACAGGTGGTCGTCACCAGCAACGCCGGCTATACCGACAACAGTACCCTCAAAATCGATGGTGCCGACTATGTCACCTTCGAGAACATGACCATCACTACGACATCGGCTAACAAAGCCCGATTGCTGGTGAACGATGGCCAGACCGACTACAACCACTTTTATAACATGCGGTTCGTTGGTGCCGTGTCAACCACCAGCCTCGACGGTGACAAAAACCTCGTTTATTATACCAGTGGTGAATGGGTTTGCCATGACAATGAGTTCGTTGGATGCCACTTCGAAAACGGCTATGTTGCCCTCTATTATCAAGGTAAAAATATCTACACCCTCAATGATGGCGTATTGGTCGAAAACTGCACTTTCCTGAACCAATCGTTTAAGAGTGTTTACATCTCTTTCACCGACAACGCCATCGTACGCGGCAACACGATTACCAACCACACCCACGACGTGTTGACGAACTATCATGCCATGGATCTACTGCGCATACGCTACAACAGCATCATCGAAAACAACGTGATGAACGTGACACGCAACTCCAATTATGCCACAGTATTCGAAACCCGTCCCGCGATGGGAACGGAAACAGAGCCCATCATCATCAGGAACAACATCATCAATCTGGTGAGCAACGTCAACACCTCGTGGTGCTGCGAGTTGGACGACTCCAACAGCAGTTACGTTTATTTTGTGAACAATACAGTGAAGTGTTCGGGCTCCGGTAATAACTGTGGCGTGATGTATGTCGACAAAAACTGGCCCAACTTGTATATGTACAATAATTTATTTATCAATGAAACAAGCGGTTACGTTTTCCGTTTTCAACAAAACGCCACCGACCGTTATTGCGACTACAACCGTATTCAGTTTGCTGGCAGCTATGTTGGACGGTTTACAAGCACCGACTGCGCAACCTTGGCTGACTGGACCGCCGCTACAGGCTTCGACACACATTCGGCGCTTTGCACGCCACAATTTGTAGGCAGCAACGACCTTCATATCACCGATGCCAGTGGCTTGACTGTGGCCAATCCATTGACCTACGTTCCTAAGGACATCGATGACCAAGACCGTTCAGCCACAACTCCTTGCGCTGGTGCTGATGAATTGGCCAGCGGTGCCAACCTGCCTCCGGTGGTAGCCAACCCCATCAGCAATGTCGTTTTTGAGACCTACCCCGCCAGCCAGACCGTAGACCTCACCAACACCTTCAACGATCCCGACGACCCGAACGAGAACATCGTGATCACCATAGCCTCTAACAGCAACCCATCGCTGGTTTCAGCCACACTGAGCAACCGTACCCTGACACTGCAACGCCTTGTGAGCACTGGTGGAACAGCCACCATCACCCTGAATGCCGAGAGCGCCGGACAATCCGTGCAGACATCCTTCTCAGTAGAGTGCGTCGCCGAAGACCTGCCTCCAGTAGTGGCCAACCCACTCGCCCCTATCAGCTTCACGGAATACCCACAAACCCTGACTTTCGATCTCACAAATACGTTCGATGATCCCGATAACAACAATGAGTTCATCGAAATCACTGTACATACCTGCCCCTCGCAGATCTCCGCTTCGATCAACATCCGTCAGCTAACGGTGAGCCGTACCACACCCAATGCTTTCAGTAATCAGGGTTTGGTGATCCGTGCTACCAGCAACGGCAAATACGTCGACATGTACGTGAACGTGTCTGGCACCGAGTCCGTTATCACCATCAACACAGCCGACTTCGAGGATGTTGCTTTAGGTTCCAATGGCTACTGGCAAGGTGAGGAAGGTGAAAACGAGATGTACAGTGGCGGTTGGTATTTCACTAATTACTACTCTAGTTATTATTCTTTCTGGGGCGGCTTTACTGCTTCAAACCGTACTGATTTGACCCAAACCGGCTTGAATGCCCAATATACGGCTGCCGCTGGTGCTGGTTACGACGGCTCAACCCAATATGCAGTGGCTTACACCATGGGGGCTCAGACCGATGTTTATGCCGCCGACGGCAGTTTGCAGACTATTACCGGCTGCTACGTCTCCAACAACTTGTGGGCTTATAATAACATGCTTTATGGCGATGCCACAGCAACCGCTTTTGGAGGTCCTACCGGCAATGATCCCGACTGGTTCAAACTAACCGCCACTGGCAAGAACGCCGCTGGACAGACTGTGGGAACGCTTGATTTCTATTTAGCCGACTATCGTTTTGCCAATAACGCCGAAGACTATGTGCTCAACACCTGGGAGTGGTTCGACCTCAGTCCACTGGGCGAAGTTGCAAGGATTTCCTTCAGCCTTTCTTCATCGAAAAACGACAGCTATGGCATGATCACTCCCGCTTACTTCTGCATGGACGATTTCAATGGTGAAGGCCCTGTGTCTCCACATGTCGGTGTGGACGAGAAACCATCGAGGATTGATGTTTATCCCAACCCGTGCCGCGGATTGCTTCGCCTTTCAATAAGTAATGAACAAGGCATTGAATACCGCGTCTATGACCTCCTGGGACAGACTATGATTTCGGGGCATTCACAAGGTCAAGAAACCGTTGTTGACCTGAGCAAATGCCCTTCTGGGATCTACTTCGTCTCCATCATTCAGAACGGGAAACTTTTCGTGAAGAAAGTATTTGTGGATTGATTTCAATAAGCGTGTACGCCGCCTAAAAGCAGATTCACCCCGAAATAGGTGATCAATACGCTAAGGAAGGCCAGGATGCCATAAATGTGGAAAAACACTGGTTTTTGGAAAGATTTCCAAATCTTTTCATGTAAAGGAGCGGCATAAATCAACAGCGTGATCAAGGCCCACACTTCTTTCGGATCCCACGACCAGTAGTTGCCCCAAGAGACGTTGGCCCACACGGCCCCGATGAAGATACCGATGGCTAGTAAGGCCACGGCCGGATAAAGCATGGATTTGCTGAGGGTTTTCAACCTCTCCAGACGCTCCTTGTCTTTCGGTTTCACGAGGGCGATGATGCCTGTAATCATGATGGCCAATAGCAAGGCGTAGGCAGTCACAATCGTCGAGATGTGCAGACTAAAGAAAGGCGAGCGCAACACAGGCAACAACTGATGGGTCAGCATCCTGATGTGCAGCAACACCGCCAAAACGACGAGCACGACAATCCATGAGATGGTGACCGCCTTGTAAGTCTTGGGTTGCTTCAAAAGCATCATCACCAAGGCAACCAAGAGCAGGACATAACCAGCGTAGGTCACGCCAATGCCCCAAGGATCGTGACTCACCGAGAGGATGGAGTTGCCAGCCTCGTCATAGTCGGTTTGATAAAACCGATAATGCTGACGTCGCAAAATATGGTTCATGGAGATGGTGAACTCTTCATCGCCCGATGTGTCACCGATGACAATATGGCTTACAAAATCCATCGGTTTATGGGTTTCAGGATAGTTCACCACCTCGAAATGATCCAACGTCAACGTGAAAGGCAACTCCACCGGGTGGTTTTCAACTTCGTTACCGATGTAAAACGTATGGGTGGTCTCACCTGGCTTCAACATCATCCTGCCTTGTTGTCCCGTGAGCATGGTCAACAGGGCCCCTAACAGAATCAACAAGATGGACAGATGCAGGGCACAGACCACAAAATGCTTCCATATATGGTATTTCACCGCCATCCATACCATGAAAACCGCAATCAGCGCCCACAGCCCCACGAACCACCAGGAACCATAGACATGGCTCAGGGCAAATTCAGTACCATGGAGTCGCTCCACAATGGTGCCAGCAGCCAAAACGGCTATCATGACAATGACAAGGACAGATAAGATATGACGTATTTCTTTCATCACAAAACGATTTATGTTTTCTTTTGCAAAGATCTGAATTTTATTGTTAACCACCTTACCCCGAAAAATGGTGATTTTTAATGTATTCACTCCTTAATAATTGGGGGTGTCATTCTTAAATTTACTAATTTTGCGGCAATGAAAAACAAGTTGGCTTACGTATTGTGTATTCTGACCTTGGCCGTTTTCGTCATGATTTATGTCCAGGATCGGACCCATGTCTTCAAGCTTAAGAAGCTGAATGGTGTGTATTATGAGCCAAAGGATGCAAAACTTACGTTGAACAACCTAAAACACGGGTGGTTTCAAGAAAACCTGGAAGAAAACATCCGATACAACTTTGGTTTCCGTGAAGTGCTGATTCCCTTTTACAACCAATACCTTTGGGATTTTTACCATATTGCTTCAAACAATACCGTGAAAGTAGGCAAG
>JAILBC010000057.1 GCA_024681295.1 Bacteroidales bacterium
TACGACGAGGTCTTCGACGAAATCAAGACTATCAAGGAAACCTGCGGCGATAAGGCACACCTGAAAGTAATCCTCGAAACAGGTGAGCTGAAGACCGTGGAAAACATCCGCAAAGCCTCCGAACTGGCTATCCTCGCAGGCGCCGACTTCATCAAAACCTCTACAGGTAAGGTGCCGGTGGCCGCTACACCTTTGGCTGCCATCATCATGATCGATACCATCAAGGAATACTACGAGGCTACAGGTAAGAAAGTAGGCTTCAAACCTGCTGGTGGCATGAAGACCCCTGAAGATGCACTCACCTATTATTATCTGGTGAAACACATCCTCGGCGAACAATGGCTCAACCCCACACTCTTCCGAGTGGGTACCAGCCGATTGGCGGGATTAATCCTAGATTTGCTTCAATAAAGCAGCGTCGGGAACGTCATTGCGACCCCTATTCCGGAACGTTCTCCCCAGTTTCCTCTCCGTCTTCGCCCAACTCTTCCAACTCAATCGGCTCGATCTTCACAGGCGGATTGATGATGTCGGCAGTGACGAAGGCTACGCCGTACTGGGGCTTCAATATCCTTAAGTATTTCTCGGCCTCCACCCGGTTGCGGAAGTCGCCCACCCTCAGACGGTAGTAGGGCTGCTCGTACGAGAGATAGATGGGAAGCGAGGGGAACTGCTCCTCGAAATCGGCCTTCACCACCTTGGCGTGGTCCACGGCCTCGTTGCCAATCTCCATGAAAATCTGCACACGGAATCCGTTCATCGTGTTGTTGGCAGCATACACCTCGCGCTGCTTCCGCATCAACTGCTCAACACGGCTGTCCTGGTTCACGTGCAGCGTCCCCCTTTGCTGCGCAAACCCACCCAAAACAAGGGCGGTGAAGAGAATGGTCAACAAAAATCTTCTCATTTTTTGCATCTCGTTGTTACGACCGCAAAGATACAACATTTTTTTATTATCTTTGTAGCCAGTTACAAAATGCCATGAACAGCAACCTCGACCCCAACGCCTCACATCTCTCCAAGGCCGAGAAAGACTTGGAAAACGTCCTTCGCCCCGATGCCTTTAGCAGCTTCGCGGGACAGGATAACGTGGTGAAAAACCTACGTGTCTTCGTCCAAGCAGCCGTTCAACGTGGCGAAGCCCTCGACCATACCTTGCTGTATGGCCCTCCGGGACTGGGCAAGACTACTTTGTCGCATATCATTGCCCATGAGCTGGGGGTCAATATGAAGATGACCTCGGGGCCTGTCATCGATAAGCCGGGCAATCTGGCGGGACTGCTCACTAGCCTCGAACCTAACGATGTGCTGTTTATCGACGAGATTCATCGCCTTAGCTCCGTGGTGGAGGAATACCTCTATTCGGCCATGGAGGACTATCGTATCGACATCATGATCGAGTCGGGTCCCAACGCCCGTAGCATCCAAATCGCCCTCAACCCCTTCACCCTGATCGGGGCCACCACGCGCTCTGGACTGCTGACAGCTCCGCTGCGTTCGCGCTTTGGCATCAAACAGCGTCTTGAGTATTACGACGCCAAGACCCTTTCTGGCATTGTGAAACGCTCGGCGGGCATTCTTCAAGTGCCTATCGACGACAATGCCGCTTATGAGATTGCCCGTCGTAGCCGTGGCACACCTCGTATCGCCAACCTGTTGCTTCGCCGCATCCGCGACTTCGCCCAGATCCAAGGCGACGGCCGCATCAATATGGAGATTGCCCACATTGGCCTCGCAGCCCTTAATGTGGACGAACACGGCCTCGATGAAATGGATAATAAAATCCTCAACACAATCATTGAAAAATTTAAAGGCGGCCCCGTGGGGGTCAACACCATCGCCACGGCTGTGGGGGAGGACCCAGGCACCATCGAAGAGGTCTACGAGCCGTTCCTTATCCAAGAAGGCTACCTCATACGCACCCCAAGAGGTCGGGAATGCACCGACATCGCTTATAAACACTTAGGAAAAACACGGATCTCCAAAACCGGAGAAATCGATTTATTTAGTTAGGATACTCCTAACTCCTCACTCCTAACTCCTAACTCATAACTTCTTTCTAAGTCTTGCCACCGGGATCCCCAACTGCTCCCTGTACTTCGCCACCGTGCGTCGGGCGATGGGATAGCCCTTCTCTTTCAAGATGATCATCAGCTCTTCGTCAGTGAGGGGCTTCAGCTTGTCCTCGTCATCGACGCAATCCTGGAGGATCTTCTTGATTTCGCGGGTCGAGACCTCCTCACCCTCCTCGTTAGTGATGCCCTCGCTGAAGAAAGTCTTCAGCAGGAAGGTGCCGTAAGGGGTCTGTACATACTTGCTGTTTGCCACACGCGAGATGGTGGAGATGTCCAATCCGACTTTCTCAGCGATGTCCTTCAAGATCATGGGCTTCAGCTTGGTGTCGTCGCCTGTGAGGAAATACTCCTGCTGCATGTCCATGATGGCCTTCATCGTAATATATAAGGTGTGCTGCCGTTGACGGATGGCATCGATGAACCACTTGGCGCTTTCAATCTTCTGGCGTACAAAAGTGGCGGCCTCTTGCAAGCTGCGCGAATCCCTGCTCTTCGAGAAATCCTCAAGCATCTTCACATATTGCTTGTTGATCTTCAAGTCGGGGTTGTTGCGCCCGTCGAGCGAGAGTTCCAGACCTCCATCCTTGATGTAAATGAAGAAGTCAGGGGTGATGTAATGGCTGTTCTTCGCTCCCGAAGTGGAAGAGTCACCGGGCTTGGGATTCAGTTTGAGAATCTCGTCCAAAGCTGCCTTGAGTTGACGGTTGCTGGCTCCGGTCTTCTTTGAAATCTTGTCGTAATGCTTCTTGGTGAACTCCTCAAAGCATTCCTTGATGATGGTGATGCAGAGCTTATAGTCGTTGTAAGGATTCTCTTCCTGAAGGCGTTCCAACTGGATGAGCAGGCACTCCTGCAAGTCAGTGGCGCCGATTCCAGGCGGATCGAGGCGCTGAACCACCTGGAGGACTTTCTTCACTTCCTCCTCGGTGGTCTCGATGTTCATCGTGAATAGCAAGTCATCCACCAGATTGGCCACGGGACGGCTCAGATAACCGTTGTCGTCGAGGTTGCCGATGATAACTTCGCCAATGATTTTCTCGTCCTCTGTAAGGTTGTGATAACCAAGCTGTTGTATCAAATAGTCTTGGAATGACTCTTCGTGGACGATGGGAGCTTGGTACTCTTCATCATCGGCACTGTGGTTGTTGGCTTGGAGCTTGTACGCGTAGTCGTATTCGTCCTCGTCGGGCAGATAGTCGTTCAGATCGAAGTCGTCGTCTTTCCTGATCCCAAGGTCATCGTCGTTATAGTCGTCGTTCTCCCCGTTGTCACTGTCGTCAGTGCTGCTGTCTTCTCCAAATCCCTCGTCGTCGAACCCCTCGTCGTTGTTCGGCTCGCTGTCTTCTTCACCTACGGTGTCTTCCAAAGCGGGATTGGCTTCAATCTCTTCCTTGATGCGCTGTTCCAATTCAATCAAAGGCAACTGTAACAGCTTCATCAATTGAATCTGCTGGGGCGAAAGCTTCAGTTCCTGTCTCTGAACCTGTGTTAACTTCTGATCCGACATCTCTAAATTCTAAATTCTAAATTAATATAGGCAGTTTTTGGGTGTACGTGGGAACGGAATGACGTCACGGATGTTCGTCATGCCAGTGATGAAGAGCAACAGGCGTTCAAAGCCGAGTCCGTAGCCCGAATGCGGCACCGAGCCGAAGCGGCGGCTGTCGAGGTACCAGTTCATGGACTCCTCAGGGATACCCACCTCATGCATGCGGTCGAGCAGCTTGTTGATGTCGGTCTCTCTCTCAGAGCCACCGATGATTTCGCCGATGCCGGGGAAAAGCACGTCCATGGCGCGGACTGTCTTGCCATCGTCATTCTGCTTCATGTAGAAGGCCTTGATCTCCTTCGGATAATCGGTCAGGATGACGGGTTTCTTGAAGTGCTTCTCGACGAGGTAACGCTCATGCTCCGACTGTAGGTCGACACCCCAGCCGTTGACGGGATACTGGAACTTGCCCTTCTTGTTGTAGTTGGAGTTTCGCAGGATGTCGATGGCCTCGGTGTAGGTTAAACGCACAAACTCATGCTCTAACACAAAGTGAAGTTTGCTTATTAGTTCCATTGACTTATCTTCTTCTTTCTTGCCCTTCTCTTCGTCTTGCAGGCGCTTGCTGAGGAACTGGAGGTCGTCCATGTTGTTGTCCAAGGCATACTGGATCAAATATTTTAGCATCTCCTCGGCAAGGTCCATGTTGTCGTTGATGTCGTAGAAAGCCATTTCGGGCTCGATCATCCAAAACTCGGCCAAGTGACGTGTGGTGTTGGAGTTCTCGGCACGGAAGGTGGGACCGAAGGTATAGATCTTGCCTAACGCTGTTGCCGCCAACTCACCCTCCAATTGACCCGAAACGGTGAGGTTGGTCGACTTGCCGAAGAAGTCCTGCTTGTAGTCGATGCTGCCGTCTTCGTTGCGGGGCGGGTTGTTCAGATCCAAGGTGGTCACCTGGAACATCTCGCCGGCGCCTTCAGCATCCGAGGCGGTAATCAACGGGGTGTGGATGTTGTAGAAACCGCGCTCCGTGAAGAACTTGTGGATGGCAAACACCATGGCGTGACGCAGACGCATCACGGCACCGAAAGTGTTGGTGCGGAAACGCAGGTGGGCAATGTCGCGCAAAAACTCCAAAGAGTGCTTCTTGGGTTGCAACGGATATTCATCAGGGTTGGCTGGACCGAACAATCCAATCTCCTTCACGGAGAGCTCCACGGCCTGACCACTACCCATTGAGGCCACTAACACACCCTTGGCCCACAGAGAGGCACCAGCATGCATCAAAGCCAACTTCTCCTCTGGGATGACGCTCAGGTCAATGACCAATTGGAGGTTGTTGATGGTGGAACCGTCGTTCAAGGCGATGAAAGCCACGTTCTTGCTGCCGCGCTTGTTGCGCACCCAGCCCATTACGGTAATCTCTTCTTCCGAAGCCTGCATCTGCAAGGCTTGCTTGATTTCTACTCTTTTCACAATATAAAGTTTTAAACAAACTGCAAAGTTATGAAAAAAACGTAAAGTCGGACAAAATGTTGTACTTTTGCCCCATGAAATATCCATTGGTCATCGCTGGTCCATGCAGTGTCGAGAGTGAAGCCCAAATCCTCGCTACAGCGAGGGCTTTGGCCCAGATCCCCGAAGTGAAGCTGCTTCGTGGGGGCATCTGGAAGCCGCGAACTCGTCCCGAAGCGTTTGAGGGCAGGGGAGAGGAAGGGCTTAAATGGCTTCTCAAGGCTAAACAAGCAACAGGTCTGCCCGTCTCTACCGAGGTGGCCACCCCTGAGCATGTCGAACTGGCCCTGAAATACGAGGTCGACGCCCTTTGGATTGGAGCTCGCACAGTGGTCAACCCATTCTCGGTGCAACAATTGGCCGATGCTTTGAAAGGCACCGACATCCCTGTGTTTGTCAAGAATCCGGTCTCGCCCGACCTGAATCTCTGGGTCGGAGCCTTCGAACGACTCCAAAAGGCGGGCCTAAAGCAGTTGGCGGCCATCCATCGGGGCTTCTCTTATTATAAGGAGTCGCCTTATATGTAGCGTTCGGGAGCGTATCACGGATAATTCGAGCTGTACCAACGACCTTACGAGCAACAAGTTCGCCGTCCTCATTCTTCGTCATCTTGATCTTTTCGGTCAGACCATACTGTCCTCTATGTGCTTCATCAGCCATGACGATGATATTTCTGCGCTCGGACAGCGGTTCACACGATTCCTCAAACTTCTGCATCGTGGTGAAGATAATGCCGTTAGCCTTTCGACCGTCAAGGAGCGTTTTCAGGTGTTCACGGCTCTCAGCATGGACTGGTTCCTGACGGAGAAAAGCCTTGCACTTCGCAAACTGCGAATAGAGCTGATCGTCAAGATCGTTTCTGTCCGTGATAACAACGATAGTCGGGCTTTCAAGGGCAGATTGCAGCAAATGGGCATAGAACACCATAGACAGCGACTTTCCC
>JAILBC010000108.1 GCA_024681295.1 Bacteroidales bacterium
GTGGGTCATCGACTTCCCGTTGCTCGAATGGGACGAGGAGACACAACGTTATTACGCCATGCACCATCCCTTCACCGCCCCGAAGCCTGAAGACGAGGCTCTGTTGGACGATCCCACCAAGTGGGGTGACATCCGCGCCAACGCCTACGACATCGTCATGAACGGCGTAGAGGTCGGCGGTGGTTCCATCCGTATCCACGACCGCACCTTGCAGAACAAGATGTTCCATACCCTCGGCTTCACCGACGAAAAGGCTCAGGAGCAGTTCGGCTTCCTGATGGGCGCTTTCGAGTATGGAGCACCGCCCCATGCTGGTTTGGCCTTCGGTTTCGACCGTCTCTGCTCGTTGTTCGGTGGTGCCGACTCGATCCGCGACTTCATCGCCTTCCCGAAGAACAACGCCGGCCGCGATGTGATGAGCGGCTCGCCCGCTCCCATCGCCCAAGAGCAGTTAGATGAGTTGCAGATCGCGTTGAATTTGAAAACATCTGAAAAATGAAAAGGGTTATACCTAGAATTGGATTGGTCTATTTTATAGTGGCATCCTTGCTTGTTTTGTTTTCTTGTTCAACAAGTAAAAAAGCGACTATCCCAGATGTTGATGCAAGCCTTACTGCAAATGCCCCTGATTATCAACAGATCAAAAAAGATATCAATAAAAAGGACAGCGAGTTTTATTATCCTGAACTCCTAAGACGTTTCCAAGAGGCGGATACGACATTGAGTCTTGAGCAATTACGACATTTTTATTATGGTACGGCAACAAGACCCGAATACAATCCTTATCAGTTTGACTTGTCGAAGGCATTGAACGAGGCATTAGAACAAAAAGATTTGCAACAAGCAAAAAGTATCATTGACAAACAATTAGCCAAAGATCCAACCAATCTGAAGTTTTATATGCAGAAGATGATGGTTAATATTGATTTGTATGGGAGAGAGTCCGAAGAGGCTAATGATGCTTTTTTCCAAGTCTATATGCTTTTATCAGCCATTCTGTCGTCGGGAGACGGGAAAACCAAGAAATCGGCTATTTATGTTATAAATATCGCTGATGAATATGCCCTTATGTATCGTTTTGGTGTCACTCCCACGTCGCAGTCGTTGGTTAGAGAGAACGGACAATCTTATGATAGAATGGAATTAACAAGCAACGAAAAAGGCTTGAAAGTGCTGTATTTCAATGTAACTATCATGGAGGAGTCTTTGAAAAAACTGTTTTAACAACTAGGGCGTGCCTCCGGCACGCCACCCCAGTAACCCCGCACTAAGCGAAGCGCAGTGTGGGGTTAGCAGGCCACCATCATCCTACTGCGTGCCGAAGGCACGCCACTATCAATCACTAAGAAAATACCGCTCGTCAATAGTGATTTTATTCTCCATTAGGAAAGCCCGGTATTCTTCAGCGAAAGTAATCTTTCGATGATGTTCTTTTTGCTTCATAATATACCCGACAATCATTTCCTTGTCACGGACGCTATAACTGAATCCTGCATACTCATGTCCCCAGCCATGAAATCTTGGGAAGTTGGGATTTGCTTTCAGCCATTTGCTGCTTTCAGTCTTTATCCGTTGTACAAACGATGCTAACGACAAAGAAGGAGGTACTGATACGAAAATATGGATGTGGTCTGGCATTCCTCCTATGCGATAGGTTTGACATCGAAGATTTTTAGCAATGCCGTAGATGTAGGCATATAATTCTTTTTCGTGTTCGATTGAAATAGTTGGTTCACTTCTATAGGTGCGAAAAACAATATGATAATATGATGTAGTATAACTCATATTAATCTAACGAAAATGTAACACTTTTATTGTGTGATGTAGCGTGCCTTCGGCACGGTGGATAATTATAGTAGCACTTCGTAACCCCACACTGCGCTTCGCTTAGTGCGGGGTTAATAATATATCGTGCCTCCGGCACGTAACAACACTATAAAAATTGAAAAAAACGACATTCTATCGTTTTTTTCGTTATCTTCGCACCGAAAACAATCTCAAAATATCATGAAAAGACTACTCGTGCTAACCGGTGGCGGCGATTGCCCAGGCTTGAATGCCGTTATTCGCGCCATCGTTAAAAGAGCCGCTCAAGAGAAAGACTGGGAAGTGCTCGGAAGTATACAAGCTTACAACGGCATTCTGTGGGAGCCCACCGAGGTCGTCAGGCTGACGCCCGAGGTGGTGCGTGGCATCCACTTCCGTGGCGGTACTATCATCGAGACCACCAACAAGGGTGGCCCGTTCAACTGGCCCGTGAAAAACAGTGATGGCACTTGGAGTACCGTTGACCGTTCTGATGAAATGCTCCGCAAGCTGCAGTATATGGGCATCGACGCGGTCATCAGCATCGGTGGTGACGGCTCCCAGCGCATCTCCCAAAAACTTTACGAGAAGGGGCTTAATATTATAGGTGTACCCAAGACCATTGACAACGACCTATCCATGACGGAATGTACCTTCGGTTTCCAGACCGCTGTGCAAATTGCCACAGAGGCCGTAGATAAACTGGTTACCACGGCGGCTTCACACAACCGTGTCTTCATCCTCGAAGTGATGGGCCGTGATGCTGGTTGGATCGCTTTGCACAGCGCTATTGCTGGCGGCGCTGAGGTGTGCTTGCTCCCTGAGTTCCCTTACGACATCAACGTGGTGAAGGAGCGTCTGGAGCGCCGATTCAACCATGACCGTGGCTTTGCTGTCATTGTGGCCTCTGAAGGCGCTCGCCCGAAGGACGGCCAACAAATCTACGAAATCAGCACCGAGGTGGGCTATGAGAACAAGAAACTAGGCGGCATTGGGCGGGCCCTGATTAGCCAACTGAAGGCGGCGGGCTTCAAACACGACTTGCGTGAAACCATTTTGGGTCACTTGCAACGTGGTGGCGTTCCGATTGCTTACGACCGCGTGCTTTCTTCGGAGTTTGGCGTGAAGGCCTTCGAGATGGTACTCAACGGCCAGTTTGGTCAGATGGTGGCCTACCATCACCCGAACCTTGTAGCCGTGCCTCTCGCTGAAGCCATCGCCCAACCTAATCTGGTCAGCATCAACAGCGATTTGGTGAACACTGCTAAGGGCTTGGATATCTCATTGGGAATTTGACATGCCCAAAAACAAGTTTTATGTTGTTTGGAAGGGCAACCATCCAGGAGTATATGACAACTGGGAGGCCTGCAAAAAAGAAGTGGAGAACTTCCCAGGGGCACTATATAAAGGATTTCCCGACAAAGTTAGTGCTGAAGAAGCTTTTGCGAAGGGGTTTTCTGGTTTTGAAAAAAAAAGTGATCGCACACATCCTCTCTCTCCCCTTTCTTCCAACCCACCCCTTTCTCCTGCCATCGCCGTTGATGCCGCATGCTCGGGTAATCCAGGAAAGATGGAGTACCAAGGGGTGTTTGTAGACTTCGGGACAGAACCAGCGACGACAACCACTTTGTTTAAGAGCCCTGTCTTCGAGAATGGCACCAATAACATAGGTGAGTTCTTGGCCATTGTCCATGCTTTGGCGTGGCAGAAACAAAAACGGACACAATATCCTATTTACAGTGACTCGGTCAATGCCCAGAAATGGGTAAAGGAGAAAAAATGCAAGACCAAACTCCAGCCTGATGAAAAGAATGAGTACCTCTTCGAATTGATTGAACGTGCCGAGAAATGGTTACGGGAGAATGAGGATTGGATGAGAGATAACTCGGCCGTAATTCCCGTTTTGAAATGGGAAACAGATATTTGGGGTGAGATTCCAGCTGATTACGGGAGAAAATAATACATAGATGCTGTAGCATGCCTCCGGCACGCTGGATAGTGATGATAGTACTCCGTAACCCCACACTGCGCTAACGCTTAGTGTGGGGTTATTAGAATAGCGTGCCTCCGGCACGCCTTCAAAAACAAAACTCTTCCGAACGATAATAAAGAATTTGTTTTATCTTTGCGGAGTAATCCCCGAAGGAAGATGCTGAAATACGACTCTTACTACTTCCAATGTCCGCAATGCCAGGCCTGGCTTGAGGGGCGCAACCTCAAGTCGGAACTGGTGAACGAGGCCATCCTCTACTCTGACGGCAAGGTGCTGTACGACAACTACATCACCACCCGCCAGAAGATGATCCTCTGTCCCTCCTGCGGCCATGCCTTCTGGGTGGAAGACCCAAAAGAGCCGTTCATCACCACCGAACAACCCCGCTCGGCGGTCTACTCATGGAACACCTGGAGGTTCTTCGGCATCAACTTCTCCGACAACCGCGGAAAACTAGCCCTCATCAAACATTACCGACAGTTCCTCGCTAAGACGCATTACGAGCCTAAACGCGAGATCTACCTGCGCCGGCTGCTGTGGTGGGCCTACAACGACCTGCATCGCAACTTTCATTACATCCGCCTGAAGTACCTGCTCAACGGCTTCATGAGTTATGGCGTGTGGAGTAGCTACCGCCGGATGCTACTCGAAGGCGAAAAGTTGTTCCTCAAAAACCAAAAGGACTTCAACGATAACCTCCACCGACTGCTGGTGCTGTTGGAAAAACATCCCGAAGAGCAGGTGGACCTGGAACTGCCCGAGATCTACCGTGAGTTGCGACAATTCGACAAAACCAAGGAAATTCTAGAGAAACGCTCCAGCCGAACCCATTTCACCAGCGAGATACTCCGCCGCATCCGGTGGAAAGACTCAAGGGTGTTTATGGTGACGGGATAACGGAAAGTGGAAAACGGAAAACGGAAAGTTAAAAATTATGAGACAGATATTCATTCTTTTGGCGGTGATGATGATGACCGCCTGCGGCGGAAAAGCCAACAACTCAAATCAAGAACAAGTAACAGACACCATCCCAGAGGAACAGCAGATCGTGTTCGGGGAAATGGTAAACCGCGACAACTGCTTCATTGTGATTGACAAGCCAGCCCTGCACCTCAGCGTGTATGAGGACCAACAGGGCGACACCGTGCTGCTGGCTCGCTACCCCGTGTGCGTGGGCAAAAACCTAGGACAGAAGGAGAAATCGGGCGACATGAAGACCCCCGAATGCACCTTCGACGATCCCTTCAGCATCACCGAAATCAAGGCCGCTTCCAGCTGGACCCACGACTTCGGCGACGGACGCGGTGCCATCCTCGCCTACGGCAACTGGTTCATGCGACTCAAAACCCCTGGCCACAAAGGCATCGGCATCCACGGCAGCACCAACAACGAAAGCTCCGTGCCCGGCAGAGGCAGCGAAGGTTGCATCCGACTGAGAAACGAAGACTTGGATATCTTAAAAGAAAAATACGCTTTCGTTGGAATGAAGGTAATTATTCTAAAAGATGAATTATGATAAAAAAGTATCTATTATTACTATATTTTACCACCCTAGGCCTGCTTTGTATCGCCCAGCCCCGAATCAACAAACTCACAGCACCCAAATCGGCTAGTGTCTACGGCCTCTACGAAATCAAATTCCACCTCGGCGAGTATGACAACCCTTACGACCCCGAGGTGATTGACGTGTATGCCGACTTCACGGGTCCCGATGGACGCACCCGCCGCGTCATCGGATTCTACCGCGAAGGCTACTCCTTTATGAAAGACAAAGACCATGAGGTGGCCTCACGCAATCGTGACGGCGACAGCTGGATGATCCGATTCACACCCGATACCCCAGGACGCTGGACCTACGTCATCCACGCCATCGACAAAAAAGGAGCAACCCAACTGTCCACCAACAACGGCAACGCCCTGTCCTTCAACTGCCAACAAGGCAACGCCGACGGCTTCATCCAGCTGGCCAACACCAAATACCTGAAACGCGATGCTTTCGTCAACGGACGGCGACAGACGAAATCCTACTTCCCCGTCGGTCCCAACGTAGCTTGGTACGATGCCGCCGATTACGGGAGCTACAAAAAGCCTTACGGCATCTACGACTACGACAAATACATCAACCTGCTTTCTGGCAAGGCCAACTATATCCGCATCTGGCTCAACCGCTATCAGTTCCTTTCCCTCTACGGTCCCGAACACGCTGGAACCATTGACGGGAAGCCGCGCATGTATTTCGACAACACCTTGAACCAAAAAGACGCCGCCGAACTGGATCATATCGTCCAATATGCCCAAGAACACGGCATTTCCTTGATGGCTTGCATCTTCAATTACAGAAACTTCGAGCACAAAAACGGTGTCGCCAACGGTACCAAAGAGAAACCCGCCATGCCGAGCGACTGGGCCAACAACCCCTATAACACGGTTCTTCACCTGCCGTCGAAATACGATTTCTTTACCGACACCCGAGCCATTCGAATCCAAAAAAACTTGGTCCGTTATATCGTGGCCCGTTGGGGTTATGCCACCAACATCCTATGCTGGGAACTATGGAATGAAATCGCCAACATGGAGGAAAGCAACAATCTTTCGGCAAAAGCCCAACGAGATATGGTCGAATGGCATGCCATGATGGCCGATTACATCCGTTCCATCGACCCCTATCACCACTTGATCTCCACTTCGCTGGGATCAGCCAAGGACCTATCTATCCTGACCAAGGCGTACGAATCGATGGATTTCGTGCAAGACCACAACTACCAGAACATCCAGAAGGCCAAGTCAAAGGAACAGCTCTCCTATATCCTGAATCAAAAATCCATTGAAGCGCTTTCTTATGAAAAGCCTTTCTTTATGGGAGAGTTTGGTTTCGGGCAAGGCTCCTCGAAGGTGAAGTACGAAGACAAAGACCCAAAAGGCGTCGATTTGCACAACTCGCTTTGGTCGTCGGCCTTCTCCGGCTCCATGGGTCCCGCGTCGTTCTGGTTCTGGGAGATCATGGACAAATGCAACTGGTACGACCGGTTTTTGCCTGTAACAACCTTCTTCAGCCAACTGCCTGTTTTGTCAGACTCCTTTACCGCCAAAACCACAGGCTCCGTAAGAGGGCGCTCGCTTGTCTTCCCCAACCACCTGGAGACCTATTATATAGTGAATGCCGAAGAGGATACCTTAATGGGATGGTGCCAGGACACGGCTTTTTGCTATCAGTCGCTACGTTTGCTAACCGACGAGGTAGGAGCCAACGGCCACTTTGTCGACAAAGGAAAGGTGTCCGACCCCAAAGGATACATTTACACCCTAGATCCCGCCAAACGACCGAAACCGAGTTACCTGAGCAACCGCATTGTGCTACCCATCAGCAACCAGCCCCGTGGCACGCAGTATCAGGTCCGTTGGTACGATGCCGAGACTGGACTGGAGCTGACCGATGAAGCCACCACAGTCGTGGTTAGAAGACCTCTGTTCCGAAACAAACGTATCGTCATCGAGTTCCCGGCCTCCGTCAGAGACATCTGGGGCGCTCAAATTAATAATACCTTCGGCGATGCGGTGTTTTTAATTACCAAGAAATAGTTCAGGTTGGATTATCGCCTAGCGGCGATGAGCTTCGGTTGCCACGCTCCACTACGTTCCGCTCGCAATGACGGTCGAGAAGGCCGTTGATGACCGCGCTGGCACAGAAGATGCCGAAGGCGGCAGGCATGTAGGAAATGGTCCCTACGTTGGAGACCTTGTTCTGCTCGTTGACGTTTTCGATAGCTGAGTCAGCCACCAGCTCGGGCGAGTAGACCGCAGTGATACCATCGAACACCCCTAAACGGTGTAGGCGTTTCCGGATATAGAAGGCCAGGCGGCAGTGGTTCGACTGGCTGATGTCAGCAATCTCGATCTTCTCAGGGTGGAACTTCCCTCCTGCCCCCATGCAACTTACGACACGCTGGTTGTTCTGTTTGGCGTAATAGAGCAGAAACACCTTGGGCGCCACGGTGTCGATGGCGTCGATGATGTAGTCGTAAGGCTTCGACACCAACTCGATGATGGCGTCGTCTTTCATATACTGATTGATGACCTCCAGCTCGATGTCGGGGTTGATGTCGCGGATACGCTCGGCCATGACCTCGGCTTTGGGACGGCCTTGGGTGGAGCAAAGCGCCAAAAGCTGTCGGTTACGGTTGGTGACACTTACCACGTCGCCGTCAACCAGGGTGAGTTTGCCAATGCCTGCGCGGGCCAGTTGCTCGGCGGCGTAGGCACCCACGCCGCCAAGGCCCACCACTAACACATGGCTTCGTCCCAATTGATCAATGCCATCGTCTCCGATAAGCAGTCGGGTGCGTTGTTTCCAGTCTTCCATGGGGTAAGTTTTAAACGTGCAAAATTAGCAAATATTTGTTCCTTTAACCGATCGAGGGGAATGTTTAAGAGTTCCGCGGCCTTCTCATAAATCTGCTGGATGGTTTTTTCGGAGGTATCCGTCTCCAAAAAGAGATATTCCAAAGGAATGGATGATATGGATTTGGTAATTTTCCTATTTGGGTAAAATATGCTTTCGCCTACTGATAGGTAACACTTTTGATCGGTGAGCTGACGCGCTTCTTCAACGCTTCCGTTGAAGCCGTGGATAATCCAAGCTTGTTTGGGACAATGTTTTTTGTGGAGTCTAAGGATATCGGCAGTGGCCTTTACATTATGGATAATGAGGGGCTTTTGGTATTGTTCGGAGAGCAGAATATGTTGCTCAAAGACTTCCATTTGGAGGTCGTAGGTGTCTTTATGGAGGCGGTCGAGACCAGTTTCGCCTATGGCGGCAATTATGTTCTCTTTGAGGAGAGTTATTAATCCAGTCAGGTTGGATTTTCTCCCTTCGGTCGAAGAGCCTTCGGGTTGCCACGTCGCTCCGCTAAGCTCCGCAGAGTTACCTCCCTTCGGTCGGTGAACCCTTCGGGTTTCTCGCAATGACGTGCTCCAAGGATGGATGCCGTAGGTCATACCATAGGACGAGTCAAGACAACCTGAACTGTCTTTATGGGTGTGAATGTCAATAAAAGGAACCTCTTTGGAAATCATGTGGCAAAAATAACTAATTTTGCCGACGTTTTTACAGCCATGCAGCGTTTCAAGAGTTGGATATTGCCCATCGCCATTGTTTTAGGCATCTTTTTTCACGAGTACATCGTGGTGTTGCAGCCCGCTCTGCCCTATTTCATCTTCTTGATGCTGTACTTCTCGTTCAACGCGTTGGATGTGAAGACGATGCGGTTCACCATGTTCGACTTCTGGCTGTTACTGTTTCAGCTGGTGGTCTCCACGGCGTTGTATTTCCTCATCAGGCCTTTCAGCGAGATTGTGGCCCAAGGCGGCTTTGTGACGGTAATGGCACCCACCGCGGCGGCGGCTATCGCCGTGTCGCTTATCCTCGGTGCCAACATCAGCATGATGAGCACCTACCTCATCGCCTGCAATCTGATGGTAGCCGTGGTAGCACCCTTGTCGTTCACCCTGATTGGCGCCAGTCCCGATATCTCATTTTGGAGTTCGTTTTTGGCCATCTTGGGAAAGGTGTTTCCTTTGCTGATAGCACCATTCCTGCTGGCCTTGCTCACCCGATGGCTTTTGCCTAAAGTGAACGACTACATCAACCGTCACAAGAGTCTTTCGTTCTATGTGTGGGCTGTCTCGTTGACGGTAGTGATCTCTAGAGCTATCGAGCAACTGATCAACCAATTTTATGAGCACCGCAACCTCTTCCTTTGGATGGTGGCCCTCTCCCTTTTCCTATGTTTCCTGCAATTTTTTGTGGGTCACCTCATCGGGAAGAAATATGGCGACCGGGTGGCTGGCGGTCAGGCCTTAGGACAGAAAAACACCGTGCTGGCCATCTGGATGTCACAAACATTTTTGCTGGATTTGAGTTGCATCGTGCCCACACTGTACGTCATCTGGCAGAACCTCTACAACAGTTTCCAAATGATGCAAAAAGAAAAGTTGGACAAAAAGAAGCGGGTTTGATAAAATTTTACTACTTTTGCCGCCCATTTAATCACACATTATAGCTATAGCATGACAGAACAAGGAAACTCTGGCAAGCGTCCGCGCACCAGAAAACCTGCAGAGCACAAAGAAGAATTCCTGCAGCACAAGTCCTTCAGAATTTCCCACCGTGACGGTGACGAAGAAGGAGAGAAAAAAGAGAGAAAGTTTGGCGACAAGCCGAGAGGTGAGCGTCGCCGTTTCAACGATGAGGAGAAGCCCCGCCGTAGATTCAACGACAGCGATGAGAGACCTCGTCGCAGATTCCATGACGACGAAGAAGAAAGACCACGCCGTCATTTCCATGATGACGAAGAAAAGCCAAGACGTCGTTTCCATGATGACGAAGAGCGTCCGCGTCGTAAGTTCAACGATGACAATGACCGTCCAAGACGCCGCTCCAGCGACAGTGAAGAAAGACCCCGCCGTCGTTTCCACGATGATGAGGAAAAGCCTAGACGTCGTTTCCATGATGATGAAGAGCGTCCGCGTCGTAAGTTCAACGATGACAATGACCGTCCAAGACGTCGCTCCAGCGACAGTGAAGAAAGACCACGTCGTCGTTTCCATGATGATGAAGAAAAACCTCGTCGCAGATTCCACGATGATGAAGAGCGTCCCCGCCGCCGTTCCAATGGCGACGAGAGACCGAGAGGTCGTCGTCGCGCCGAATACGAAGAGGAGGAAGCCCCAAGAAGAGGACGCAAGGGCTACGTCCGTGAGAAAGACCCAATGTATGACCGTCCCGCCGCTACTGGCGAGATCCGCCTGAACAAATACTTGGCCGACTGTGGCATCTGCTCACGCCGCGAGGCCGACGATCTCATCAAAGCCGGCTGCGTCACCGTGAACGGCGAAGTCGTCACCACCATGGGCTTCCGCGTGAAACCCACCGACAAGGTGATGTACGGCACCCAGACCCTCAACCGTGAGAAACTCCGCTACATCCTGCTCAACAAGCCCAAAGGCTACATCACCACTGCTGACGACCCCGAGGGTCGCGAGACCGTGATGGAACTCGTTCGCGGCGCCTGCGATGAGCGCATCTTCCCCGTGGGACGTCTCGACAAGAACACCACCGGCCTGCTGCTGCTCACCAACGATGGCGACCTGGCCAAGAAACTCACCCACCCCAGCAGCGAGATCAGCAAACTCTACCATGTGGTCCTCGACAAGCCACTGACTAAGAACGACATGCTCCGCATCGCCGATGGCGTCGAACTCGACGATGGTTTCATCGCTGCCGATGAGATTGCCTACGACGAGGATGACGACTCCAAGAAAGGCATCGGCATCCAGCTGCACTCGGGCCGCAACCGCATCGTGCGCCGTATCTTCGAACATCTCGGCTACGAAGTCCAGAAACTCGACCGTGTGATGTTCGCCGGTCTTGACAAATACAAACTGCCCCGTGGCGAATGGCGCTTCCTCACCGATCAGGAAGTCCGCATGCTCAAGAAACTCTGATGGACACAAAGCAATTCATAGCCGACCATCTCCACGATGACGTCAGCGAATTGGCTTTGAAATACCGCAACGCCAAGGTCGACATGGCCTTGGCGTTGCGTCAGATAGAGGCCCGTCAGCTGCTCCAGAAGAAAGTGCCTTCATGGAGCGACAACGACGAACTCCTCTTCCCTGCCCGACTCTCCCTCGAGCAATGCTCCTCCGAAGCCACCGCCTACTACAAAGCATCGTTGCTACACGGCGAAACTTTCGCCGACCTCACCGGAGGACTGGGCGTGGATTGCTATTTCATCTCACAGAACTTCCAACACAGTGAATATGTTGAGATGAATCCAGAACTCTGTGAGTTGGCAAAGCATAATCTAACAGGACCGGTAATCCATAATTCGTCAGCCGAAGATTACTTACATTTTTGTGATCCCCTGGACTGTCTCTTCATCGACCCAGCCCGTCGCGACAGCCACGGACGGAAGGTGGTGAGCGTCGCCGACTGCACTCCCAATGTGGTGGAACTTCAGGGCCTGATGCTCCAAAAAGCAAAGCGGGTGATGATCAAACTCTCCCCCATGCTCGACATCAGCCAAGCCCTAAAGGAACTACGGCATGTCAAAGAAATCCATGTGGTAGCCGTAGAGAACGAATGCAAAGAACTGCTTTTCATCCTGGAACCCGAGTTTGAGGGCGAACCCGTCATTACCTGCGTGAATCTGGAGTCTCAGCAACCCACGGTGGCTTTCACCCTCGAAGAAGAAAGAGTTGCAACCTTGCAACTGTCCAAAGAAGTGGGTCTGTACCTCTACGAACCCAACGCCGCCTTGATGAAAGGCGGGTGTTATAGGCTTTTGACCCAACGCTTCGGGGTTCAGAAACTCCATCGCAACAGCCATCTCTACACCTCCGACCAGTTGGTCTCAGATTTTCCTGGCCGCATCTTCGAAGTAGACGATTGGGCGGTCTACGGAAAGAAAGCCCAAGCGTTGTTGGAGGGTATCGAAAAAGCAAGTATCGCGGTACGTAATTTCCCGATGACCGTAGCAGAAATCCGGAAGAAATTGAAAATCGCCGATGGGGATCAGGTTTATTTGTTCGCTACTACCCTATCGGATGAGCGAAAAATACTTATCCTATCTCAGAAAGCCAGTCGCATCCCACAGGGATGCTAGCTTTGTAGCAAGACGATCCCCACATAGCTTTCATCCGCCTTGGCGGATGACCCTTAGTGAGCCTCCAACCAGTTGTCACCAGTGTTAATCTCCACCACCACCGGAACAGAGAGCGGCATGGCGTTCACCATCTTCTCGTTGACCAAAGCCTTTAAGGTGTCGAGCTCATCAAGACGGGCGTCGAACACTAATTCGTCGTGGACCTGAAGGATCATCTTTGACTTTAGATGAAGCTTCTCGATTTCACGCTGGATGTTGACCATAGCAATCTTGATCATATCTGCCGAAGACCCTTGGATGGGGGCATTGATGGCGTTGCGTTCTGCAAAATTGCGCACCGTGGCGTTGGCAGCATTGATATCGCGCAGGTAGCGTCGGCGGCCCATGATGGTCTCGGCGTAGCCACGTTCCTTAGCAAGGGCGATGCTGCGGTTCATGTATTCCTTGATGCCTGCATATTCCTCGAAGTATTTCTTGATGATGTCGGCGGCTTCGCTACGTGAGAGTTCCATGCGCTCGGCGAGGCCAAAGGCCGACATGCCATAGATGATGCCGAAGTTGACTGCCTTGGCGCGACTACGCTGCTCCTTGGTGACCTGATCCATCGGCACGTGGAACACCTTGGCGGCAGTAGCGGCATGGATGTCGTGGCCTAGCTTGAAATCGTTGACCATGGCTGGATCACCGCTGAGATGAGCAATGATACGTAGTTCTATCTGGGAATAGTCTGCGGCCATTAGCGTGTACTCGGGTCCCCTAGGAACAAAGGCACGACGGATCTCACGCCCCATGGCGGTACGGACAGGGATGTTCTGCAGGTTGGGGTTGTTGGAACTCAACCGTCCCGTTGCCGTCACCGCTTGGTTGAAAGAGGTATGAATGAGCCCATCCTTGGGACTGATGAGCGCTGGCAACGCATCGAGGTAGGTCGACTTGAGCTTGGTGTAGGAACGGTATTCGAGGATGGTATTGATGATGGGATGTTTTCCGGCCAGCTTCTGCAGCACTTCCTCCCCAGTGGCATATTGACCCGTCTTGGTCTTCTTGGCTTTGGCGTCGAGTTGCATCCGCTCGAATAGTACCTCGCCCAACTGTTTCGGCGAGGCGATGTTGAACCGTACCCCAGCCATTTCATATATTTTTTCTTCAAGCTGATGGATATGCTGTCCGAACTCTTGGCTGATGCCTTTGAGGTTGTCACTGTCGATCTTCACCCCGTTTTCTTCCATGGTGCCGAGCACGTACACCAAAGGCATTTCGATGTCGAAGAACAGGCGGTCTAGGTTGTTTTCGCGCAGCATGGGCATGAACACCTTATAGAGGTCGAGGATGGCTTCGTCGTTCTCGTCGGGGTTCCAGAGGTTGCCCATGGGCGAGAGGCTGCGGTTGAGGTAGGCCTCGGCGATGTAGTCCAGCGTATGGCGTTGTTCTGGATCGATGAGGTAATGGGCGATCATCACGTCGATGACGGGACCCTTTGGGGTGATGCCTTTGCGGCGGAGGCCGGCGAGAACGGGTTTGAGGTTGTAGCCCACCTTGACAATATTGGGATTTTCAATGACAGCGATGGGGGTAGCATCCCCTAGCGGGGATGCGGAAGGGACGGGGGTTGAACGGCCTACAGAGCTGGCATCCCCTAGCGGGGATGCGGATACCGACGGAGCGGTTGCCTGAGGAGCAACATCCCCGACAGGGGATGCTACATTATAATCCCTAATAAACCTTTGTTTAAATGTCCTGAACTCCAACTCATCGAACAACTCCAGCAAGGCCGGCACATCCGGCTCGTTCAATTCTAGTTCTTCAGCATTGAACTCCACTGGTGCGTCGAGCATAATGGTAGCCAGATGTTTGGAGAGCAATCCTTGATCCGCAAATTTTCGAACGTTTTCCTGTTGTTTCCCTTTGAGTTCGTCGGCATGGGCAATCACTTCTTCCACACTGCCGTATTTGCCAATCAGGAGGGAGGCATTCTTCTCGCCGATGCCCGGAATACCTGGGATGTTGTCCGACGCGTCGCCCCAGAGGCCCAAAATATCGATCACTTGAGTAGGTTGAGAGATGCCGTATTTCTCGCAGATGTCCTTAGGCCCAAGCACCTGTGCCGGAGCACCGAATTTGGCAGGCTTATAAATCAGAATCTTGTCGGTGACCAACTGACCGAAGTCCTTGTCGGGCGTCATCATATAGGTGATAAAACCTTCTTTCTCCGCTTTACGCGAGAGGGTCCCGATGACATCGTCGGCCTCGTAGCCTTGAGCAGCATAGACAGGAATGTTGAATCCCTCAATTAATTTTATTATATAAGGAATGGAGGCACGGAGGTCGTCGGGCATAGACTCGCGGTTGGCCTTGTATTCGGAGAATTCTTGTTCCCTGACCGTGGGCCCCGACAAGTCAAAGGCTACCCCGATATGAGTGGGTTTTTCGTTGCGCAGCACGTCGTAGAGCGTGTTAAGAAAACCCATGACGGCGGAGGTATTCAAGCCTTTCGAGTTCATCGCAGGACGTCGGTTCATCGCGAAGAACGCCCTATATATCAATGCGTAAGCATCAAGTAAGAATAGTTTTTTTGCAGGTTGTTCCATAGTCGGTGTTTTGGGGGTAAAAGTAGGAAAAAAACCGAAAAATTTGGTACGTATCGAAAAAAAACTATATCTTTGCAGGATATTTTGAAAACGAGAGATTTTTTATTTTTTAATCAAAAATTGGAAACTATGTCAGAAATTGCAGAAATGATTGTGCCTATGATTGCCGAAAAATTAGGCGTCAGCGAATCAGAAGTCACTATGGAAGCCAGCTTCACCAACGACCTTGGTGCTGACTCACTCGACACTGTTGAACTGATGCTCGATTTCGAAAAGAAATTCGGCATTGCCATTCCAGATGACCAGCAGGAAAACATCGTCACCGTGGGTGATGTGGTCCGCCTGATCGAGGAAGAACAGAAAAAGAACGCATAACTATTATTCAGTAGTCAGAAGTCAGAAGAAAGAAGACAGAAGCCTTCTAACTTCTGACTTTTGGCTTTTAAAAACCAACAGTCATGAAACGAGTAGTAATTACTGGACTTGGGGCCATCACGCCCATCGGGAACAACGTCAAGGAGTTCTGGGAGGGATTGATTAGTGGCCGCAACGGCGTAGCAACGATTACACGTTTCGACCACACCAACTTCAAGACCCATTTCGCCGCCGAGGTCAAGAATTACGACCCTTTGAACTATTTCGACCGCAAGGACGTGCGCAAGCATGACTTGTATTCGCAGTTCGACGTCGTTGCAGCCATTGAGGCGGTGGAAAGTTCCCATCTCACGCCGGTAAACACCGATTTCGATGAGGTGGGCGTGGTGCTTACTGCCGGTATCGGTGGTGTCACCCACTTTTTCAATGAGGTGATGGAGCATGCCAAAGGCGATGGCGTGCCGCGCATGGGTCCCTACTACATTCCGAAGATGATCTTGAACATTCCCGCGGGAGTGATTTCGATCAAATATGGCTTTAGGGGACCTAACTTCGCCACGGTATCGGCCTGCGCCTCATCATCACACGCTATTGCCTCTGCTTTTGACCTGATCCGTTACGGCAAAGCCACCGCCGTGGTAGCAGGTGGCGCCGAGGCAGCCATCTGCGAGGCGGGTATCGGCGGTTTCAACGCCATGCACGCCCTGTCGTTGCGCAACGACGACCCGGCGACGGCTTCAAGGCCTTTCGACAAGAACCGCGACGGCTTCGTCATGGGCGAAGGCGGCGGATGCGTCGTGCTCGAAGACCTCGAACACGCCCTCAAACGCGGTGCCGACATCTACGCTGAAATCGTTGGCGTGGGCATGTCGGGCGACGCCTACCACATCACCGCCCCACACCCCGAAGGCTACGGCGCCTCGCTCAGCATGGAACGCGCCCTCAAAGACGCTGGCGTCGACAGGTCGGAGATCGACCACATCAACACCCACGGCACCTCCACCCCACAAGGCGATCTGGCCGAAATCGTCGCCATCAAGAAAGTGTTCGGTGACCTGGCCTACAACATCAGCCTCAACTCCACCAAATCCATGACTGGACACCTCCTCGGAGGCACCGGCGCCGTGGAAGCCATCGCCACCATCATGGCACTCAAGGAAGGCATCGTCCCACCCACCATCAACCACTTCGAGGACGACCCGCAAATCGACCCACAACTCGATTTCACCTTCAACCAAGCCCGCAAACGCGACCTCCGCTATGCAATGAGCAACGCTTTTGGCTTTGGAGGACAAAATACATCGCTTTTATTTAAGAAATTTACGTTTTAAACTTCGCTGACAATGGCATTAAGGGATTTTTTTGCACATTGTTTCACGAAGAAGAAGCCTTTGGCGCAGTTCATCAAGAACGACTTTGGCTTCTATCCCCGTAATTTGGCCCTCTACGAGCTGGCCTTCACCCATAAGTCGGCGGCCGACAACCTCGGCGGCTTCAAACTCAGCAACGAACGCCTGGAGTATCTCGGCGATGCCATACTCAGCGCCGTGGTGGCCGACTACCTCTTCAGGCTTTTTCCCACCAGGACGGAAGGCTTCCTCACCGAGATGCGCTCCAAAATCGTCAGCCGCGCCTCGCTCAACAAACTGTCGCAGAAACTGGGCTTCGAGCAGATGATCCACTACTCGCACGACAGCCACTCCAGCTTCAAGTCGATGACCGGAAACGCCTTCGAAGCCTTCGTGGGTGCGCTCTATCTTGACCGCGGTTACAACTTCACTAAACACATCATTATCGACCGCATCGTCAGGGTACATCTCGACCTGGATCAGTTAGAAAACACCGACCTAAACTTCAAGAGCAAACTGCTCGAATGGTCGCAAAAAGAGAAACACCGCCTCGTTTTCAAGATGGTCGCTGGAAAGAACAACCCACACGAAAAACTCTATCACGTGGTGGCAGTCATCGACGACAAAGAATACGCTGAGGGCGCCGATTTCTCCATTAAGGGTGCAGAACAACTTGCTGCCGAGAAGACCTGGAACATGCTTCAATCCCAAGAGCCATGAAAAAGAACAAAGTAACCATCGAGCCTTTCGATGATATTCGGATTATTGGCATCAACTCCACCTTGGTTGATTACAAACTGGCTTATTATTTCAATACCGAGTTGAGTTTCAACTTCACCAGGCTGGATGACATCCTTTTGGATGACCAGCATCCCTACGCCTTTTTCTACTACAACGCCGGCGAGAACCGCAACGTCTACAACCTGGTGTCGCTTAAATACCAAGGCCAGCCCTGCGTGAAACTCAAGCCCCAGATGGATTACCTGTTCATCATACGCAACCACATCACCGACGACCGGCTGGAGCAACTGATAAAAAACATCCGCTCCATCAGGCAGGTGACTTACGCCTACATCATGAATCTGGAGAAGATTCCAGTTCTAGATGTCCTGCTGGAGCGGATTGAAATGCACGAAAACGGGTGAATTATCCGACGTGGATATTTTCCTTCACCAATTTCATGATTTTCTCGGTGTCGTTGCCTAATTCCTTGCGGAGGTTGGCATCCTTGAAGTCGCTGAGGTACTTGATCATGTAATCGATGATGGCATCGGAGAACACACCCTTATCGGTGTAGATCTTACGATCCTTCTTGAGCTCTTTGGCAGCGGCCACACAACTATCAGGCAGTTGTTCGAGGCTTTCCTGCACTTTCTTGTTCTTGGCATCGTGGATGTTGACGCCGAGGCCGACATAAGTCTTTTCGGCCACCTTGAGGGCATCGGGCATTTCGAAGCCGTGACGGGCGGCGGCGCAGAGAGCAGCCATCAGCAGATACATGTCGGCGCAGCCGTCGGAGGCACGCCATTCGAAGGTCTGTTTGTCGCTGAAGTCGCGGTTCGACTTCTTCTCGAGCGGGTTGGCATTGGCCACCATGTCTTTGCCGTTGTTGATCCAGCCCAGCGGCACACGCACCAGGGCGCTGCGGTTGCTGTAGGACCAGCAGAGGGACGTCGGGGCTTCCTGATGCGGCACCAGACGCATGAACGACAGCGGGTTGGGGTTGCCAAAGGCAGGCAGCGAGGTACCGGCATCCATGTAACCGGCGATGGCTTTCTTGCCATAGTCGCTGAGTTCGCCTTTTTCCACCATCACGCTCTTGCCGTTCTTCGTGAACTTGCAGTGGACGTGCATACCGGAACCGGCCTTGCCCACAGTGATCTTCGGGGCGAAGGTCAGCACCACGCCGTACTGGTAGGCCAACTGGCGCATGATCCACTTGGCCACGACCAACTGGTCGGCGGCGTCCTCGATGTTGGTGGGCAGGAACTCGATTTCATTCTGCTCGTAGATCTTGCCGTCGTGGGTGAAGTTACCCACCTCGGAGTGACCGTATTTGATCAAGCCGCCGGCCTGGGCAATGAGGCGCATGGCCTCCACGCGGTACTCGGTGAACTTGTTGAACGGGGCGCTCTCGTGGTAGCCTCTCTGGTCTGGCACTTCGTAGATTTCTTCGTCATCGGCGATGATGTAGTATTCCAGCTCGCCCATGGTCTGCATCTCAAGACCCGTGGTCTTCTTGAAGACCTGGTGGGCCTTGCGAAGGATGTACTCCGGTGAGCTCTCGAAGGGCTCGCCGTCGCGGTTGTAAAACGAGCAGAGGATGTCAAGGGTGGGGACTTCCGAGAAGGGGTTGCGGAAGGCCGTCTTGTACTTCGGCACCACGTAGAGGTCGCTCTTGCCGGCTTCGATGAAGGGGAAGAGGCTGGAGCCATCGACACGCTCACCGGCGGAGAGGATGTTCTCCAGATGCTCGGCGCTGTGGATGACGAAATTGAGGGTTTTGAGTTTGCCGTCCCAGCCGCAGTAGTGGAAGTTCACGAATTCGATTTCGTTTTCCTCGCAGTAGCGGATGATGTCGGCGCGGGTAAATTCAGCTGCCGGTTTTTGGAGATACTGAACCAGCAGGTTAGGGTTCATTGCAATGCGTTGATCCATTACGATATTTTTTAGGATTGTTGTTCCAATATTGGGAGGGCAAAGATAGGGATTATTCTGGGAATAATCAAGTTTTTTCATTTTTTGAAATTTACATTCACTTTTTTGTGAATATTTGAAAAAAGTTTGTATTTTTGCGGTGAAAAAAGATAACACATGAAAGTTTTGTTTGATAAAGATTACTTGAGACTACTCTACGAGAATGGGGATAGCGGAGACAAAAAGCATCGTTTCCAACCGCAAGTAGTGAAAAAGTATATCAAGGTTGTTGATTTGATGTTTGAATCACCCGATGTGTTGTCGTTATCGAAGTATAACTCGTTGAGGTATGAGAAGTTGGTGGGGGATAAGAAAGGCTTGTCATCGGTAAGGGTAAACGAACAATATCGTGTTGAATTTGAAGAGATTATAGAAGAAGACGAAGTAATAGCAACAATTTGTAATATCACGGATCTAAGTAACCATTATCAATAAAGGGGGAACAAATGAACACCACAGAAGCAAATAAAATGAATCCTTTTATTCCGACCCATCCCGGCGAGGTAATCAAGGATGAAATAGAATATCGCGGCATTTCACAAAGAGCGTTGGCGGCGGAAATTGGCGTTTCCTATACACAGTTGAATGAAGTGCTCAACGGCAAGCGCGCACTGAACACAGAAATGGCATTGCTTATCGGCGCTGCTTTGGACATTGACGCCGAGCCTTTGTTATCAATGCAAACCCGTTATGATATGATTACCGCCCAACGAGATACGGTTTTTGCCCGTCGGCTAAAATCCATTCGAAAGATTGCGGCAGTGTTGTGATGATATAGAAAAGTTTGTAGATTTGCTTGAAAAAAGGGGAAAAGATGGAAAAACGACACTTTTTTTAGCCATGTTGTTGTTTTGCTCGGCTTTTGCCAACGCACAGGGGCTTCTTGATAGGATTATCGACACTGCGTTGGTAAGGGAGCAGCATGAATCGGTCCTGTTGAAATTGGATTCTGCCCGTTGTTTTCCTTATAAGAATATCTCTTTAGACAATAAGAATTGCATCGTTTGCGAAGTGTATAATTGCCATAGTAAAGGTACAATTCTTAACTTGTTTCCTTTAGAAGAAGGGCTTATTGATACTAACATGTTTAGTAAAAGCTATTTCGTAAACGGACAATTTTTGAAAGACTGGGTTGATTTGAAAGAACAAGGTAGGGTCCTTATTGATTATATGATTGGACATGATGAGTTTATATTCGATACTGTTGGTAACAAGGCATATATCATTTCCACCGAACCAACCCTGCATGAAATACGTTCTGTTTCAAGCAGCAATGACACTACTTATCAGTGGTTTGGTTACCAGCTGTACGATGGTTTCGAAGAGCAACACTTCATCGGCAAACTCTTTAAAGAAAACGCCATAGATTTTGCTTTTTATTATCCCACTTTTGTAGATTTTGAAGATCCTCAAGATCCTTATATTACTTGGTCATCCTATTGTTTTGCCATGAAAAAAGATCGATTCTACTATATCGATGCCATTGATGAAAAGATTTATCCCTTGGAAGAGGTCGTGGAAAACCATTGGGATTGGATTACCAACGTGATTGAAAAGCAATGATCACCGTTTCAGCATGTTAAAATAAGCGTCCAGCAGCTTTTGCGCGCCTATATAGGCGCTCATGCGTTGATTGCGGACATCGTTTTCGATCAGGGGGAGCAGGTCGGTGACCAGTTGGTTTTGGTAAAAGTCCGATTTAAGGGCTGCTTCCATGGTGTCGATCATCATCTGGACATCCTGTTGGGAACGTTTCTGCTGGAGGTAACCGTTCTCGCGGATGGCCTGCACGTGGTCATAGACCATCTGCCAGACCGCTTCGACGTTGTAGCCTGTCAGTGAGGAGCAGGTAAGCACCTTGGTCTCTTGTCCCGACTCCGGCATGGGGAACAGATGTAGGGCGGTACGGCATTCGGCGGCAGCACGTTCGGCGCGAAGCACATTGTCGCCATCGGCTTTGTTGACCGCGATACCATCGGCCATCTCCATGATGCCACGCTTGATGCCTTGGAGTTCGTCGCCGGCACCACTGATAAGAATCAAAAGGAAGAAGTCCACCATGGAATGGACAGCGGTTTCCGACTGACCTACACCGACGGTCTCAATGAAGATGGTATCGTAACCAGCAGCCTCGCATAGAATCACAGTTTCGCGAGTCTTGCGAGCCACGCCACCTAAAGTACCTGCCGAAGCCGAGGGGCGGATGAAGGCATTGGGATGCACCGAGAGTTCTTCCATACGAGTTTTGTCTCCCAAGATAGAACCTTTGGAGCGCTGACTGGACGGGTCTATAGCCAGCACAGCCAGTTTATGGTCGTTGCGACAAAGGTACATGCCGAGTGCTTCGATAAACGTGCTTTTTCCGGCGCCAGGAACGCCGGTGATGCCCAGACGTAACGCCTTACCCGAATGCGGCAGGCAGGCAGCGATAATCTGCTGCGCCAGTTCCTGATGTTTCGGAAGGGCACTCTCCACCAAGGTGATGGCTTTGCCCAGCACCACGCGGTCGCCTTTCAAGATACCCTCGATGTACCAATCCAGCGGCATCAGCTGTTGCCTATTACGCAACATACGCTCCATTGCTTGCGGGTTCACCTGCACCGGTTGGTCCACACCTTCGGCCACTCTCAGGTTCGAATCCCAGTCATGCTCTTGATTTTCAAAGTGTTCTATATCCATATCCTCACTCGGGTTTAAAGGGCAAAGATACTATTTTTGAAAGATTTTTTTTCGTAACTCCAAAATTTTTTGTAATTTTGCGTTTCAACCATAACTGCACGCTAATGACAAACAAGCATCGGGTACTTTTTGTACATCAGGAAATCACCCCTTACTTGCCGGAGACTCCGGAGAGTTTGATTGGGAGAAACCTGCCCCAAGCCACTCAGGAAAAAGGAAGGGAAATCAGAATCTTCATGCCCCGTTATGGCAGCATCAACGAGCGCCGCAACCAACTTCACGAAGTGATTAGGCTTTCAGGCATGAACCTCATCATCAACGACACCGACCACCCCCTTATCATCAGGGTAGCTTCCATACAAAAAGCCCGCATGCAGATTTACTTTATTGACAACGACGACTTCTTCACCAAGAAAAAATACACCGTGTACGACAACAACGGCAAGTTCTGCGATGACAACGACTACCGCATCGTGTTCTTTAACCGCGGTGTCATCGAAACCTTGAAGAAACAAAGCTGGTCGCCCGACATCATCCACTGCCACGGCTGGATGTCTGCCCTAATGCCTCTGTTCATCAAACGTGCTTATAAAGACAACCCGCTGTTCAACGAGTCAAAAATCGTCTATTCCATTTATGACGACGGCTTTAAGGAGACCCTCCGCGAAGGTTTCGAGAAAAAAGTGAAACTCCCCGGAATGGCCGCCAAAGACCTCAAATACTTCAAAGAACCCAACTACGTCAACCTCACCAAGTCGGCCATCGACCTCTCCGACGGTATCATCATCGGCAGCAAAAAAATCCATCCCGAAATCGCCGAATACCTCAAAACCTGCAACAAACCTATCCTGGAATATCAAGCCGCCGAAAACTACGCCGATACCTACAACGATTTTTACGACACCATTTTAAACGAGTGAATTCCACTGTGAAAAGATATTGTAATTTTTTACATAAAGCACTGATAATCAGTGTTTTAGTTATTTTATATACTGCATGTAGCAAAACCACCGAATCTATCGGCAATGGCTTGCTCTCCGAAAACGACTACATCGGAGCTTATTATATCGACACCCTTCAAATCCATTGCCATTCTGAGTGCATCGACTCGCTCTTCAGCAAGGGCTTGACCACCGTGCTGCTGGGCTCCATGATGGACCCCGTGATGGGTCGGACCGACGCCAACCTCTTCACCCAACTGCATGTCTCATCGACAAACCATTATTTCGGCGATGAACCAGTCATCGACTCAGTGGTCCTCCAATTGGCATATAACGGCTACTACGGCGACACCACCACCACTCAAACCGTGCATGTGTACGAGCTTGCCGACACCTTGAGTGGTTATGACAACTATTACCAATTCTCCGACGTGGAGGTAAAGGGCTTCGACCTGGCCAACAACTTCCAGTTCCAGCCAAGGCCTAAGACCACGCGCATTGTGGTCGGCAACGATACCCTCTCACAAGCCGTACTGCGCATCCCACTTGACAACAGTTTTGCAGAACAACTGGCGACGGCCGATAGCGCCATCTTCAGCACCCCCGATGCCTTTAAAAATTATTTCTATGGCCTGAAGATCTGCTGCGAGAGCGTCAGCCAAAACGGCGCCATCTGTTACTTCAACCCCACCAGCAACACGGTCACCAGACTACAGGTCTACTACCGCGAGACCCCCGATGCCAACCCCATGCGCTACGACTTTTACATCACCTCCGACGATGTTTATTTCAACCAATATTTACACGACTACACCCTCGGATCAGCCGAATTCACCCAGCAAGTGCTACAAAACGACACCCTGATGGGCCAAACCCAACTCTACCTCCAGTCCATGGGAGGCATCCGTAGTTTCATCAGCTTCCCCGACTTGTTGGACTGGGCTAATGCCTTGCAGGAAGACGGCACCCACCTCATCATCAACGAAGCCAAACTCATCATCCCCGCCTCGGAGACTATCGATACGACCTTGTTGGCACCTACCACATTGGCTGTGATCAGCCTGAAGAAAACAGGGGGCACTGCCTTATTGCCCGACTATATGGAAGGTACCAGCTACTACGGCGGAAGTTATTCGAGCACCAAGAAAAACGTCACCTTCCGCATCTCGGAATACCTTCAGGGTATCATCCTAGGCAGCGAGAACAGCAAAGGCTTATACCTCAGCATCGCTGGCGCCTCCTACAACGCCCAACGCTGGGTCATCGCTGGTCCCGACGCCAACCAAAATCAAACTTTGAAATGCGAGATTAAATATTCACTTGTAAAAGAATAATTATTAAAAATATGAAAAAGATTTTACTTATGACTCTTATTCTTGTCGGCCTCAACTGTCAGGCTCAACAGAAAGAGACCGTGGTGGTCATCAACACCAACTACGGCACAATCAAAGCTAAATTGTACAACGACACACCGCTTCACCGCGACAACTTCATCAAACTGGTGAACGAAGGATGGTATAACGGCTCGCCCTTCCACCGTGTCATTAACAACTTCATGATCCAAGGCGGACAGAACAAAGACGGCCGCGTGGACCCCGGCTACACTATCCCTGCCGAATTCCGCGACAACCATTTCCACAAGAAAGGCGCCCTCTGCGCCGCCCGCCAAGGCGACCAGGTGAACCCCAAGAAGGCTTCCAGCGGCTCGCAGTTCTACATCGTTCAAGGACAAGTGTATGATGACAAGACGCTTGACATCTACGAGGAACGTCTAGGCAAGGTGTTCAACGCCACCCAACGCCAGGCTTACAAGACCGTGGGCGGCACCCCACACCTCGACGGCGATTACACCGTGTTCGGTGAAGTCACCGAAGGTATCGATATCGTGGACAAGATCGCTAGAGTCAAGACTGGCTATATGGACGTGCCCGTCGAGCCGGTGATTATCGAATCCATCACCATCGAAAAAGAAAAAGATTGTTGCAAGGAAAAGAAGACCAAAGATTGCTGCAAGTAATTTTCACCAATGAAAGAGAAAATTGAACAAATACTAAATGAAGTGAAGAACTTCCAGGCCGAGAGCAAAGAGGCCTTGGAGGAATTCCGCATCACCTACCTGAGCAAGAAGGGCATCATCCCTGGCTTGTTCGCCGATTTTAAGAACGTGGCTCCCGAACTCCGTAAGGAGATGGGCATGAAGCTCAACGAGCTGAAGAACGCCGTTACTGCCAAAGTAGAAGAACAGCTGGAGCGTTTTGAGACCCAGAGCACCTCAGAGGCTGGGTTCGACATGACCATGCCCGCCAGCGAGATGCGCGGCTCACGCCATCCCCTCTCGGTGGTACGCCGCGATATCAACGAGATCTTCTCCCACCTCGGCTTCACCATCGTCGAAGGTCCCGAGATTGAAGACGACTACCATGTGTTCTCGGCCCTGAACTTCCCTCTCGACCACCCGGCACGCGACATGCAGGATACCTTCTTCATCAACAAGGAGCCGAACGTGAACAAGGTCACCGACATCCTGCTCCGCACCCATACTTCGAGTGTGCAGGTCCGCGCCATGGAGAAGCAACAGCCGCCTATCCGCGTCATCGCCCCGGGCCGCGTGTTCCGCAACGAGGCCATCTCAGCCCGCGCCCACTGCATCTTCCATCAAATTGAAGGCCTGTATATCGACGAAAACGTGTCGTTTGCCGACCTCAAGCAAACCCTTTATCACTTCGTCCAAGAGTTCTTCGGCGAAGGCACCAAGGTGCGCTTCCGTCCCTCGTTCTTCCCCTTCACCGAGACCTCGGCGGAGATGGACATCTCGTGCAACATTTGCGGTGGCAAAGGCTGCAACATCTGCAAGCACACGGGTTGGGTGGAAATCCTGGGCTGCGGCATGTGCGACCCAAACATCCTGATCGCCAGCGGCATCGATCCTGAAAAATACACGGGATTCGCCTTCGGCATGGGCGTGGAACGTATCGCCATGCTGAAGTACGGCATCAACGACCTGAGATTGTTCTTTGAAAACGATCTGAAGTTCTTGGAACAGTTCGAGCTTAGTTAAGAGTTAAGAGTGAAAAGTGAAGCGTTGAAGGTGATAACTTTTCACTTTTCACTTTTCACTTCATCACTTTTCTCCTCTTCGTCCTTTCCGTTCAAGCCGTCTTTGAAAGCTTTGGTACCCTTACCTAAACCATGCATGAGCTCCGGAATCTTTCTGCCGCCAAAAATCAGCAGGATAACCAGGGCGATGAGGATGATTTCAGTGGTGCCGATAAATAATAGTGCCATAATTCAATCATTTATTTGATGCAAAAATAAAAAATCCATGAAAAACAAGGTCTTATTTCTTTTATTTCTCACGCTGATCAGCATAAATCTTTTAGGCCAGACGGCCAGAATTCCTGGCAATTCATACTACCTTAGGTCACCCAACGGAAAAATCTCCGTGTGCATCAAAACCGGAGATAAACTCACCTATTCCGTGAAACACGAGGGCACCCAAATCCTTGATGATTCGGAGATCGTATTCATCCTCGACAATGGCACCGTCCTTAGTTCAGACTTTCTTAGTGTCAAAGCCAAAGAGACATCGGTTGACCAAGTCATCGATGCGCATTTTTATAAAAGAAATCAGATCAAAGACTGTTATAACGAACTGGAAATCAGCTTTAAGAACGATTGGTATAAAGTCATCTTTCGCGCCTATGATGACGGGGTAGCCTATCGTTTTGTCACCAATTTCCGGAATCGGCAACTTCTCATCAAAGGTGAATCCGCCAGTTTTAACTTCGATGAAGACTATACCGCCTGGATTCCCTACGTGAATGCCCGTCCTGGCGATGGCGACTTCATCCAGCAGCAGTTCTTCAATTCTTTCGAAAACACCTACACCATCACACCCTTGAGCAAGATGGACCCCGACCGTTTGGCTTTTCTGCCCGTGATGGTAGAGCTAAAAGACGGAAAAAAAGTGGTCATCACTGAGGCCGACCTGGAAGGTTTTCCGGGATTGTATCTCCGCAATAGGACAGGTAAGACTGGTTTCAGCAGCTGCCACGCCGGCTATCCCAAAGTGGAAGAGCAGGGCGGCCACAACAACCTGCAATATGTGGTGAAGGAACATGAGAACTACGTCGCCAGAGTGGATGGCAAGCATAGTTTCCCCTGGCGCTGCCTCATCATCTCCGAAAACGACAAGGATCTGGCCGACAACGACATGGTGTACCGCCTTGCCTCACCCTGCCGCGTGAAAGACCTCAGCTGGATCAAGCCCGGCAAGGTAGCTTGGGACTGGTGGAACGCCTGGAACATCTATGGCGTGCCCTTCAAAGCCGGCATCAACAACGACACTTACAAATACTATATCGACTTCGCCTCAAAATACGGCATCGAATACGTCATCTTGGACGAGGGCTGGGCAGTCAACAAACAAGCCGACTTGTTCCAGGTAGTGCCTGAGATCGACCTTCAAGAGCTGGTGAATTATGGCAAGGAACGTAACGTAGACATTGTCCTCTGGGCTGGTTACGCCGCCATCGACAAGGATATGGAACACGTGTGCAAGCACTATTCTGAGATGGGCGTGAAAGGCTTCAAGGTCGACTTCATGGACCGCGACGACCAGAAGGTGGTGGAGTTTTACTACCGCATGGCTGAAATGGCTGCCAAATATCATTTATTTGTCGACTTCCATGGAGCTTACAAGCCAACGGGGTTGAGTCGCACCTACCCCAATGTGCTGAACTACGAAGGCGTTTACGGTCTGGAGCAGGCCAAGTGGGACGACAACAGCGACCTGGTGCTCAACGAGGTCACCATCCCCTTCATCCGTATGGTGGCAGGCTCTTTCGACTACACCCAAGGCGCCATGAAGAATGCCAATAAGAACAACTTCAGGGCTGTTTACACTGAGCCGATGAGCCAAGGCACCCGCTGCCGTCAGCTAGCCGAATACGTCATCTTTGAGTCGCCTTTCAACATGCTCTGCGATAGTCCGAGCAACTATCTGAAGGAGGACGAATGCACCCAGTTCATCGCCAGCGTGCCCACTACCTGGGACGAGACCGTGGTGCT